>JAKSAW010000221.1 GCA_022361455.1 Pseudomonadales bacterium | reverse complement strand
TAAACTACAGAGTGCTGAGTGAACCAAATGTGAACTGAGGTTTAGCTTTTAAAAGGTAAGTCTTGATGTACGCACCTAACCATAATTGCGATGTAGCTTTTATACGAAAAGAGCTACATCGCAATGCGTTAGGCTTAAGCGTCCCAGACAATAAATTCGATGGGAGTAGGGTTATAACCGTTACATGGATTGTTTAATTGTGGGCAGTTGGATATCAGAACGGTAACATCCATTTCCGCTTTTAACTCAACATACTTACCCGCGCCAGATATACCGTCCTCAAATGTTAAGCCGCCATCGGAGGTGATTGGCACGTTCATAAAAAAGTTGATGTTATGAGTTATATCTCGCTTAGTAAGACCGAACTCTGGGTGCTTGTTAACTGCTAGCATCCAGCTATCTCGACAAGCATGCATTGTGCGTTTTTCCAGATCGTAGCGCACCGTATTACTTTCAGTTGCGCAGGCTCCACCAAGAGTGTCATGCCGGCCGCAAGTATCGGCAACTATTTCCAACATCACATTGTTTTCATTGGTGCGCAACTTAGAGCCTGTGGTTAGATAAACATTGCCTTGCTCACGGATAGTATCCATTGCACTGTAGCGTTCTTCAGGATGATTAGCATTGTAAAATAAAATGTCAGCGGCCTGGTTACCTTCTATGTCCAAAATTCGGAATGTTTGGCCTTTCTTTACCTTGCCAAGCCAATAGTCACCGGAATCAACGATATCGCGAGTAACAGCGTTCTCTGGGTTCAAGTTAGATTCTTTTAACATCACTACTTCTCCTCTTCTGTTACAGGCCAATATGGTAAAGGGCATTGTTTTTAAAACCGCGCTCGTTTTCAGGGCGGAAGTTTTTGCAGTAGTCATCGTCGGTGACTGGTTGTGCAACTCCAAGTTCGATTTGAACTTTGTTGCGTGGATATTCCTCAGACTTATCCAGTGGATGCGGGCAAGTATGTAACACTACAAGGGTATCCATCTCAAAACGCAGCAGCACAGAATTCCCTGGTTTGCTATGGCCTTTGGTTAATGCCATGCTGCCATCTTCTGAGATTTCTATCTTGCTGAACCAGTTCAGATTAGCTGCCAAATCAGCAGCACCGAGACCGTACTTACCTAGCTCCACTAAAAAGGAGTCGTGGCCGTTTTGTTTCCACTTGTTGCGATGGATTTGGTAATCACGTTTACCCCACAGTGCTTCGATATGCTCAGCACGAGAGTTACCAGCAACGGTTTCATGCCAGCCTAGATCATCTTCAACAATGGATGCGAATACTCGCCCCATGTCTGAATACAAACAGTTGCCTTTGGTGAGTTTAAAGGTGTGTTGGCACTTCAAGGTATCGGGTGCGTTATAACGCTCCAGTAGATCTTCGGGGTTGTAAAATAACATGCCGACATTGGCGTCACCGGTTAAGTCAGTTAACCGCATTACCGTGCCGCGCCTAGCACGGAATGACCAATGGGAACCGGATTTCAGTTCAGTTTTATAGTCAATGGAACGTATGTATTCGCTCATTACAGACTCCAATCATTCAGCTTTTAGAATACGTTCAAACCACAACGCGTGATAATGTTTTAGGGGAAGAAAAGAGTCTTAGAAATGCTTCGTAAGGCCCTTCAGCTACACAAGTAATACACTGAGCGTCTCTGGTTGTCACCAATGATCTCCCGGGCTTTTATCCCGCCGTGTAACCTATGTCTTTCACTGAAAGGTGGAGGTCGAAAGCTCTCGGACCAGGCATCACCAGAAGGTTGATCGGAACCCTAGCTTTCTATTTGCTGCAACAGTATCGCAAGGTGGTGGAGCAACGTCAAATCACCTTTATTGATTGGTGATCTTAACGCTGCGGAATCTCGCACCACCTGGAGATGTCTATTGTAATTCGTCCTTTGCTTGCTCAAACCATTTGAGAGTCTTAACAAGTTGCTGCTCGCCGTAGAGCTCCACGAACTTACTGGTCATATGATCATTTTGCGAGTTTAAAGCTTTTATGCGTGATTCAATATAGGGCATCGTTAACGGCTGTTGACAGATCACCGTTATGCAATGGCGCCATTCTTGGTATGTTGTTGGAATTATTGAAGTATCCATATATCGTTACCAACGTTAAGCAGGATTTGTATTAGTGGTCTGAGTACTTGGTTAATGCCTAAACTGGTATTCTTTCATCTCTTTTAGGGTTTTAACTTCGGCACAGTACTCAGCAGTAGGGCGCGCCAATAATCTTGGGATGCCGATCGGTTCTTCTGATTCTAGGCAATAGCCATAAGAGCCTGTGCGAATACGCTCCAGCGCCTGTTGAATCTTAGGCAGCAGCTTTTGTTCTCGATCCACTATTTTCAGCGCTATTTCCGATTGCTCCTCGCAAGTAGCACGATCACTGGGGTCGCTATAACCCATAGGGCTAGCCATTTGATCTTTCGCTTCCTGAATGCGTGCACGAGTTGTTTCGTGAAGCTCAATTAGTTTCTGTTTAAAGAACGCCAGTTGCTCGGCATTCATGTAGTTTGACTCTGGCTCTTTAAGTATCTGCTCTTCGGATACTTCGGTTATAGGCTGCATATCCATAAGTAGACCCTCAGTTGATGCACTTTTGATCAGTTAATAACTCACCTAAATGATATGTTATAACGTAACTATAGGTATTCCTAGTCTGTTGATGATGGTGCTAGAAATATATTGCCCACATAAAACGACGGTGTATTTGCCAAGTTGTTCTACTTATTGGCGTTTTTGATCTTTACAACTAGTGTTTTCTTAAAGCTGTCAGCTTTTATTTCATATAGTTTCAAGGAGATGCACTAGTACTATGACTATGCTTGCCGATGCCATGGCATCTCTTCTATCAAATGCCATCGGTGCCTCCTATTGGGAATGGGACTTAGCATCGAATACCTCACTCTATGAGCCAAAGGTGGCTGAACTGTTTGGACTCTCAGATCAAAATCTAGAGCATTCTGGGCCTTTCGATATTTGGAAAAAGAACTGCCACGAAGCGGATGTTGATCATGTGGATCATGCATTCCGTCGTGCGATAGAGGATGGTACTGATCTAGATGTTGAGTTTCGAATAATTGTTCATTCGGAGTGTAGATATATTCGTTGTATTGCGTCTCATGAAACATGCGCAGAAAAGGATACAAGAAAATTACGTGGATATATTTACGAATCCAAAACGCGCGAGTTACAGAATAGAGTTGATACCCTTGAAGATGTTCTATTTCATATTCCTGGCCAGGTCTTTTGGAAAGATGAAAACCTGAATTATCTTGGTTGCAATAATGTATTCTCCGAAACCGTTGGGCTTCATCACCCAAGAGACGTTGTCGGTAAATCAGATTTTGATTTTCAGCGCAGTTCCGAGCACGCACAGATGTACCGTGATGATGATAAGAGGATCATGACAAATGGACGCGCTGAGCTAGAAATTGATGAGCCGTATCATCGTAGTGATGGTTCTGAAGGACATGTACTAACAAGTAAGGTGCCTTTGAAAGATAAAAACGACAATGTTTATGGAATATTAGGTATTTGCTCGGATATTTCGGACCTGAAAGACAAAGAAAGGGCTTTGGTGGCTCAAAAGCAGTCCTTTGAAGAATTAGTTCAGGTATTACCCGTGATGATCAACTCTTTTGGTGAGAATGGAGAGTGTAATCTGTGGAATAGATGTTGTGAGGAGGTCTTGGGCTATAGCTTTAAGGATGTTCAAGCCGAACCAAATATCATGGAAAAGTTTTATCCAGATTCAGAAGTTTGTGAAAAGGTTATTCAAGCGATTTCTAATCCTAATGGAGAGTTTCATGAGTACCCTGTTATTGTTAAGAATGGTTCTGAAAGGGTGCAAATGTGGTCTAACTTCATGCTTTCAAGCGGAATGATGATCGGTTGTGGGGTGGATGTAACTGAGCGCGCACTTTTAATCGATGAATTGAATACGGCCAATCGCCATAAGTCTGAATTCCTTACCAATGTGTCCCATGAATTACGCACGCCGCTAAACTCGATTCTGGGCTTCACTAAAATTCTAATTTCTCAGTTGTCAGAAAAGCTGAATGATAGACATAGGGATGCTTTGGAAACAGTGCATCGAAATGGCACCCATTTACTAAACGTGATTAACGATATATTGGATCTATCAAAAATCGAAGCCGGTAAGATGGAAGTTGATATATCAGATGTGGATTTAGATGAAGTCCTAGAGGCTGAAGTGGGGTTCCTAAGATCCCTTGCTGAAGATAAAGGCTTGCGAATACGTAGTGAGATCTCATCTGAAACAATAAACATCGCCACTGATAAGAATAAGCTAATTCAAGTGTTACATAATCTTGGAAGCAATGCGATTAAATACACCGAAGAGGGGAGCGTTACATTATCAGCAAATATTATTAGTGACGAAAAGCTAGGAGAGTGTGTAAAAATTACCTTAGCTGATACAGGAATCGGTATACATCCTAAGGATCAAAAAAATCTCTTTAGAGAGTTTGTACGAATTGCTGAAGTCAGAGAAAAGCACATTCAAGGTACAGGCTTGGGGTTGGTCATTTCTTCAAAGATGGTTCAGGTGCTTGGTGGCCGAATTGAGCTTGAAAGTGTGCACGGTAAAGGTAGTGCTTTTAGTATCTTGTTGCCAAACTTATCAAGTGAGAGCGTTACCTAGAAACGTGTTTTAATACGGATCTTTAAGTCTTGGTTGCTTGAGCCCTGATTGTGTAGAATCAGTCTATCATGAGAGAAGGACTCCTCATGGTATACAACATTTATTTTCATGGAATCAGAAGATAAAGGAAAGGAACTCCCTATGCGTTATTTAATGCATTCTGCATTTGTCACCAACTGAAGTAACATGCCGTTAAATGTGGTGGCCGTAGCACCTCGAGTGTAATATCAAAGAAGTAATTGGGGAATCAGGTATATGAAAACAGTCGGGCTGTTGGGCGGAATGAGTTGGGAAAGTACGGTTGGCTATTATCAATTGATTAATCAAAGGGTAAAGGAAAAACTGGGAGGACTAAATTCAGCCCAGATTGTACTTTATAGCGTTAACTTTGATCCTATAGAAAAACTTCAGCACCAAGGAGACTGGGTTTCGACTGCGGAAATACTCTCGGATGCTGCAAAAAAGATAGAATCAGCCGGAGCCGACTTTCTATTAATTTGTACCAATACAATGCATAAAGTCTATGACGAAATATCTTCAAGCATAGGCATACCAATTCTACATATTGCTGATGCAACAGCTGAGAGTCTCAAAGCAAAAGGAATAAAAAAAGTTGGGCTATTGGGTACAAAATTCACCATGGAAGAGGAATTCTATAAAAATAGGTTGGATACCTTGCATGGTATAGCGGTGATAGTCCCCAATGAGTTAGATCGTGAGATAATTCACAAGGTGATTTATAACGAGCTATGCCTTGGGGAAGTTAAAGCCGACTCAAAACGCGAGTATCTTAGAGTAGTGAGTTCTCTTTCCGAGGAAGGAGCGGATGCTGTGATATTAGGTTGTACTGAGATTGGGTTGCTTATCTCTCAGAATGATACTCAGGTTCCTTTGGTAGATACCACCAAAATACATGCAGAATTGGCTGTAGAGAAAATGATATAAATAGAATTTGAGCGGCTGATAGCGACTAGCTCAAAACTCTGATTAGGTCTCATTAAGTTTCAAAATGTGGAAATACGTCGTAACAATAGTCGTAGCAGTTCTTTTATTAGGTTTCTTAATTCCTGAAGACAGGATTATTCCTGTTAAAGGTGCCACACCTAAGGACTGGAACAAGGACACTTTTTGGTATGACCCTTGGGGTGCTTCGGGAGTACACAAAGGTGAGGAGCTAGTCAAAGTTGGTGATACCGGTAACGCTAGAGGAAAGCAGCCTCACTTGCACTATTCAAATCAAGATTGCATACGAATACCCACATTTAAGCTAAACTTAGAGTTATCAAGACAAGAACAAAATAAAAACAAGAACGATAAGTATATAAAGAGGAACATCATGGATTCATTCAACCAAGATGAGCATATCTCACATCAGTTTGATCAAGACTTAGACGCTTTGCGTAGCGCTATTCTGTCGATGGGAGAAGTTGTGGAGACTCAATTACAATTATCTCTAGACGCGTTACTTGAGAGTGGCGTAGAGAAAGCTAACAAAGTGTTGACTCTTGAAAAACAAGTCAATGGCAGTGAGCGAAACATCGATAATCAATGTGTAAGCGTTATAGCAAAGCGCCAGCCAACAGCGGTTGACTTGCGATTAGTGTTGGCGATCAGCAAAACTAATACCGACATAGAAAGAATCGGCGACGAAGCATGCAAAATAGCCAAGTATGCTATAGAGCTTTCTGAGGACACATCCTTCACTCAAGAGATTGAGCAAGAGGTTACGGATTTAGGACAGAGTGTTAAAGCAATGCTGCATACCGCTTTGGAAGCATATTCCAACCATGATGTTCGTTTAGCATATGAGATAGTGGGCTCTGATAAGAACATCGATTTGGCTTATCTAGCTGCCACACAACACTGCGTCACGCATATGACAGATGAACCTCAAACTGCACGTCCGGCTCTTAATGTTCTTTGGAGTTTGCGTGCACTGGAGCGAATTGGGGATCATGCCAGAAATATCGCAGAGCAAGTGATATATCTTGTGAAAGGGATTGATGTTCGGCATATGGATATCCGCGATTTTAAGGAAGAGCTGTTAACCGTCAATGGTTGATCTGTTAATACAGCTTAGAACCAATACTTAATCTTCTCTTGGAAGCTGGTAGTCTTACTCCATATCCAGTGAACGCCAGCTTCAAGCTCATCAATGGTCATGTTTTCCGGTTGATACACTGCGTGACTGCCGTCATATTGGCTCCAGTCTTTGGTCAATATCCGGTTATCTGACTCGAGTTTGTTGAAGGTCTCGGAGCCTGGAAAAGGTATCATAAAGTGTGGAATCACCTTATCTACTTGTATTTCCCGAACGAAATCTAAGGTTTCCTGAAATATTTCTGGGGTATGTTCATCGAATCCAAATAGAAAATCCCCCCAAACCTCAATGCCATGTTTTTTGATAGTAGCGACGTAATCCTTCATCCGATTTGGCTTAACGAATGATTTCTTCTGCGCCTTTAGCGCTTCTTCATTAGGGGTTTCAATACCTAATAATACAGACTTTACACCAGCTTTTTGTGCTGCTTGCAGTAGCACTTCATCACGAGCAATTAGCACCGTGGTTTCGCAATAATATTTCAAGCCAATTGGTGCAATGGCTGCAAATAACTCCAGTGCATAAGCTTTATTGTGGGTTAAGTTATCTGAATGAAGTTCCACCCATTCAACACCAAGTTCCTTTAAATGCCTGAGCTCATCGACAATATGCGGAATCGGACGCAGTTGAAAGCTACTAAAGAATTGATGGACTAAACAAAAGTCGCATTTAAAAGGACATCCACGGGTGATCACAACAGACCAGGTGTAATCGTATTGCGCGGGCGTGATAATGTTTGTGGGGTATGGGTTAAGCTCTGCTAAGTCGAAAGGTTCATTGCTTTGATAAACGCTTTGCAGGCATTTATTTTCAGCATCGAATAAGAGTTGTTCCCAATAATTTTCTACTTCGCCAATTATGATGGCGTGGGCATACTCAGATGCTTCTCCCTGATTAAATTTGGTATGCAATCCACCGAGTACAATGATTTTGCCTTTCTTATGAAAGGCATCAGATATTTCATATGCCCGATAAGCATCAGGTGTCGACATAAAAATCACTACCAGATCGGCATCAGAGTCAAAGTTGGTCTTCATGCCAATGGTTTCGTCGGTCATTTCTAGATCATGACACTTGGGGGTGGCTGCAGCGGCAGCAAAGATATTTTGCGGTGGGCCGCCGGTGTCTGCCTTGTACTTAGAGTAATCGCTTCCAGCAGAAGCCTTAATTAGATAAATCTTCACATCTATACCCAATAGCATATATAAGACATTGGTGTATCATATCTGTAATTTTTATATGATACAAGTGTGTCTCATATGTTTGGAGGAGATAAGTCGTCGAAGTGCTGCATCGGCTTAGCTTATCGTCGTTATAGAGGATTGAATTTGATGAAGAAACCTAAACCATGGAATAAAAAAAAGGAAAGCGCGCCAGAAATTGGTGCTATCCCCTCCGAAAAGGATCATGCAATAGAAATAGATACACCCTATTGGAAATCATGGATTGCACTGATCACAATTGTGATCGCAACGTTAACGGAGTTTTACATTGTTTGGTGGTTGCTGTTTTTGTTTTGGGTTGCTGTCAGTATCAAAAACAAAGAACTCTTTCTGGTTGAAAAGGTCAGTGCTCAGGAAGCACCTATAACGTTTTGGACGATTGTCGCTAGTTGGCTTTTGGTATCTTTCTATACCTTGTGGGAATTCTTACAGCCAATATAGAGATAACGGTGCCGCTTCTGCTTTGTATGTCGATATCGATCAGTTGTCGAAAATTCTAGATTGAGTTGTTTCTGAATTATAGGGCGCTTGATATGCCGCCGTCCTTTACTTGCTCTTTCGGAGATTGATTAACATGATCGTCGTTACGGTTGGCTTTCTTGTCCTGACGATACTTTAAATACTCTGGCACATAAGTTCCCCAAAAACGATCGAGGTAAGGCAAGAATCCCGAATAATTACCCTGATATCGTGCATGATGGAAATCGTGATAAACCGGCCCCTGGTATACTGGCAACCAATGCATCGGGTTCCATTTAAAATCGTAACCAGCGTGGCCATCAGCGGCTTCAAGCTGGCGAATAATAATCCAGATATATAGCACATACAGGTGACAGCCCAACAACATAGGGCCTACCAGTGCTAGGCTGCCAGTCAACACGAATTCAATCCAGTTAAAATAGTTACCATCTAAGGCACAGGTATTGCGAATGCGATGGTGTACCGAGTGGACATTCTTTAGCAGCCACTTATTTTCATGCATATAGCGATGCATCCAGTAATACAAAAAATCATCGAGAAAAATAAAGAACGCAAGTTGTAAAACGACAATATACCAAGCAGGCATATCGCCAGTTTTAATCGGGCTGTGCTTTAACAGGGGCCAAGCAATCACGATTAGCAAAAACATAATGCTACTGTTAATTGTGATGCGGGCAAGATTGGGTAAAAAGTACTTTTTCACCTGAAACGGCTTTTGTTGGATCTTATAAGGCTGTGCCCACTTGGGATCGATATACGCTAGAATGGTCCATGGAGTGGCGAAGAATAAGAACGCAGCAACACTTATCCCTAAGGTAGCAGCAGGGAACTGCCAAAACCAAGGGTTAGAAAAAACGGTGGCATAATCGTTGATTATAGAGTTGATGAGTTCCATGTTGGCTCCTTTTTTATTGTAATTTAACAAAAGAGTGAAGCTCACCAGCTGTTGAATCGTGCCAGATGACTACTGAAGAACGCCAACTACATAACGATAAGCTCAGCGAACAAGGAGGCATTGCCCGTGCATACGCCCAGCATATGATCAACACTGCCTTAGCGGTTGGCGTGCCAGAGAGCGCTCTGGCAGAAGTGTGCAGCCACCCTTTAACCGAATTACCGGCCACCCTGAGCACTACTGACTACCTAGCGCTGTTTACTGTTGCAGTTCGCTTCCAGCCTGCCATTGGCTTGGAAGTAGGACGGCGAGTTACGCCAGGTGCCTATCCTACCTTGGGTTTGACCCTACTAAGCTGCGAAACACTAGATCAGACCTTAGAGCAGGTCATTCTGTTTGAATCCTTAATCCATGATTTGGGCACCACACAACTGAATCGGAAAGAAAACACTATTGAACTGATCTGGCAGCCGAATGATATGTACTTTCCCGATCCGACATCTGCCACCTACCGCTGTGTTGTAGAAAGCGTATTTGCTGGCATACAAGCCTTTGCTGAGTGGTTAACGGGCCAGCCTTTGTTACCGATAAGCGTGCAGGTTGCCTATCCAAAGCCTGGTTATCATTCTTGGGAAGCCCTTACCCAATGCCAGGTAAGCTTTAATGGTGATACAAACAAAGTCGTTGCTAACTCTTGTGTGTTGGAGCGTGTTATTACCGCGGGCGATAGTTCAATGTACCAGGTGGTTCGTGCTCATGCGGAACAGCTAAAAGCTAGCCAATCCAAACAAGGTCTAGCCAAGCAAGTGAAACGCTTCTTGGTGACTCACCTTAGCGCTAAAGACGTGGCGATAGAGGGAGCCGCGCAAGCCTGCAATGTCAGTGTTCGAACCTTGCAGCGTAAGTTGAAAGACGCTGGCACTGGCTATCAAGCCTTATTGGATGAAACCCGCCACGAACTGGCGTTGCATTATTTAACGACCACCCAGCTCACCATGGATCAAATAGCCGATGCCATAGGCTTTCAAGAAACCACTTCGTTTTTTCATGCGTTCAAGCTATGGCAGGGTGTTACCCCTAATGAATACCGGTCGGATATACAGCTGGATTAACGCCCGCTTGATTCAGCTTAGTTGCTGCACCGTTTTGAATTGTTAGCTCAGCTATAGCTCTTTCGTTCAATACGACGCTTATTGGAGCTGGCAGAGTCGAAGAGGACAGCAGATCGACTTGCAAAATAATAAGGATAATTCTCCATGCCAACTCTCTTCTCCCGATATTTTTCCCATAGTTCGAAAGCGCGAGTAAGCTTTCTCATTTTATTGATCACTTTTTTGATGGCACCTAACTTATTGTTAGCCAGTACCTATTTGGAGCGAAAACAAGCCTATTTAGATAAGATCATCGATACGGCCAACACAAAGGAGTTAAACGGATATGATGCATGGCATGCGGCAATTGCGAAAGCTTATAGAGGGCAAACAGTAGACTATTCATTGGTGGATGATCTTATTTCGAATTTAAACGATAAATCCATTAGTGCTATTAGCTTTCGTATGCAACCTGCAGTTCGACTCTTATACCATTCAGATGGCGCTAATCCCGCTTGGGAGAATGAGATAATTGATGCGATGTTAAACATTAGTATGTGGGTTGATGTTGCAAGTGAGCAAGAGAAACAGAATCGCAATTACTTTTCCGAAAACCACACCCTTATGTATGCCTCGACTGCATATTTACTTCGACAAAAGTACCCTCATCTACCATGGAAGATCGACTCAAATTTGGATAAGCGCCTAAATTATATCTTGCAACTAAAAGCGGAACTTGGTTTTTATGAGTATTTCTCCACTACGTACTATGTGTTCTCGTTGCAAGCGTTGGCGAACTTAGCAGACTTTTCAGAAGATCCGCAGATTCAGAGGTTGGCGGAACGCGCTACCAAACGAATGCTAGAAGACTCCATAAAAATATTCACAGACGAAGGAGAATTTTACCCAGCTGCCGGTAGAAACTATGAAAGTAGATACACTTCTTCAGCGTCTGGTGGTCGCTCTGATTTTTGGTTGATAACCGGTAAGGGGGAATTCGCTATTGGTGGGCGAGGAATATTTTTAGCTAGCAGTGATATTGACTATACCGATGTCGCTAACACCTATCGCAGTGAACTTTATGAAGTGGTAAATCAAGGCCATTCAATAAAAGAATCTACTCAAGCTTTAAAAGATGCCGGGTTTTCTAGCGCTGAAAGAGGGGTGCTCCACTGGAACCATGGAGCCTACTACAGCAAAGAAACTGCCGCCGATACGATCCGAGCAATTAATACTTACGGGCTAAATAAAAACGCCGATCTCAGTATATTCGGTATCTTAGCCACGGCAAGCAGCATGTTGCCAAAAAAATGGAATGATAAATTACACACTAAGATAGCAACTTTGTTTTCTTCGATTACCCAAGGCTCAAATATTTCCGAATCAAAAGTTACCGTATTTAAAAATAAAGGAGTGGCACTGGTATCGGAAGAAACAGCTTATGCGGGTTCCGTTGGATGGCAAAGACAGCAATGGGCTGCAACTTGTGGTGATGTGGCTGTCTGGACTCAAACGGGAGTAATACCTGAAGACTGGGGGAAAAAACACTTTTTTACTGACTCTCATCTACCTACAGTTAAACAAGACCAAAATGTGGCACTTATTGTCTATCAGCCAATTAATCATATGCGTTTCCTAGTTTCTATCTTAGAGCATCTGGTTGATAGAGTTTTGGAACAAACAGAGTCTAATGCCTCTATTGCGGAACTAATAGATCAAGAGTATTCGCTAGGTGAATTGTTTAGTTCCCGCGTAACCTTGCATTGGCCTACCGATCGATTTGATGAGAATGCAAAAATGGGAACCTGGTTGGTTGCTCGTAATGGAGACAATTATTGTGCAGTGCATCGCGAAGGAACTCGATATTGGTATGATGGTGTCGATCAAGAGTTTCCATACTCCACATCACATGGAGGCAGACAGACTTGGGCCGTTATGGTTGGTAATAAAGATACGCACAATAGTTTTGATGATTTTAAGCAAGTTGTTAGGGGCGCTAAGGTTAAAGAGTCACACCGGTGGAATTGGTCTGAAGGTAGATGGGAATACCGTTCCAGCGTGAAGATAGATGGGAAAGAAATTAGCAATACCGGTTATTCTAAGAAACTCCCCATTAAGCAATTAAGCAGTACGTTTCAAGCGCTAGCAACGGAGTAAACATTTTGTCGTTTATAGAAGTCTCCATTCGTCAACCAATACCAGTCCTTCAATACTCGCCCAATAGATGCCTGTGCACCAAATAAATGTGATTAAACTAAGCTCAAGCATGATGGTTAAGCGGCTTTCTTTAAAATGCCGAGCTAGCAAAGCGTAGCTAGGTATGCCTAGCAATATGGGAGATAAGAAAAGTGTTGTTCGCTTACCATAGCGACGCCATATCTTGAGTATTCTGCGGAGGTTTTTATTAAATCCTCTGGTTTTGCTGCGGCGTCTCGTGATCCAAAAGTCAGTCACAAGTAGTGTTGCAGCCGCTGAGCTGAGTGCTGCCCCCATATTGAAAAGCAACATTTCCCAATAACTAAAACTAGCAGCTGCCGCAATGGCAGGGCCAATATAGGTTTTCCACGCACTGAAGAACATGATGCTTAGTGCTTGTAAGAGATAGGTTTCATCCATTGTGGGAATTATATGATCAATGTTTAATAAATGAAATCAATCTAGGGCAGTGCTTGCGAGGATTGGTGCAGCTGCAGTTGGATGATGATCTCTACGCACTAGCGATAACTTGGATATGTAGAACTATTTGTGAATTACTTCTTGGGTATACCGAATGTATCTGCTTTTGTCCCAGGGGTATGCAGAAAGGTTCGTTATTTGTCTGGTATAATATTGCCCTGTTTCGGGGTAAAGTTTAATTAAATCAATAAGGTAGTGGGCTGTGGTTTGGATATGTTGAAAGATGCGGTTCACTAAGTTGTTATGCATCTGAGCGTTTTCGTCTTAGTCGATGAATCGATAATGTAAATATACAAATTGAAGTCGTTATATAGGAGTATTTATGCTTGCAAAGCTTTTTATCTTGGTGGTACTACCTTTGTTGTCAATTTTAGTTGTATGGGGGCTGTTTTGTCTTTTGTACCGCGAAGCGATGAGCATTGACGATCTTTGGGTTAGGAATCAGATATTCAAAATATATGCTGGTATCGCGGCCATTTTTGCGGGAGCTAACTTTTGAAGATAGTATTAGGGACAATTTGGGAAGTAATAACTTCGTAGTAGGTATAAGGCTTTCTGGTTAATATAAATGTTTTTGTTTTTGACATATTTATGAAATATGAAGCCTTTCTCTGGTGAAAAAAATAGTAATATTAATGGATATATAAAATAAAAGATTAAATGTATAACAAAAAAATGCACAGGACGCTCACTGTACCACATTTTGTTCCGCTCTGGTCGCGTCTGTGATTTAGGCGTTATATGGCATCAACAACGAAGGAAAAATCGTGATTGGGTATATTACTTTGGGATCAAGTGATATTAAAAGGTCCGGAGAATTCTACGACCAGATCTTTGAAGTACTAGGAGCCAAAAGAATTCATCAAGATGAAACTAGTATCGCTTGGGCAACAGATAAAGAGTCGGTTGTCTTCACAACTATCTATCCAGCTAATGGTGAGCCGGCGACAGCAGGAAATGGAACAATGATTGCCTTAAGAGCAGATTCACAGGAGCAAGTTGATTCACTTTATAAAAAAGCACTTTCTATAGGTGCGTCAGACGAAGGGGCACCAGGAATTCGATCTGGCGGTTTTTATTGTTCTTATGTGAGAGACTTGGATGGCAACAAGTTAAACTTTCATTTTAATCCAAATCTCACATAACAAGTCCAAATTGTAAATACCAGCTTAATGATATAGTAGAAAGCGCTTTCGAATCATCGTAAAGGCGTTATAGTCCATATCATTGAGCATAGCGATTTGATATCTTTTGGGGTTCGGTCAACTGTCTGTTCCCCATAAAGGGTTGCAATGGTTTTAATATAGCATCGATTTTATGGCGTTTATGCGATAAAAAGCCCTACACCCCGGTTAGCCGCTGATCGAGGTGTTATATTGGAAATAGATTAACTTTTTTGTGAATGTGAAAGGTTATGAGTAAAGGAAAGCTTGTATTCAAACGGGTTCAATGACTGCTAATACTATAGAACAAAATAAATTAAGAACTTTTTTTGAGGATCATTCAGAACTATGGTTGTTCGCCTATGGATCGATTCTCTACAAGATTGATTTCGATTATCTAGAAAAAAGACCAGCTCATATAATCGGTTGGGAACGAAAGCTATGGCAAGGTTCGCATGATCATCGTGGCACTCCAGGCAGCCCTGGAAGAGTTGTGACACTGATCGAGAGCCCGGAGCAGCGTTGCGATGGGTTGGCTATTTTAATAACACCGGATGTCTTTGAGCATTTGGATATTCGCGAGAAAAATGGATATCTCAGAACCAGTGTTGAAATCATGTTTGAGGATAAGGCTTCAAGAGAGGGGTTAGTCTACATTGCGGATCCGGATAATACTGCTTTTTTAGGGCATGCTACAGATGAAGATATCGCCTTGCAAATTGTTAGTAGCTCGGGTCCAAGTGGCAGTAACACAGAGTATGTACTTTCCTTGGCAGAAGCTTTAAGAGGGTTAGGTGCTCACGATGAGCATGTCTATTCGATAGAACGTTCTATATTGCGTTATAGCAAGTCAATACCTAAGAAGAACTCATGATAGAATCACTATGTACTTTTCTAAATTCAGGGATAGTAGTTAATGAAAAGATTATTGGTAATAAATGGCAATCCAAAAGAAGAAAGCTTATGCAAGGCATTGTCGGAAAGCTATGTTGCCGGAGCGAAAGGATCTGGTTTTCATGTGGATCTTATTCATTTGGGAGATTCCCACTTCGATCCCATCTTAAAATCAGGGTATGAATCAAAACAGGTACTTGAAGATTCATTGGCAGAAATTAAAGAAAGAATACTAGCTGCTGATCATATTGTGATTGTCTACCCTGTTTGGTGGGGATCGGTTCCTGCGGGTTTAAAAGGTGTTTTAGACCGAGTGTTTTTGCCTGGATTTGCTTTCAAGTATGAGAAAGGTGATTTGTTACCAAAGCGTCTACTTAAGGGGCGTACAGCACGAATTATTATCACTATGGATACGCCTATTTGGTACTACAAGTTGATCTATGGTTCACCTGCTACCAAGATGATGAAAAAGACTGTTTTGGAATTTTGCGGTTTTAGTCCTGTTAAAGTCACTGAGTTTGGTGCTGTGTTGAAATCTAGCGAGAGCCAACGGCAAAAATGGATAGCTAAGGTTAATAAACAGGGTTCATTAGCAAATTAGAGTCGCCGACTTATGAGTTTCCACTGGCTCAACAATTTGACATGTGGGCTGAATCACATATCCTCTGCACTCCCAAATCAAACATATGACAGGCGCCGGTTTTACGTTCCGGTAAGCGAGGAATTATGTCTACCCCAAAGAACGCGCATAGCGTGGTTGTGTGCGCGATGTATCGCTTTGTGCGATTAGAAAATTATCAAGAAATTCAGGAGCCTTTGCTGGATTTGATGAAACAGCAAGGTGTGCGTGGCACCCTGTTGCTGGCCCAAGAAGGCATTAATGGCACTATTGCTGGCAGCCGAGAAGGTATCGATGCAGTGCTGGCATGGCTCAGGCAGGATGAGCGTCTAGCGGCGCTCAGCTGTAAAGAATCCTATGTGGATGAGATTCCGTTCTTACGTTCCCGTGTCAAACTTAAAAAAGAAATCGTTACCATGGGTGTAGAGGGGATCGATCCTAACCATGTGGTGGGCACCTATGTGAAACCCAAGGATTGGAATGCGTTAATTTCCGACCCTGATGTGGTACTTGTAGATACACGTAATGATTATGAATATGACATCGGCACCTTCGAGGGCGCGTTAAACCCCCACACGGAAACCTTTCGAGAGTTTCCTGATTATGTAAAGAAAAATCTGGATCCCAAAAAGCATAAGAAAGTTGCCATGTTCTGCACCGGAGGCATTCGTTGTGAAAAGTCTACTGCCTATGCCAAAGAGCAGGGCTTTGAAGAGGTTTATCACCTAGAAGGTGGGATATTAAAGTATCTTGAGGATGTGCCAGAAAGTGAAAGCCTATGGAAGGGTGAGTGCTTCGTATTTGATAATCGTGTTGCTGTGAATCATGACCTTGAAAAAGGGCAGTATGATCAATGCTATGCTTGTCGTTATCCGATTACAGAAGAAGACAAGTTAAGGCCAGAATACGAGAAGGGTGTAAGTTGTCACCATTGTTACAGCAAAAAAACCGATGAGCAACGCGAGCGCTATGCGGCTCGGGAGAGACAAATGCAGTTGGCCCGTGAGCGTGGCGAAGATCATATGGGGGCTGACTCTTTTGTTAGCAATCAACGCAATCGAGAAGAGAAGCGTTTGTTAAAAGAAACTCAGCGTGCAGGGAGTTTGGCGCAGCTTGAGAAAGAAAAGCCTGGTCATAAATCTTCCAACTGAATTAGTAGATTCTTGGGGCATCTGTTTTTTGCTTGTTCACAAAGCCATTCAGATGCACCAAGTGGTGCTTTCTTAGTGGCAACAGATAGGCCGATTTAGTATACCTTGAGTGCTGTTAGGCGAATCTTTGTTCTGTTATGTCTGAATAATCGATATCTACCCTGACTTGGTGCAGGTATTGAAATCACAAGGGCAGTATAATAATCAGATCTCATCTATTCAGGGTTATCTTATGGATGTCATGCAATATGCTTGGTTTGTCGTAATCGCCATCGGGATTGTACTAAGTACACTTTCGAAATCTCGGCGTCAGCATAGGCTAGTGGAAACAGGGGTCGAACACGCTCACATTAACCGCATTCATGGTCAGGTAACGGTGGCAATGGCGGTCACCGCTGGTTTAATCGGAACCAACCAGGCATATGCGCAAATACAAAACCCTTTCTATATCTATTCTCAAAATCTTGACAATATTCATGTGTTAATTGGCAAGCTGGTACTAGCTCTGTTTTGGTTAACTTTTTTGGTTTGGGTCTGGGCCTCGAAGAATTTCCCTATCTATGTACAGCTGATCTTGCCGAAAGCTTTTAAGCGCTTAGAGTTCTTAGCCAAGCCAGTGGCGACTATTTGCGTTGTGGCGGGTATGGGCGCGCTTGTACTTTATCCAGGGAACAGTTTGCCCGTTTTAGTAACCAATGGTTCAGACCAGCAAGTGGAATGGATACAGGTTGCCGCTAATGGTGACTTTGCTGGGGCGCAACAAGAGTTGAAATCTATTGCGCCTAACGGCAAAAAGGTAAAGAACATTAGGCTTGATTCAGAAACTCAATACACCTTAAAGTTCAAGTTAGCGGAAAGAGACAAACCACTTCAGGCAACGGTTCCTTTTGAAATCAGCGAGTTTTCAATGGGGCTTATTCACGTAGCATTTGATGAAGAAATGCGCTTGAGAGTTTTTGATCGTCGAGTATTTAAGTAAGTTAATGGTGCTGCGCTGTCTTTAGTCTACCAAAGGCAGTGCCTGTATGATCGAATCATAAATTCTTTCAAGCTATCTTAAAAATCCTGTCAAAATAACACATTAAAAATGTCCCCGATTTATAAGAAGCCACTTTGCTTATAGCTACATAAATCTGTCATATACGAACTGTATAAGATACCTCCTTTCTAGAACTCTCGTCCGAGAATCGCAATCGTATATCAACAGCACATGACATTTTATTGCGTGCTGCTTTTTGTGATTTGTTGGAAAAAAGTTTTTGTTGGCAAGGAGGAACAATGAACACGATCGTAAGAGCATTTATTTCAATTGCTTTGCTGGTGTCGATACCGTCTATCGCACTTTCAGCCACTCAATTTAATCGTTTGGTTTGGGACGCCGATCCTGCCCACCAAGCTACCATCGGTTTTTCGCCCTTGGTGATTAGCATCAATCCTTACGTGAAATATGGATTTGATACTAATGAAGATAATTGGTCTCGCGTGTGGGTAACAGATACCCAGCACTTTCAAGTTGGCTTAATGAGTCATTTCGTGCGCTTGTCAGGACTTCCTGCAAATTCCCCAGTTTACTATCGGGTTTGTGATTTGATGGGATGTGGCCAGCGTCTTTGGTTTAAAACCGCACCTGAAGATAACTCGCCATTTGTTGTAGTGGCAGGCGGTGATACTCGTACCGGTCTGTGGAATCGTAGAGCAGGAAATCGTTTAATCTCTAAAATACGTCCGCTTTTTATAATGCACGGTGGAGACTATACGAACCTGAATACTTTTGTGGAAATGGGTGTCTATCTTGCGGATTGGGAGTTGACGTTTTCTGATGATGTGATTAATGGCGAATCTTATAAGCGTATCTATCCATTTGTGCCTACACATGGCAACCATGAAGACAGTGACTATTCAACGCTATGCAAAGTGTTTGGGGTAGATTACAACCAGGATGGCAATTGTGATAATTCAGATACCTTTGGCGCATTTAATGTTTCTCCTTTGCTTCGGGTTTATACACTCAATAGCCAATACAAAAACAGTGGTTACGCTTCTTATGCAACGGCCATGAATGAATGGCTTTATAGTGATTTAGCCACCCATGGTGGCTCTGCTGCTTGGCGAATGGCTCAATACCATAAACCCATGTTTCCTCACTACACCGGTAAATCGGATAATAAAGAACTATTTGATTGGTGGGCCGATGCGTTTTATCGCCACTCTATGAACGTGGTCGTAGAGTCGGACACACATATTAATAAATTGACCCGCGCGATTCGACCTGATGGTGATGACTTTGTTGCTGTCGATGATGGCGGTACCGTTTACGTCGGTGAGGGAAGTTGGGGAGCACCATCCCGCTCGGCCAATAAACCAAAAGACTGGACTATAGACTTAGCAAGTATTCAGCAATTTAAAGTAATTCAGGTGGCAGAGGATGAACTCACTGTTCGTACCGCACAGTTTGATAATTCAGCATCAAGCTTAAGTCGCGAGGCGCGAGAAGCCGATGCGTTAGCATTACCCGAAGGTGTTAATTGGTGGTTGGCCAACGAAGTTGGAGACAAGGTTATTTTGTCTCGTACTGCTGAGCAGCTAAGCCTTATAGAAAATGGTGGCGGTGCTGGAGATGGTCTTTTCGTTTCCTTGGCTTTAACGGATGATGCTTTCGTTGCAAAGAACGAGTCTGATAGAAATTTTGATGGCAGCTCTGAGGGGCTTTTGGTGGATGGTCTTGATATCAATTATGGCCAAGTGTTTTCATTGATGAAGTTTGACTTAATGAATATGCCAAGTTGTATCGATAGTGATTCTGCAAAGCTGGCCTTGAATATTACTAATACATCGCTCGGATCTTTCGATATTTTTACCGCTAATCGTCGTTGGCAAGAAGAAAACATTACTTGGGATTCTGCTAGCGGTATCGTGGGAGACTATGTTGCCTCTTTTACGCCAAATTCAGATGGCATGATGGAAATCGATCTGGGTAGCACGGGCATCATTCAAGACTGGTTATTGCAGGGCAACTATGGTTTGGTCATCAGAGATCATCATGCCTTGGATGGATTGGACTTTACTTCGAAAGAATCAGGCAATGGCGCTGTTCTTAAGTTAGCTTTTGATGAACAGGAAACGTGTGAAGGTTCTGATACTGTAGAGGTGGCGAATCAGGCGTTGGAAAAACAAAACTTTAAAGGCGAAGGCGTGAAAGAAGTGGTCTTAGCTATCACGATGACGAGCGATAATGACAATGCACGGCTTGAAGAGCTAGCAATCACTGCTGGCGGCGATTTTGATGAAACTCAGTTGATGGCGGTGGAGCTGTATATTGATGAAAACAAAGATGGTGTTGCTGATCCTGCTGAGCTGAGTGCAAGCGGCACTTATGCAACTGATAACGGAGAGCTAGTCTTTGTTTTAGACTCTCCATACTACTTGCCAGAAGGCGATACCAGTTTACTGGTAACTTATCAATTCTAACTGCGGGAGATTACTTAGATGAAACTTATACAGAAACTTTCGCTGCTAGCCATGATGGTTTTGCTTACTGCTTGTATGGCCGAAGAAAAAGTTGATCTGAATGTTAAACTGAGCGGAGTAAAGGTGACACGTTTAAGTAACGGAGATACTATTAACGTTGAAACTGAAGGCGTGAACAGTGGTAATCTAACTTATACGACAACAGTATTGGCGAATCAGTAAATACAAACTCGACAGGTTATAAGCGGGTATAGGAACAAATACCTTCGTTTCCTATACACCGCTCTTTAAATCCCTTGAAGTGCTGGCCTTTTTATCCAGTTGTTCTTGCAAAAGATCCCAAAATATTGGCACAACAAATAATGTTAGTGCGGTAGCTGTTGCTAGTCCGGTTACGAAAGTAGAAGCCATTGTTCCCCATACCAAGGAGTAATCTGGAATTCCTATTGCCATCGGTAATAGCCCCAGGGTGGTGGTTAGGGTTGTGAGTACGATTGGTCTTAAACGTACTCGCACGCCTTCTTCAATGGCCTCTTTTCTCGACATGCCATTGCGATGATTCTTGTTAATAAAATCAATTAAGACAAGGGCATCGTTTACTACAACGCCGGCTACACCAATAGTTGCAATAAAGCTGTTTACTGTAAAAATACTTTGAGTGACGAGCTTGCCAAAAATCACCCCAATTAGTGCAAATATAATCGCCGATATAATAATTAACGGCTGGAAATAAGACTGAAATTGTGTGGCTAATATCAAATAGATAATCAACATGGCAATGACAAAAGCATAGGTTAGCGACTGATAGGATCTTCGAGTATCCTCATGTTCGCCACCTATTATTAAATTGGCGCCGGGGTATTTTGTGCGTACTTGTTGATAGAACTCTAATACTTGATTCACCACGAATGGTGTTGAGATAGGTGAGCCTGGTGTGATATCGGCACTAATGCTGATCGCTCGTTGGCCATCGTACCGATTTAACTGCCCTAGTTCGTTGTAGGTTTCTACATTGGTGACATCGCCTAAACGAACGTTACCAACTGCATGGGCTACCAAGGGCAGGTTTAACGCGTCTTCTGGCTCTTCCCATTTATCTGGATCCACATAGATTTTTAGATCCACTTCATCATCGCTAACTCGGTACTTGCCTATATATTGGCCATCTAACACGCTAGCGGCTAATTGGGCTACTGCACTGCTGTTAATGGCTAATTCATTGGCCTTGTCGTGATCAACGGAAAAACGGAACACGTTGTTCTTGTCACCGCGATTGTCTTCTAAATCTACTAAGTGCGGAGCGATAGTGTCATTCGTATTAAGGTAGTTAAGTAGCTCTTCGGCTAGTCCTTCTAACAAGTAGGCGTCGGCGCCCAGAATCTTAATATTGATATCCTTACCGGTGGGCGGGCCTTCATTCTGTGGGTGGAGATTGATCCGGAACTTTTCATCTTCAAATTGTTTGCGAATATCGTTTTCAATCGTACTTAAATGACTAATTGGATCGCTATAGGTTCGGACGTCTTTTGCCGGCAAGGTAATCATGACTGCGCCATAGTTGTTCCCATAGATGGGTTCGTAGTCTTCATTGATATAGAAACCTGCGTAACCGGTAGCTGATGCAGCATACCCAGGGCCATTACTAACAATAAATTCCGATATCTCCCGTACTTTCACATCGATGGTTTCTATCGCAGCATTACTGGGGCCTTCTACATCAACGTAGAAAAGCGAGTAATCATCGGGGAAGAACTTGATCTTAATCAGTGGTGCTATTCCTGATATAGAGAGGATTAACACGATAACACTTGCGATAAAGGCGGCAAGTACACTAGTTACAGTAATTGCGCGATGCCTCATGGTAACGGCCAGTACCTTTGCGGTAATGCTTTGCAGGCCGCGCATTAAGGTATTTTCTTTTTCGATATGCTGGGCTGATTTGTTCGGCTTACGGCGTGGACCAAAGTCCAAATAGTGAATGGGTAATATAAACAAGCATTCAATTAAGGAAGCTAATATGGCGAAGGTAACTGCGATGGGTATTTGCGCAAAGAATTCTCCTGTGGGGCCAGTCATTATGAGCATAGGGAGAAAAGCAGATACGGTGGTCATAGTCGCTGAGATGACGGGCACTGCTACCTCTGCGGTGCCAAACACAATAGCATCATAGAGTGAGTCACCTTCTTGAATATGGCGATAGATATTTTCAGTAACAACGATGGCATCATCAACAATTATCCCGGTTACCAGTACGAATGAGAACAGCGTAATCTCATTAAGTGTGTTGCTGCTTAGGTACATTAACAGCATGGTAATCATGAAAGAAAAGGGAATGCCAATCGTGATCAAAAGGGCGTTGCGAACACCCATGAAATACCAAATGATGAGAGTGACTAGAATAATACCTAAGGCCATATTCATTAGCAGTGTACTTAAGGCACCGCGAATTTGTACGGTGCTATCTTGGGTGTAAACGACCTCTACGCCTTCTTTTTTCAGCACAGAGCGGTGACTATCGACGAGCTCCTGTACTTGTTGCTTTATGTCCAAGGCATTGCCGTAAGCCGTTTTTAACACTTCGATGGCAATAGAGCCTTGACCATTTACTGATGAAATTACTAACGGATCACGATAGGCGAGTTCTGCTCGACTGAGTAAGTCTCGAACACGCACAAAGCTGCCATCTGACGCTTTGCGGACAATGGTATTGACTACTTGTTCCCGCGCTCTAAAGCGCTCATCGACGATTACCACATACTGGCCGGATTCACTTTTAAAATCGCCGGCAGGAATGTTTACATTTGTGCTTTGTAAAGCATTAACCACTTCGCCATAAGTGATGCCGAATTGAGTAAGTCTATTGGGATCCAAATAAACATGAAATTCACGGACGTATTCACCAGAAATCTTGATTTCTTTTACGCCAGAGATTTTTGCTAGTTGGGTTTTAATATCATCGGCCATTAGGGCCAACATTCGATTTTCGTGATCACCGACTAGGTTCACCACCATCACTGGTAGATAGTCTGAAATCGTCGCTTCGAATACTTGAGAAGGATCTGCCGCTTCCGGTAAATGGCCTTGCACATTGAGCACTTCAAATCGTACTTCATTAAATAGTTTTTCATAATCGCTATCGTCATAAAACTTCAAGCGAATATGTGAGCGTTCCCTGAAAGAGGTGGCTGTAATCCACTCTACATCTTCTACACCATCTAATGCATCTTCTAATTCATTGGTAATTAAGGTTTCTACTTCTTCAGGAGAGGCGCCAGGTAAATAGGTAGAAATAATGACTTCGCCAAAATGCACGTTGGGATAGCGCTCAGTTGGCAATTGGGATAGGGCATAGGCGCCGGCGATCATCAAGATCACAAACAGCAAATTAAAAAAGACTTTTTGCCGTAACGAGAATGCGATCAACCCTTTCATGTTAGTTTCACCTACGCAGCAGGAACTTTTGATCAGGCGCGATTGCTTTCGTGGAGATCTTTACGAGGCGCAATCCGTCAGCATTCGTTTCGTCCGTTAGCGAAATAAAGGTCACAGCGATTTCATCACCACTTTTGGTTTTTAGCCAGTATTCACCGTAGCGCTTTTCAAGCGCTGATTCGGGTACGTAGTAGGTATGAGCCGCAGCAGGGAGGTAGATATTCAATTCTGCTTTTAAACCGCCCCGTAATAGTTCTTCTGTGTTATCAATGGCCAAGTCAATTTTTATCTTATGCCCCTGTTCATCAAAACCAGGATAGGTTCGATAGATATGGGCTGGAACGCTATCGGAAATTTCTGGTAAAACTAACTCTAACTTATCTTTGTTTTGCACTAGATATTGGTATTCGTTAACGGTGACGCTGAGAGGCACTATTAGTTTGCGAAAATCACCCACTTCACCAACGGGCTGGCCTGCATTAATCCATTCACCTGCTTCCAATTGCCTTTGTTTGATTCGCCAACCGCTAGGTAGGGATATGCAATGGCGTTGTTTGCGCTCTTCTAGAATTGTCTTTTGTACCTTCAAGGACTCAAGTTGATGTTTAGTGGCAGTAAACTGTCTCTCGGTATCTTCGTATTGGGTAATTGAGGTGCTCTCTTTCTTTAATAGTTTGCTCTGTCTATTCAGCTGCTTTTCTAGGAAGGTGAGATCTGCTTGAAGTGCACTGATTTGGCTGTTGTTATGTTGAATATCTAAATCGACAAATTGGGAGTCTAGACAGGCAAACGAGGCATCAGTGATGCGCTCGCCAACTTCAGCGTAAATCACCACCACTTTACCACTAACCTCAAAGGTTATTGGGAAAGCTTTGTGCGCACGAGTGAAACCGTATAGGGTGGTTCTTTGTTGCGCAGGTTGTGGTTGGAAATAACGATTTGATGTCTCTTCTGCATATATGGGGGTTATTCCCACAAAAACTAACAGAGCGATTTTAAGTATTCGAAACAAGAGGCTCATATAGCCACCAGAAGAGTTTTAGGGAGTGCACCGAGTTTACTGTTTGCACAGAGCCAACAGTTTGATTGAGATCAAAACTCTGCCCAAGCCCCACAGCTAGAAATGGATTGACCCATATCAACTAGAAATAGTGCTGGTGGTGTAACTATTATCAGCTGTTAATGCGCTGTGGTGGGTATTCTGTATGACTTATAAGATCGAAGAGTTTATAAAAGACCACATATATATTTTTGAATATCCTATCCGCTTCGCCGCGATGGACTTATATAGTCGTATGACGATTGTGAAACTACCTGGGGGTGAGCTTTGGATTCATAGTCCCAGCAAGTTGGATGCAGAGCTTAAGTCCAATATCGATGCGTTGGGCGAAGTGTCATACATCATCGCTCCCGGCAATTTTCACCATCTTAATGTGACAGAATTTCAATCCGCATACCCTGATGCTGAAGTTTTTCTTTGCCCCAGTCTTGAGAGCAAACGTGCAGATATTGAGTTCGATTGGATTCTAGGTAATCGACCAGATCCACGTTGGCAAAACACTTTTGAGCAAGTAGTCATTCATGGTACGCGTATCATGAACGAAGTGGTGTTTTTTCATCGCTCTAGTAAAACGCTTATTCTTGTGGATTTGATTGAAAATATTGGTGACGACTATACCCATGAAGCTGGGCTTTTATTGAAGTTTTGGTGGAAGGCGGTTTTCAATATGTGGAATAACCCAAAAGCCGCACCTGAGTATCAATTGGGTTGGGGAGACAAGTTAGTTGTGAAAAGGTCTTTGGATAAAATTCTTGCTTGGGATTTTGACAGAATAATCTTATCTCATGGCAACCTTATTGAGTGTAATGCTCGCGAGGTGGCGACCAAGGCATGGAAGAATGTATTGGAGGCATATGAATAAGTCTAAGCCAAGCAAAACGGCGCTTAAAGTGGCGATGAACCTGGTTACATTGTCCACCAAGCCGGGTATGGAATCATTGATACCTGTTGGGTTAATAGAGGCGACAGAGAAGCTCCTGATCTCGTCGGGTGAAGTATCACCAAGGATGATGCGGTGGGCCCATTCTCCGAAAATGCTTTCTATTTATGAGGCATTTAATTTCCTATTGCCTGGACAATTTGAAGCGTTCGCCCATCGAAAAATGTTGATCGAAACACAAACCAGAAAAGCAATCGAAGCTGGTGTAGAGCATTATGTGGTAGCTGAGAAATGTTCTAAATAGACAGTACCGCCGCAAACCATGTATAAGGATGTATAAATTAAACGCGGTCTATAACGCAGATACTAATAAATAATAACAGAAGAGCATGATGTTGGTTGGCTAACCAACAGACGGCACATGCGCGAGGGAGAGGGAATAATGACGGACACATCTGTGGCGAGGATGCCAGTAAACGACAATTTGCCTAGGGTATGTATTATCGGTGCCGGTTCTAGTGGTATTGCAGCTTGTAAAGTATTTAGAGAACAGGGAATCCCATTTGATTGTTATGAAGTGTCAGATCGCATTGGGGGGATGTGGTCATTTAAAAACCCCAATGGCATGTCATCTGCTTATCGTTCACTTCACATCAACACATCACGGCGGCGCATGGAATATTCTGATTATCCGATGCCTGATGACTATCCTGACTTTCCCAGTCATTTTCAAATTGCTGATTATTTTAACGACTATGTAGATCACTTTGGTTTGCGTGACCACATTATCTTTAAAACTGGTGTAAATTATTGCCAGCGTTTATCTGATGGCGTTTGGCAGGTTGAACTAAGCAATGGCGAGACTAAATTTTATGACGCCTTGATGGTTGCTAATGGCCATCACTGGGATCCTAAATTGCCTGACCCCAAGTTTCCAGGCACATTTAATGGGGAAGAGATTCACTCCCATCATTATATCGATCCAACTGATCCTATCGATATGAAAAATAAGAATGTGGTGATTGTTGGGTTTGGTAACTCAGCGATGGATATTGCCTGTGAATTGGGTCAGAAAACGCAAGCTAACAAAGTCTATCTATCAACTCGTAGCGGCGGTTATATTTTTCCCAAGTACTTAGGTTCAAAACCTCTGGACGAGCTATGGCGTCATCCGAGTGAAGAGCCAAGTTGGTTTGAGCGTACTATGCGGGAAAGTGGCGCCATGCCTTATTTTGAAAAGTTGGTGCTACCGATTATTCAGCGTGTTGTGAAGAGTCGAGTAGGGGAGCCCCAAGATTACGGCTTACCAAAACCTAAGCATGCATTCGGGCATACCCATCCCACCATCTCTAATGAAATACATATACGCATGGGTAGCGGCGATGTGATTCCGAAACCGAATATTACTGAATTAAAAGGTGATAAGGTCGCATTTGCGGATGGCAGTGAAGTTGATGCGGACGTTATTATATATGCGACTGGATATAAAATTAGTTTTCCATTCTTCGATGACGATCTTATAAGTGCCAAGGATAATGATATCGCTTTGTATCAACGAATTATGGATCCTAGATACGATAATCTTTTCTTCTTGGCGCTGGTGCAACCCATCTGTGCAATGATGCCTATCGCCGAGGAGCAATCAAAATGGGTTGCGGCTTATTTGCGTGGTGAGAACTATTTGCCAAGCCTTGATGAAATGGACAATGAACGGTTTGCCACCCATGAATCCATGAAAGCCAACTTTACTGTTTCTACTCGCCATACAATTGAAATTGATTGTCAGCAGTACACTTACGATCTATGGAAGAATCTGGAGCAAGGACGTGAACGTGCTCGTCTAGCGGCCAACAAATTACCTGTTGCCGTTCGTGCTGGCGAGCATTCAACCGAAGAAACCGAATGTAGTACTAGCGAAAGCTAATCTGGATTTACGTGCGTTTCGAAAAACGATACTTGTTTCAAAAGTAAAGCTAAAATCTCTGGAGAAATTAATAACGTTTTTGTTAAAGTGATGTGCTCGTTGAAATTGCATTGGTCTCGAGCCCCTTTTTTATAAAGGAATAAAAGCAATTGAAAGTCTTGCTGAGCTTAAGCTGAATCGCTGGCCAAGTCTTGAAACATTAATCATTACCGCGTCCTCTGATATGACTGACCTTGTGGGCACCCAAGGTTTACAGCTTCCATCCGTTAAGACTTTGGATCTTAATGCGATTCGAAACCTGTCTGATCTTAGTGCTTTACTCACCTGGGACATGCCTACTATTTGACACCATCATACTTACACGGGCGTAATATACGCTTCCTTTGTAGTGAGTTGGCTGCAGTGGAGGCACAATTTCCTGATGTTGATGTGCAAAGTAATATTGCTTGTTTAGAATAATTGCTAGCCTATTCAAGAATAAATTCATGAAACGCTATCGTTGATAAGAGCTAGCTCTGTTTTATGGTAAAAAATAGGCGAGATATTGCTGTATCTTCAAGATAATATCTCGCCGCTGCGCATCAGGAAAAAGAGCCTCGGGCAAGAATGTGGTTTGAATAATAATGGCTATCTAAGGAGTGGCAAGCTAATCAAACTCATGCTTCAGTATTTTTAATTTGCCCAAATATCAAATTAACGTAATGCCCATCTATAGTGATTCTAAAAATTTAAGTAAGACTGCATTGGTTTGCTCAGGCTTCTCCATTTGCACGAAATGTCCGGCCCCTTCGATCAAAGCTATATCCCGAAGATCATCGCAGCGACTTTTAAATGCTTCCAACGCTTGTTCGTCAATCATCAATAACACGGCATCTTTTTCACCAGCTATAAACATCGAAGGCTGGGTGATATTCGCGTCGGCATACTGTGCGTTAATGTGCCAGTTTTCATCAGCAACGCGGTAAAGGTTTATACCGCCAATAAATTCCTTCTTTGATTCAGCGTCGCAAAATTGCTCTAGATAATAATCAAAATCTTCCTGAGACAACCAAGACCATGGTAACGGTCGGTCTGGGCTTTTTAATACATCGCAGTAGCCTTGAGGGTTTTCTGGCCAGTGGCTTTGATCTAAGAGATTTCCGTCGGCGCTTAGATTCCAAAAAAGTTTTTGCAGGAACTCTGCTGGTTTTGCAGCAAATTCTTTTTCCGCCATGCCTGGTGTTTGGTAATAGTGAGCATAGAAGAATTGATGCTTGGCAATCGCTGCGAAGCACTCATTGGGGCTCATATCTGGCCGAGCAAAGGTGCGGGTAATCGTGCCCGAAGATACCGCGGAGGATCCGGCGCAGCCGCGCCCAGAGAAATCGAAGTCATAGGGGCAAGCTATGCCCACTACTGCGCGAACTCGATCCGGATGTCGCACCGCGCAGTTATACACCTGAGCTGCACCGAAGTCTGTTCCAACCAGAATCGCCTGCTCGGCTTGTAAATGATCGAGCACTGCAATCACGTCTGCCACTGTATGTTTACTGGTGTAGTCGGCAACTTTAGTAGGGCGATCACTTTGCCCAAAGCCGCGCTGATCAATGGCGACAGCCTTATATCCAGCATCAGCTAGAGCCTGCATTTGATAGCGCCAGCTATACCAGAGTCCTGGCATACCATGACATAGCAACACAATGGGCCCTTCGCCCTGGATGGCTGCGTGAATATGAACCCCGTTTGAGTTAACTGAAACATGCTGTATGTCGGTCATGCTGCTTTTCCTTGTGAGCGAATTCTCTATGGTAATGCATGCTAGATGTCTAAGTCCTAGTCCAAAGATTGGGGGTGTTACGTAGTTGCTGTGTAAACCGTTGTGGCGGTGCCGGAATGATTATGAGGGCATTTGATTGCTAGAAATATCAATAAAGACAGGGGCTTAAGGAATTATGTCTGCATAGACATTGGGATTGGTGTTGCGCTTATCGGCAACATTTGACTCTAAGTACACACAATTAGGTAACCCAATGTTACAGATCTATGACAGTTATCCTGATAGCATCTTCATATCATTCAATTGTTACATTTTGATTAATCATTTTGCCTAATAAGAATAAGCTAAATTGCTATGAAGAAAACTGCTCTATCATTTGCTGTTGCCACTGTTTTACCCTTAATGATCGCTGGTTGTGGCGGTGGAGGAGGTGGTGGCGGCACCCGCTCCGACAGCTCTTCTGAATCCTCTAGTATTAGCACATCACCTGCCATTGCCAGAACCGGCCAAGTGACCGGCTTGCAAGGTGTCAATTACGCTACTGCCACTAAATCAGGAACTACTAGTAATACTGGTCAGTTTGATTATGTCGAGGGTGAGGACGTTACCTTTTACGTAGGTGATATTGAGTTAGGTACAGCAGAAGGCCAAGCGGAGGTAACTATTAGCGACTTGGCTGGTGGTAATGCACAAATGGCCAAGAATATTGAACGCTTTTTACTAACCGTTGACTACGATATGTCTCCAGCCAATGGTGTGCTGATCACTAAATCTATTCATGAGGCTGCGGAAGGTAAATCGTTAAACTTTAACCAAAGCGAGTATCTCTTCACTATTGAAGCAGCAAGAACGGTATCGCCCAACCTAGCGAGTGATGATCACGTAACTGTTTTCAAACACAGTGTGGCAAACCTACTGCCTAAGGCTTATCAGCAAAAATCTAATAGGTCAGCTCAACAAGCCTTGGCTCAATTTACTTATCCGCAAGTATCTGCAGCAGACATTGATTCCATACCTGGAGTTCAAGAAGAGGCGGCGGAAGTTATAGATTTAATGTTGCAGAACGCTGTAGAAGAAAACGGATCTCCACTGGAGTTCATACTCGGCGCTATGAACGTGCCTTTAGTTGTTGAGAGTGATGAAACTGGTTCCTTGGTTGATATGTATATTGAATACAAGCAGCGAATCGCCAGAATTGGTAGAGATGCGCCAATTGTTGATCGCGAAGATTTTATTGAAGCACCCGAGACTCCTGATTTTGTGGATGTTCAGCACTTTGTGGTTATGAGCGATTTTCAAATGAGAGACGAGGAGAGTCCTCTTAATGTTAATCCTGTAAAATTCCTAATACCTTCTTCTTATTATCCAGCGAGTGCTCATATCGCGTATCAAGTCGATGATATGGTACGAACTCTCAGGGACTATGAAGCCGAAGTGAACAAGCCTATTGAAATGGCTGTTTTCACCGGCGACTTTACCGATATTAGCCAATACAACGAGACACGCTTGGGTATCGATGTGTTAGACGGCGGCATGATCAATCCTGATAGTGGTGCTGATGACGATCCGATTCCAGGTTATTTTGAAGATGGAAAACCTAACGATACCTATGATGCTTTTGAGGCGCTTGGTCTCAATGGCCAAGAAGATGGCCAAGCAGATATACCTTGGTATTACATCGCAGGGAATCACGATGGTTTAATGCTGGGTAACTTCCCGATTACCGATGAACCGTTGAATCTATTCGGCACCGATGTAAGGGGAGGCACTAGAGAATTATTCGACAATATAGCTACTGGTGACGTTAACTGGCTGGGATTCGAGCCTACGATTATCGGTTTTATTACTAACCTCTTTAATGAAAACTGGCGTATTGCACCAGATGAAGATCGTAGAGTATTAAATCCAGCTGAAATTGCCCACGAAATGTTTCATTCCTCTAGTCATCCTCATGGTCATGGTATGCAGCATGTGATTGATCAGCAGGGTGATTTAAATGGTAAGCAACACTACAGTTTTGAAAGTGATAATGGCTTAGTAAGACATATTGCTCTTGATACTAATATGCCTTTGGGCCCTGAAGGCTGGTTAACGTTGAATTCTATTTCTTGGATTAGAGCCGAGCTTGATCAAGCCGTTGCCAATGGTCAGCTTGTGATTGTTAGCAGCCACCACAAGCCCAAAGATATTATTATCAACGGATTCCTATTGATTGATATTTTGAATCAATATCCAAATGTAATTGCTCACTTGGTCGCTCACTCACACACGAATGCCATTCGAGCGCGCGCAGGTGATGATGCACTACACAGTTATTGGGAAATTGAATCTGGTTCTATGGTTAACTGGCCGCAGCAATTCAGAACATTGGATATCCAGATCGATGTGGAAAGTGGTATTGGTGTAATGAATAGCACTATGCTGAATCACTCAACTGACAGCCCGCTTCATGTGAGTAATCGTGGTCGGTTCTTATCTTACATTGAACGCCAGTTGGAAGGCTCGTTCTTCGGTGATGGTGGTTTAGAAACAGCTGAAGGCCTTGATTCTGATAGAAATACTCGACTTTACTTCGCTGTACCGGATTCGGTATTGGCAAGACTATAGTATTCATTGTAGCTCCACATCAAACAAACCTAATGCAAGTCGGGTTCATTTTAGCTATTTTTAATATGGGCCCGACTTAGCAATATACTTCCTCACTGCTATTGCGTCGTTACTTAAGAATCTTTTGTTACGGTGAATATTGTCGCTATGTTGTCGATCGCAGAGTTTCGAGCATATGTCTCTAGCGCGCTGATCTGTACGGCGCTCTTTTTTCCATTTTTAATGCTTGCCGGTCCAGCTCAAGCCAAGATCTATAAATGGGTCGATGAGAATGGCAAGGTGCACTATAGCGATAAAAAACATGATCAGAAGGAACAAGTTGTTGTAGATATCAAACCCAGTCCATCTAGCTGGTCAAGATTTGATATCAAAATTGTTACCAAGGATGTGGTGCTTACTGAAGCGGAGAATCAGTTAATCGCAGATGGGGTAAACAATGTCTATGAGTTTTTTGATCAAGTGCTTTTCTTTGATATCTATGAAACAGTGCCAGTGAATATATTGGTTCTCAAAGATAAAGATACCTATCGAAACTATTTATACCAAAATAAAAAAGGCCTGTTAGTCAACTCTTATGGTGTTTATATATCTTCTCAAAACCAAATTGTTGTCTATGTTCAGGAGGATCGTCAGCTAACCTTTCGAACCATTAAGCATGAAGTGGGGCATGCGGTGGTTGATACCATCATACCTTACGCGCCTGCTTGGTTGAATGAAGGCTTAGCTGAGCAAATGGAGATGCTTGAAAAGAATGATGAGGGTTTATACTTGGAGCCTCATCCGCGAAATCGAAGCATTGTTGCCAAGGCTTACAGTAGTGGCCGATTAATTAATATTGATGACTTTTTGAAGTTACCAAGTAGCAAATGGCGTCACAACCAAACAACCACTAATGGTTCATTGCAAGCACAGGCTGGCCAGTTCCTATATTTTCTATTTTCCAAGCCCACCAGCCGAAATTTTGTGGTGAGGTTGATGCATAACTTCGATCGCGGTGATCGTACATTGTCTTATTTTTTGGTCAACGATAATTATATTGGTGGAATCAAAGTTCTGGAAATAGCTTGGAACAACTGGCTGCAAAGGCAGAGTGATCAAAAGATTAAGCTTTAGTTAAAAAGCCGATGTAGATCGGCGATAGAAAGGCTGCAAGAACACCAGCTGAGCGACTTTGTGGCCAGGCTAAGAGTGGAGGTAAATTATATGAGTGAAAATTAGGCGCGTCGTTTTAAACTGGGATGTATCATGGCGACCTCATTTATTGTTATTCTTAGCTCCTCTAGCTGTATGCAAATTTCTGTAACGGCCGAATCTTGGCATCATTGGCCATTCTGACTTGTCCCTAGCACGGATAGCAAACCGATATATTTACAAAGCTAATTCGTTCATAGGGGATTGAACCTACAGAGCGCCATTCAGAGACTTGGTGCTAAGGATCAGAACAATGAAACCAGTTGATATTCATTTAGGTGTATCCGAATTATTCTCAATATTCATACCGGGATTGTTGCTTGTTATCGTGATCTTAAAAGCTTTTAAACTAGAGGTTTTTCTGCAGGATTCGATTAATTTGTGGGTAGTTATTCCGATAGCATCTTATATTGTTGGCCATGTATTCTTCGCTATCGGTTCGAAATGGGATAGCCTCTACGATCGCGTCAAGTCGGAGGATAACCAACCGTTATTGGACAAAATTGGCGAGATTAGAAAATCTCTCATTCGCTTTAACTGTGACAATATTAATCATTACAAATGGTGCAGGGCTATCTTGTCTAAACAGCATCTCGATGGTTACAAGGAAGTGTTACGGCATGAGGCTGATTCGAAGCTTTTTAGGTCACTTATTATTCCCATTATTTTGACCAGCATGTTCCTTTTGATATATCAAAATTGGTACTTCTGTCTAATCGCTATTGGTATGGCTTATATTGCGTTCGCGCGATACAAAGATCAGCGCTTTAAAGGGTGTCGAGCTGCCTATACTCAAGTGATTGTTTTGTCCCAAATCGGTAAACTAGACGACTAACGATTAAGTTTGCCATTAAATAAAGATAGCTGTTGAGGGCATATAAGTGGAAAAAATGAATGTCTACTCTGATTACACCATTAAGATCCTGTTAAGTGATTTACTGGCGGAAGAGACCAAGAAAGTGGTGTGGATGCTACGAAACGAGCCGGACAATCCGCAAAGTGGAATTAAAGCCGTGGAGTTACTGAGGGAGGCTGCGGAAGTTAATCTGAAGTTTTACTTCACCGAGCCAGCGAAAGAGCTCAATGTTGGCTCCGTTGGTATCAAATTACTTGCAGCTGGAGCTAATACGGTGGTTAAGTTAATTTCTTCGGTTGGCCATCGATTAGTGAAAAAACTATCCCATGAGCAATTGGGGTTGGTGGCTGATTTCGTCGAGGAGCATTTGCTATCGCACCATCCCCGCTAGATGGCGCTTAACGAATCTATAGTGAAGATGATGAACCATAATAATCCACAGGCAAAATTCAAACTTTATTATTGGGCGCTTCCTTTTAGAGGTTGCTTTGTTAGTTATCTATTTGCCTATCAAGCGGTGCCGCTCTTGATGGAGACCAGCTATGAAGAAATTAATAAGCTGAGACAGTTAGATCCTGAAGATCAGGAGATTCCGTTTATTGGTCCGCCAATATTGAGTGACCTGGAAGCTAATATTACCATTAGTCAAATGCCGGCGATTGTAGTTTATGCATCGCAAAAACTTGGTCTATGTCCTAGCGATCCTGTTGAGTTGTCAATGCGTTTAAAGGTGATCATGGATTGCAATGATCTGTTGATGGAAATCTGTCGCTACAATGGATCCATGATGTGGAAGAGGGAAAACTGGTTAGAGTTTCGAAACAATCGACTCCCAAAATGGATGAAGCTGTTTGAGGAATCATTAAATAGAAAGCTAGTAGGCTCAGTGCAAGTTGATTTTGCAGACATAGGCATTTACGCATTGTTTGGCAATATGATTCGCTGCTTGCCCGAACTTGAGATGGATCTTTTGATCAATGCCCCTGGCATCCATGCTCATTGTAGACGCATTGGCTCAAAGCCATCGCTAGCTAATTTTGTTGCTAATGAAGAGCTAGAGTACGGCAATTTGTATTGCGGTGGTCAAATTGAGCAATCGATTCGAGAAATGTTGGCACTGGATACTGCGGCTGCTTAGCCCTTAATAGGTTGCATTGGTATACTTATTAAAGGCTAAGCGTCTTTCGTACCC
>JAKSAW010000425.1 GCA_022361455.1 Pseudomonadales bacterium | reverse complement strand
TTTTCGTTTTGAACCACTTTGGCTTGTTCGATCAGGACAATTTTTTCTTTAGTAACGTAATACTCAACTGTATTGGCTTGAGCTTCTATAGGCTTATCATTTTCGTTGGGGATTTGGGTGAAATGTGCAAGCTCACCTTTAGCGATGACTTTTTCTACTTTTCCTTCTTTACCCGTTTCTATAGTAAGTTGGTCGGCTACGATTTTTAAAGTACCTTGGGTAAGTTCAACGCTGCCTCGATAAATCGCTTTGCCAGCTTTATCATCGAGTATTGCGTTGTCAGCGGCGATATCAATAGGCTGATGTTTATCGCTTTCTAATGCATTTGCCGAACTAATAAAAAACATTGATCCCAAAAGGGAGAGCAGCAATAGTCGCAGATTAAAGTTGGGCGGGTACATATTGGCTTCTCACGTTGGATAAGAGTTCAACTTTACCAGCAGCAATATCGATGACTAATCCTTTTGCTTCTGTAATATGTTGCGCTTGTTTTAATGTAACAGGCTCATCTGTTTTGGCAATTTCGTCATTGGGTTTGATGAGCAACGACTCAGTGCTAAAGGTGAGCGCTTCAGAGTCTTTAATGGGTTTGATTACGTTAACATTACCAGATAGGATCAATGTGTCTCCCTGATCTTGTACTATGCCGGTCTTCGCTTTGGCTACCCAGTCGGTTTGGTCATAATAATTGTCATCAACAATATTTGATGAATCATTCTGAGTCTCGTTAGGCGTATAAAATGTAATGATGGGCATCGCCATCTCTGCGGCTTCTTGTTGCGAATAATGGGTAACGGTTTTGGCTTCCATTTGATATTGCCGTGTACCAAGCTCATTAAAAATAGTTTGTTGATAGCCAGCAACAATCGCTTCCGGTGCAAAGTGTTTGTAATGTTCTTGTTTTGCCTGTTTGTTAAAGCCGTTATCGGATTCTCCGTACCAGTAAAAGGCGGCCGCTAATACCGTGAGTAATAGAGTTCCCAATAATATCAGGCGGCGTTGATCCACTAATTCGCTCCGCTTATTTTTCCAAGCAACTTTGATGGAAGGTCTCTAAATGACCTTGGGCATCAAGAATATATTCACAAAACTCTCGTACGGCACCGTCACCGCCTTTTTTGCTGCTAATCCAGTCTGCATGCTCAAGCACGAGATTTGTACCATCGGCAACGGTAGCACCGAATGCGGCATGACGAATAGCCGGAAGGTCTGGGATATCGTCCCCCATATAACCCACCTCGTTTAATGCCATACCGATATCGCTTAGCAATTCGTTCAGCGCGATTAATTTATCTTCGCGACCCTGGTATAAATAATCGAATCCTAATTCGGTCGCTCGTCTTTCTACCAAATCTGATTTGCGGCCAGTAATAATGGCTATTTTGATTCCGTGTTTCTGTAAAAGTTTAAGTCCGAAACCATCTTTTACGTTAAATGCTTTTATTTCATCGCCTTTGCTGGTGTAGATAATACCGCCGTCAGTCATCACACCATCTACGTCAAACACCGCAAGCTTTACTTGTTTGGCTTTATCTCTTGCGTTCGACATTACATGACACCCGCTTTTAATAAGTCATGCATATTCAAAGCGCCTACCGGAGCGTTGTTGTCGTTCACCACGATGACACCATTGATGGAATTGTCTTCCATCAATTTGAGCGCTTCGGCTGCGAGCATATGAGGTGTCACGGTTTTGCAGTTGCGTGACATGACATCATCGACAAGAGTGGTTTTGACATTAATATCGTTATCTAGAGCGCGCCGTAAATCGCCGTCAGTAAATAGCCCCGCTAAGGTGCTGTCGCTGTTGGTAATGCAGGTCATGCCTAGGCCTTTGCGGCTCATTTCAAGCAGTGTTTCGCTCAGTGTGGTGCCCATTGGCACCGAGGGTAGATCATCACCACTGTGCATAATGTTTTCGACTAGTAGCAACAAACGTCGCCCTAAGCTTCCGCCTGGATGAGACAGAGCAAAATCATCAGCGGTAAATCCTCTCGCTTCCAATAAAGCAACCGCTAAAGCATCACCCATCACCAAGGTGACGGTGGTGCTTGCAGTTGGAGCCAAGTTCAGCGGGCAGGCTTCTTTGCTAACAGCTACATCTAAATTGGCGTCAGCTTGTCTCGCAAGATCGGAATCAGGCTTGCCGGTCATGCTGATAAGGCCCGCTCCTTTGCGCTTGATTAGCGGTAGGATTGAGACCAATTCTTCGGTACTGCCTGAATTAGAAATGGCGATAACGGCGTCTTCGCCGGTGATCATACCTAGGTCACCATGGCTAGCCTCCCCTGGGTGCACAAAGAATGCTGGTGTGCCGGTGCTAGCAAGGGTGGCGGCAATTTTATTGCCGATGTGCCCTGACTTTCCCATGCCGGTTACAATAACTCGGCCTTGGCATTTCAAAATCAGTTCGCATGCTTTCACGAAGCCATCATCAATTCGCGCCATTAGCGCATTGGTGGCTTGAGCTTCAATATCGACGACGCGCTTCCCAGCGGCTTTAAAATCAAAATTCAAAGGCATCTAGTTTCTCGTCTATAGGCCGGTTGATCTTAAGTATAGAGTGTATAGGTAGGCAATGTAGCCAATTAGCAGGATAGAGCCTTCGATCTTGGATAGTTGCTTGTTCTTTCTTGGGATCATGACAAATATCGCCATCGCGACTGTAAACATCACCATGGCACCATAGTCTTTAACGAGAACTTCACGAGTTAGTTCAATTGGGTAGATGACGGATGCAACAGAAAGAACAGCTAATAGGTTCAATATATTTGAGCCTATAACGTTACCTAGCGCGATGTCGTGATGGTTTCTCAGTGCGCTCGCCACTGAAGCGGCCATTTCCGGCAAGCTGGTACCGATAGCAACAATGGTGAGGCCAATGACTACTTCGCTAACCCCTAGGGCGGTGGCTACGTCAACAGCGCCCCAAACCAATATCCGTGAGCTGATGATTAAAGTGACTAGGCCAATGCTGAAGGAAATGATGGATTCCTTGGTGCCATAATCAGGTATTTCCCCTTCAATTGACTCATTCTCTACCAATTCGTCCGGGTGCTCCTTTTTATAGCGAAACATCAAAGTCATTAAGATAATGAGCAGTACCATTAATGTCATGCCGTCGTTGCGAGAAAGGGTTAAATCCATTAATAGGAAACAGCAGATCGCGGTTACGGCTAGTAGGGCAGGTAGGTCCTGTTTCAAAAGGCCTTGCTTAACTGGAAGTGCAGCAACCAGCGCAGTGACGCCCAGCACCAATCCCATATTGGCAATGTTGGATCCGATGGCATTACCAAGTGCTAGCTCAGATGCGTTTTGCATGGCTGCTGTAATGGATACAAAAATTTCTGGTGCTGAGGTGCCGAGTGACACGATGGTCAGGCCGATCATCACCTTGGACATACCGAAGCCTTCGGCAATACCTACAGAACCGTCAACGAATTTATCTGCACTCCACACCAGAAGCGCTAGTCCAACAACAATGGCAATAATGGGTAACAGCATGAGGTCTCGCGTAGAAAGTAATAATTAGAAAATTTCTGTCTTTATTGGATCTTTGAGGGAACGTATTGTACCGATATGGATCTGAATAAGTAACTCTTATGGAGCGGATCCTATTGAATCTGCTCAAAAACTGCGGTTATTGCATTGTCTAGGTAACCTGACTATAGTGCGCCGTTGAACCAAATATTCTGCAATTCAAAGTGCTGCATGGCCATTAACGACGAAAATTACATTGAGGTAAAGGGACTCACCTTCTATCGCGGTGATCGAGTTATTTATAATAATATCGATCTAGTGATTCCAAAGGGTAAAATCACAGCGATAATGGGTCCTAGCGGTACCGGAAAAACTACCTTATTGCGGTTGATTGGCGGTCAACTCAAGCCTGACGCGGGCGAAATCTGGGTGGATGGTCTTAACGTACCCGATCTGGGGCGCAAGCAAATGTTCGAATTGCGCGCACGTATGGGCATGCTTTTTCAAAGCGGCGCCTTGTTCACCGATCTTACCGTTTTTGAAAATGTCGCCTTTCCGTTGAGGGTTCACACACAACTTTCTGAAGATATGATTCGTGATTTGGTGTTGCTAAAGCTTCAAGCCGTGGGTCTGCGTGGTGCTCGGGATCTAATGCCCAGCGAATTGTCAGGGGGTATGGCGCGCCGAGCGGCGCTGGCCAGAGCGATTGCGCTAGATCCTGAACTGCTAATGTACGATGAGCCTTTTGCTGGTCAAGACCCGATTGCGATGGGTGTATTAGTGCAGTTGATTCGTCTGCTAAATGATGCCCTTGGCCATACCTCTATTGTGGTGTCTCACGATGTCGCTGAAACTGCCAGTATTGCTGACTATATCTACATCATTTCTGATGGCGAAGTGGTCGGATCGGGTGCTCCCGAAGAAGTACTGCACACCGATTTGCCAAGGGTGAAGCAGTTTATGCAAGGGCTTCCTGATGGTCCTGTGCCCTTCCATTATCCTGCGCGAAAATTAGCGGACGATCTGATTGAGCCCAATTTAACCAAGTTGAGAGGAGCCTAGATGATAGAGCGCGTTCGTCGGGTCGGCTCTCAAGGTGTTCAGTTTTTAGAATCCTTTGGTGCTTCCGGGCTATTCCTTTTTCATTCGCTTTGGGCGTGGCCCAGAGCTAGCAGTTTTCCATTGTTGGTGCGGCAAATTTACTCTGTGGGAGTGTTGTCACTCATCATCATTGTGGTTTCTGGTCTCTTCATCGGTATGGTGCTGGCGCTACAGGGCTATAACATCCTGACGCGCTACGGTAGTGAGCAAGCGTTGGGTCAGTTAGTTTCTTTAACTTTGCTTCGAGAGCTTGGTCCTGTTGTGGCCTCTTTGCTCTTTGCTGGTAGAGCGGGTTCAGCGCTAACAGCTGAAATTGGTCTTATGAAGGCTACCGAGCAGCTGGCTAGTATGGAAATGATCGGTGTTGATCCACTACGCCGAATTGTATCGCCACGATTGTGGGCTGGGTTTATCTGCCTGCCGCTATTAGCATTGATTTTTTCCACCGTCGGAATCTGGGGCGCTCAGTTGGTTGGTGTCGATTGGTTGGGAGTCTACGATGGCTCTTTTTGGGCCAACATGCAGGATTCGGTGGAGTTTCGCGAAGATGTACTTAACGGCATTATCAAAAGCATGGTGTTTGCTGTTGCCGTAACTTGGATCGCTGTATTTCAGGGCTACGATACTGTTCCCACATCAGAAGGTATTAGTCGAGCAACCACTCGGACAGTGGTTTACGCCTCCTTGGCTGTTTTGGGTTTAGATTTCATTTTGACTGCTGTCATGTTTGGAGATTTATAAAATGCGAATGAGAACGATGGAATTGTCGGTGGGCGCTTTCATGATTGCGGGCTTCGCTGCTTTAGCGTTCTTAGCCATTCGAGTAAGTGGGTTATCGATTGATACCGCAGAGGAAACCTATCGAGTCACTGCAAACTTCGAAAATATCGGTGGGCTAACAGTGCGCGCTAAAGTCACTATGGCTGGTGTGGTGATTGGCAGAGTCTCTGATATCTACTTAGATAAGGATGATTATGTGGCTGTGGTGGAGATGGATATTTTCAATAAATATGACAATTTATCTATCGACTCAACGGCCTCCATTTTGACAGCTGGTGTGCTTGGTGAGAAATACATTGGCATTATGGTGGGTGCAGAAGAAGAGTTTCTGGTCGATGGTGATGAAATCGATGATACCCAATCAGCGTTGGTGCTTGAGGATCTAGTCAGTAAATTCCTATTCAATAGTGTTGCAGAGGACGAGTAAGGCGAATGTCTCAAGCCAATATTGAAAAGCGCCCTAACCAAGATACCTCGGTGGCAGCGGTGTCTGGTGTTATTGATGTGACTAATGCTGTGGCCTTGAAGCGAGCGGGTGAATCTATTCTTTCTGAAATGGATAGTCCTTTAGTGATTGATCTATCAGGTATTGAACATTCAGGAAGCGTGGGGGTGTCTGTGCTGCTGGCCTGGATGCGTTTGGCCTCGGCTCAGGGAAAGGAAATCCAATTCCTAGACATGCCCGATAAAATGTTCGATGTGGCCAGAGTTAGCGGTCTTGATGAGGTTTTTCCACTGTCCACAGCTGCCAGCAGCGCCCATAGCTCCTAATATCTCCTAGCTGCACTGGCTAGGATCCACCGATCTATTGTATTATTCCTGCCCCTAATTCTTTGCCTTATCCTGTCAAGAAGGTTGATTAATGGACGCTAGCGACATTAAAACGTTAATTGAGAACGGTATCGAGAACGCAGAAGTACACGTGCAGCTAGATGGCAACAAATGCCATGCTATCGTGGTATCTGAGGCCTTTGATGGTGTTCGATCCGTGAAGAAACAACAGATGGTTTATGGCTGCTTGAATCACTTGATCAGCAGTGGTGAGCTTCACGCAGTGACCATGCAAACCCATACTCCCGAAGAGTGGGAGCAGCAAAAGAAATTTGGCAACCCGATTGCCTAATTGAGCCCAAAGATACTAGCGCTATAAACCTAAGCTAGTACTTCTAGAAACATTTCAAGAGGCAATGAATGGATAAGTTAATTATCACTGGTGGTAACCAGCTAGACGGTGAAATTCGCATCTCGGGATCGAAGAACTCATCGCTGCCAGTGCTTGCTGCTACTCTGCTAACCGACCAGCCTATGACGGTCTGCAACCTTCCTCACCTGCAAGATATCACCACCATGATTGAGTTGCTGGGGCAAATGGGGATTGATCTAATTATTGATGACAAGCTTAATGTCGAAATCGAAGCCGGCACCATCAAAGATTTAACCGCCCCCTATGAGTTGGTTAAAACCATGCGAGCATCGATCTTGGTGTTGGGACCCTTGGTTGCTCACTTTGGCGAAGCTCATGTTTCCTTGCCTGGCGGTTGTGCCATAGGTAGCCGGCCTGTCAATCTTCACTTGCATGGTTTAGAGATGATGGGTGCGGAGATCAAAGTTGAGAATGGTTATATTCATGCTAAATCGCCAGGCCGTTTAAAAGGTGCCCACTTAGTATTGGATACGGTGACAGTCACAGGCACCGAAAATTTGATGATGGCCGCTTCTTTGGCTGATGGTGTCACCATTATTGAAAACGCGGCTCGCGAACCAGAAGTCGTGGACCTGGCCAACTGCATCAACAAAATGGGCGGCGATGTTCGTGGTGCGGGTACTGATACCTTAGAGATCCATGGTGTAGAAAAGCTGAATGGTTGTGAATACAGCGTTATTCCCGATCGTATCGAAACGGGAACTTATCTAGTCGCTGGAGCAGTGACTCGCGGTCGCGTTAAAGTGAAAGATACTTGCCCTAAAATTATCGAATCTGTGTTGCTTAAGCTGGAAGAGGCTGGTGCCCATATTTCCAATGGCGATGATTGGATCGAAGTGGACATGAAGGGCAATTTGCCCAAGGCCGTGAATATTCGAACGGCGCCTTATCCTGCTTTTCCGACAGATATGCAGGCGCAATTTACAACATTAAATGCAATCGCAGAGGGCACCGGTACCATTAATGAAACGGTATTCGAAAATCGCTTTATGCATGCATCTGAATTGTCTCGAATGGGTGCTGATATCCAGTTAGAGGGTAATACCGCGATTATTCGTGGTGTTAAAGATCTCTATGGAGCACCTGTTATGGCAACGGATTTGCGTGCCTCTGCGAGCTTGGTATTGGCTGGGTTGGTTGCTCATGGTGATACATTGGTTGATCGTATTTATCATATCGATCGTGGCTACGAGTGTATTGAAGAGAAACTGCAATTGTTGGGTGCTCAGATCCAACGTATTCCCAGTTAAGTATTAAATTAACGCATTATATCAGGCGAAAAAATGAGTTCAGCGGCACCCATTACCATAGCACTTTCGAAAGGGCGGATATTAAAAGAGACATTGCCACTTCTGAAAGAGGCCGGTATTGAATTATTGGAAGATCCTTCAAAAAGCCGGAAGTTAATATTTCCTACCACTAAGGAAAATGTGCATATTGTTATTATTCGCGCGACGGATGTGCCTACCTTTGTTGAGCATGGTGCTGCCGACGTGGGTGTTGCCGGTAAAGACGTGTTGATGGAGCACGGTGCCCGCGGAGTTTATGAGCCACTGGATTTAGATATTGCTAAGTGCAAGCTCATGGTAGCTGGCCCCAAGGATGCGCCTGAAGTTGAAGGGCGTCTTCGAGTTGCTACCAAGTTTATCAATATCACTCGTAACTACTATGCGGCTCAGGGTCGCCAAGTGGATGTGATCAAGCTCTATGGTTCGATGGAATTGGCG
>JAKSAW010000614.1 GCA_022361455.1 Pseudomonadales bacterium | reverse complement strand
GACGGACCGAGAAAATGATCCGCTGACTTATGTACTAAATAGCACGCAGGCTAGTGCAGCGATTAGTGCGCAGGGTTTAATTACATGGATACCAACTGAAGCTGGCGAAACCACCATGGATGTTACCGTATCAGATGGTAATGCGAGTCAACGTGTGGATTGGCCGATCCAGGTGTTAGATGCAAATGTGCCGCTTACGCTTGATCTATCAATTCTAGAAAACTTCGTTGACGAAGGGGATACTGTGTCCATCTCAGCGATCCCGAATGGTATGGCAGGGCCTTACATATTAGATATTCAAGTCGATGGAGTTACTGTATCAAACACAACTTCCGTGGATGTTGTTGCCACTGGGCAAGGTGTTCACACGGTGAGAGCCACTGTTAATGACGGTAATGATGAAACGGTTGAAACAGTCAGTTTCTTCGTACGCGATCCGAGTGACATTGTTAATCCGGTTGCTAGCATTAGTGCGCCTCTAACAGAAACAGTAGTAACGGGCCCCATTGAAATTCTTGGCACAGCTAGCGATGCCAACCTGTTTGAATGGAAGCTTTACTATCGTTCTCGATCAGCAACTGAGTGGCAGGAATTCCATAGCAGTACCTCCAATGTGACAGATGGGGTGCTTGCGACTTTTGATCCTACCGTGTTGTTAAATGGTTTATACGACATTGTTTTAGAAGTCACTGATCGAAACGGTGCTAAGACATCAGACAACATTGTGGTGTCTGTAGAAGGCAATTTAAAAATTGGACACTTTACTCACACAGTGGAAGATTTAAATATCGCTGTGGAAGGAATTCCAATCCAAGTAACTCGAACTTACGACACCCGTCGTCGTCACGAAGATCTAGATTTTGGTTATGGTTGGAGCATTGATTACCAAAATATTCGAGTCGACGAATCTCGAGCTCTAGGAGCTGGTTGGGTAAATGCTGAAGCTGACTTTAATTTCTGTACTAATCCTCTAGGTGCCCCAATTGTCACAGTGACCCTACCTAATGGCGATACCGAAAAATTCTCGGTTTCAGTTACTCCTGAATGTGTTACGGGAAGTCCTAGACTAGACGTGAATCTTCAGTTCACTGCAGTGGGTGATACTCAATCAACTCTTGAGCTAACAAATGATGAATTGGTAAGGCT
>JAKSAW010000386.1 GCA_022361455.1 Pseudomonadales bacterium | reverse complement strand
TCGCCGACGCCGATGCGGCGGGCAGGCGTCTTCAGGAAGAGATGGTCGCATTCGCCAGGAGCAACGGAATAGCCATCGTCGGACCGAACACGATCGTCGCCGGTCACATCCGCATCGAGCTCAACACCGGTGGTGGCGGCGCAGTCGGCGTCGACGGTGGTTGGGGACTCGACTCCGCTGGTGGTAGCGGTGCAGCGCTTCCCGGTTCGAATCTGATTCAAGCGCAGTGGGAGATCGACGCGCCGACAGCCGCCGATCAGATCACGCACTGGACTCTCGAGGACAGCGGTACCGGCGGTGCGGCCGTCGTCACGGGCGCAGGTCATTCGGCGAACAACCGATCGGAATGTCGCCTCTACGATTTCGCCGGCGCGCAGATCGCAACGAACTCCGCGACCGGGATCTACATCATCCACGGTACGCGCTACATCCTGGACAACTAGTGACCGAGGAAGAGGAGAAGGCGGCGAAGAAAGAGAAGGTCACCAAGACTCTCGAAGGGACTTGGAAGACACTCACTTTGATAGGCGCCATCGCAGCGGCCGGCTTCGCTGCCGCGACTCACCTTCACGGATTCCAAACCGTCGAGCAGGCTCAGGAAGATCATCAGGAGCTCACGTCATCGATCGAAGGTGTCGCTGTCGAGATGAAGGACATCGGCAACGAGGTCGAAGAGAACGACGACGAGCTCGAAGCGATCCGCTACATCAACGTCCGACTGACAGCCGAGCAGCGCAACGTGAACGATCGGCTCGACATCCTCATCGAGACGCAGCGACGCGCCACGACGTGGGCCGAACGCGAGGAGCAAGAGGATCGCATCGAAGAGCTCGAGGAACGGATCCGTATGAGGTCCAGGGCTGTTGATGCAGCTCGTCCACCGGCAGCAGGTGACCCGCTCGCCGGGCTCGAGGGGCTCTGATAGATTCCCCGAAAGGGGAACATGTCAGATCTCATCATCGAACGACTTCACGGGACCGGGATGTACATCCGCGGTCTCTCCTCTCGTACCC
>JAKSAW010000535.1 GCA_022361455.1 Pseudomonadales bacterium | reverse complement strand
TGTCCGGCTCGCCGGAGAAGCCCGGCGCCAGCACCAGCATGAACAGCGGCATGGCGATCTCGGCAAGCGCGGTCAGCGCCAAGAGGACGAACAAAAGCGCCGACAGCGCCTCTTCGGCGAAGCGGCGGGCCTCGCGTGCGCCCTCGCCTTCCAGCGCCTTGGCAAACAGCGGCACGAAGGCGGCGTTGAAGGCGCCCTCGGCGAAGATCCGGCGGAACAGGTTGGGCAGCCGGAACGCGACGAAGAAGGCATCGGCGACCGGCCCGGTGCCGAGCGCGGAAGCCGTCAGCACGTCGCGGATGAAGCCGAGCACGCGGCTGACGATGGTGCCGCCGCCGACGGTGGCGAAATGCCGGATCAGCGCCATCCCCGCCTCCTGCCGCGAACGCCATTCACGCCGCGTTTTCCTGTGTCGGTTTGAACACCTGCATCAGGTGACGACGGATCGCGCCCTGGCGGTTGGCGTTGGTGATCTTCTGACCGGTCAGGTCGGTGACGTAGAAGACGTCGACGGCCTTCTCGCCGAAGGTCGCGACATGGGCCGAGGCGATGTTCAGGTTGAGCTTGGCGAGCACCGCCGTCAGCTCGTAGAGCAGGCCGGGCCGGTCGAGGCCGGAAATCTCGATCACGGTGTAGCGGTTCGACCAGGTGTTGTTGACCAGCACGTCCGGCTCGACGGAGAAGGCGCGGATGCGGCCCTGCCTGCGGGTGCGGGCCTGGATCAGGTCCTCGACGCGCGCCTTGCCGGCGAGGATGGTCTCGATCTGCTTGCCGATCCGCTCGGCGCGGCGCTGCTCGTCCTCGTTGAGCGGCAGTTCGCGGGAGACGAAGATGGTGTCGAGCGCGAAGCCGTCGCTGGTCGTGAAGATCTGCGCGTCGACGATGTTGGCGCCCGAGGCGGCGCAGGCCCCGGCAATGACGGACAGGAGCCGGGGATGGTCGGGCGCGAAGACGGTGATCTCGGTGACGGCGCGGAACGCGTCGGTGGTCGCGCGGGTCGCGAGCTTTCGCTTCTTTCCGTCGAGCGCGCGCAGGAAACCGGCATGCTCGACCTGGCGGGCAAGGGCGGTGCGCACCCAGTAGGCTGGATAGTGG
>JAKSAW010000199.1 GCA_022361455.1 Pseudomonadales bacterium | reverse complement strand
CTAAGCAAGGCCTAGGTATAGGCGTTATGCCAATCGATGTAGGTGACGCTGAACCTGATGTAGAACGGGTCATCCCCGACCATGAAGCGTTTAAAGGCGAAGTTTGGCTGGTGTCTCATCGAGAGTTGAAAATGAATCGTAGAGTTCGCACGGTATTTGATTTTCTTGTCAGTGAATTAGAAGGTAGAAACTTATAGCAAGTTTTAGCATTGCCGGTATCATTAAGTTTGAAAAGCGTGGTAATTCATAGGTTATCTCGCTAATTCCAAGTTAAGAGTTCTAATTGAGGTAACATGGTTACTGCTAAGAAAGAAAAAACCCCTACAAAACTTGAAGATGGTAGGCGCAAGAAACGCCCGGGGGTGGAAGAACAAACAGAGATTATCACCCAAGCAGCAATAGAACTGTTTGTTGAGCATGGTACTAGAAGTACTTCTATCGCTCAGATTTGTGCTAGAGCAGATGTTTCTAAGCCAACTTTTTATCGTTGTTTCAAAGATAAAGAAGCACTTGTCTCGCGCTTGTATGATTCTTCCGTGAATGCTCATGTAGGCGCATTGCTTAAAGCAACCTTCCCTAAAGATCAGCCAATCGATATAACAATCAAAGAGGCATTGAATGATTTGTTGGATGCGATTTTTAAACAGGCTCAACTTGCACAACTCTTAATACGAGAATATGGAGATCCGCACTCACCAGCGGCGCAAATTATAGATTCCGCCTTCGAGCGAATCGCCACAGTGATGGAAAATACCTTTAAATCTCAAAATATGAAATCGCCTTCCAGGACGGCTTTAAAAGCTATTATGTCTGCATTTCAATGGATTGTTTACGATGCAATTCGCGCTGGACTTTCACCCGCTACCATTCAACAAGCGAAAGACGCTTCTCATGAATTAGCAGCGATGCTCTTTGCGAACATTGCTAGCTAATAGCGCTAATTAATCATTCAAACATTCAAGCATTCTCTAGGTTGTATTGTTAGGTTGGTATCGACCGCAAGGTCTTTTTTACTCCAATTGCAATATTAAAAAAACAATCAATCTAATAACCTAATAAAAATAAGAGGCTGCGAATGTTGATTCCAATGCAACGGCTTGTCTGTATTTTGCTGATTTCCCTTGGCTTAATGGCTTGTGGTGCCAAATATGAAATTACTGATCCTCCCGATGGTTCGTTTCATGAAGTGGCACCATCAGTCACTATAACTTATCAAGAACAACCGGAAACTTTTCCCACAGTTACGCTTAATGGTAATGATGTCACTGATCTATTTTCTATTTCCGCAACCGAGGCTATTGCACTAGGAACTGAGTTAGAAACCTATGTTAATGAAGGTATCAATAACCTTAGGATTGAGTCCCAGCCTGCTGTGCAGAGTCGCTTTATTATAGACACCATTGGGCCTGAAGTAGTTGTTGAGTCCGCCTCCCGCGGCACGACTACGACTATATTCGGTAGAATCATTGATTCTGCTGGAGTAGCTTCTTTGCTGATAAATGGGTCTGATGTCAGTGTTAATGAAGATGGCAGCTTTATCGCAGAAGTAGCGAGTGCTGATATATATAACTTTGAAGCAGTAGATGTACTTAATCATTCATCAACGGTTGCTTATCGAGATTATCAACTGCTCTATGATGATGCGGTGATTGCAAGGGTAAACCAAACAGGTTTGGACTTTATTACCGAAGAACTTATAGGCTTGGTCAATGGCTTAGATTTGACCGCATTAATTGGTGGCACTGAAATCTATAAGCGAGGTATTTTAAGGGGTGAGATCACTACCCTAGATATGACAGCACAATCTTTTACGCTCGACCCAACTAATACAAAGTTAAATCTCGAAGGTATTTTTACCGGTGCTCGTGCGAAGCTTAGATTGGTCAATATCATTGTGCTAAAGCCAACGTTGCGTGTTGATAGAGTGGTCGTAACCGGCGATGTATTATTGAGTGAGTCTAATGGTAATCCAAACATTGCTATTGGCGATCTTAATGTTGATCTTCAGGGTATTAGTTTTGATGGCGCACTAGGTGTGTTCGATAGTATTTTGGGTGGATTGATAAGCGGTAT
>JAKSAW010000357.1 GCA_022361455.1 Pseudomonadales bacterium | reverse complement strand
TCGGTGTTAGCAGTGATGAGCTTTTGAAATGAGTATGAACCAAACAATAACCGACGAACAGAAACGACTTTCACGAAAGTATGTCGCCTACGAAACACTCACGAACCTTTTCTTTGTCGGTGCTGTATGGCTCTACTTCTACCGTATCTTTATCACTGATTATCAAGTTGGTATCTTAGATGGTTTTGCATTTGCGATTGGTCTTGTTGCCGAGGTGCCGTCAGGTGCTTTGGCTGATAGATTTGGCCGCGACAAAATGGTCAAACTAGGTCAAATACTTGCTGGCGGCGGATTACTGATACAGGCGTTCGGGAGCAGCTTCGTACCGTTTTTTGTCGGGCAGGCCATTATGATGATTGGTATCTCGTTTGTTTCAGGAGCAGACGAAGCGCTGTTCTTTCAGAAACTCAATTTCAATCGCACATCGGTACATTGGCGCAAACTGGTTACTCGTGGTTCACAAGCAGCATTGATTGGCGCGCTATTTGCAACAGTTGTTGGTGGGTGGTTGCATACGATAAACCCTCGTATTCCTTGGATACTCACAGGAGTTGCATTCATCAGCTCCGTGTTCCTCATTTGGTCTTTGAAAGATGTTCAGTTGGAGAAAACGAAACAAAAGCTTACGACTGAACTACGACAATACCTAGTGAGTATTAAGGACGGCTTTGCACAATTCGGTACTCCTAAATTGTGGCTGTATGTCCCGATAATTATTACGGTGCAAGGTTTGTTCTATACGGCTGGTTGGGGACTGCTTCGCATTGTCTTGCTAGACCGTTTTCACTTCGACCCGTTTTGGGGTTCTGTTGTGGTAGCGTCAAGCAGTTTGATAACGGTTGGCATACTGGCATACATGCACAAGCACGCTGAAAACTTGAGCGAGAAACGTATCATTGCTCTCATCTCTCTCGGTGCTGCAGCGAGTTTGCTACTTTCCCTCGCAGACATTGGAGTATGGGGTTATGCGGTGATTCTCATGCTTTACGCTGGCGAACACATCCTCTATCCATTCATGAGCGAAGTGC
>JAKSAW010000504.1 GCA_022361455.1 Pseudomonadales bacterium | reverse complement strand
ATGTGGGTGGTGGCTGTGGTATGAAGGATGTCGCTTACTTTATCGGAAGTTGTTTATATGAAGAGGATTGCGAGAAGTTCGAACAACAACTTCTTGATGATTATTTTGCTTGTCTTAAGAGTGCTTTGCAGGAAAAACAGCCTTCAATAAATCCAGCTGACGTTGAAAATGTTTGGCGTCCTTTGTACTCAGTGGCGTGGACTGATTTTCATCGTTTTGTGAAGGGCTGGAGCCCAGGGCATTGGAAGATACATGGTTATAGTGAGCGCTTGTCCCGCCAAGTGTTGGCTAATCTCTCATAGGCCGTATCGCAAAGCTACCTGAGGCCTTAAACAATAATTGTCCGTTTTGTATTACTTCCGCTTCAATATGAGCTGTAGATTTTGTTCGATTGAGTAATGTCGCTTCGGCAATTAGCTCACCCAGCTGTACCGGTTTAAAAAAAGCAGAATTGAAAGTAACAGTGGCATAGAACTGGTCTTTAGCTATTTTCTCTAGCAGTGCGCCACAAGCGTGATCGGCAAAACTCAATGCAACCCCGCCATGGCCTGTACCATATATATTTAAATGATGATCGACGACGGTCATTTTGATTTGGGCGGTGCGTTCGTCTGCGCTGATATTTTCAATGCCAAACCAATTGGCAAAGGGGCTGAATTTATTCATGATTTGTTCCTAACACTAATAGCTACCTTTTACTCGATCAACGATAAAGTCCACTGCAGCTCTAACTTTCGGTACATGGTATCGCTGCTTTTGATATAAAAGGTAAATCGCAAAATCTGGTGTGGGTGTGATACTAATGGTGGGCTCAAAGAATATCTCTTCTAATTCTCCATTTGCCAGGAATTCTTTGAGAACCCATCGTGGCAACATCAAGATGCCTTCACCTTTAATGGCCTTTTCCACTAACCACTCTCCTGCATTGCTAATTGCCGCTGCAGGAGGGGATATGTCTTGCCATTGGCCATCGATTTCACTCAACCAAGGAATATAGCCATTTGGCGCGCGATAAAATAAGCCTTTGTGATGTTTAAGTTCGCTTGGGTGTTTTGGGACACCATTCGTTTCTAGATACGTTGGTGCAGCTACAGGGATGAAATAGTTTTCCATTAAACGAATAGCGACTACTCGTTCGTTGGGCGCATAGCCACCACGGATTGCGATATCAATATCATCTCGACCTAACGCTGATAACTCATCACTTAAATGAACATCCAGAACGATATCTGGATAGAGTTGTGTAAATTCATCCAGCAAAGGCAGTAGAATGTGTTCGCCAAAGCCCACCATGGCGCTTATTTTGAGTTTGCCCATGGGTTGAGATTGGTAACTGCGCACGGCTTCGTTGCTAAATTCTAAGTCGGCGACGATTCCCTGGACTTGCTTGTAGTAGGATTCGCCGATTTCAGTGAGCTTTACAACACGGGTAGATCGCTTCAGTAAAGTGGCCCCAAGACTCGCTTCTAAATCGGCAACACGCCGGGAAAGGGAGGATGGCGGCACATTGAAATAGGCGGCAGCTTTAGTGAAGCTACCGGTTTCGACCACTTTTATGAAGTATTTCAATGCCTTAAGCTGATCCATGGGAATTCCAGTAAGATTATTGTTGCTGTTTTAGCAATAATGAAACCCGTTTTATGGTCTATATACCATATAAATTAGTATGAATAATAGTCTCCATTCATTCGCTCTTTGACGAATCGTTGACATTGAATTAACGGAGACTTATCACCATGCAACAAACGGCAGCAGCAACCCAGCCTATTTCCAACGACCTTAGCTCTTCTTATGTTCTTAAGAATGGACAGGTAATCAGGAACCGTTTGTTTAAATCTGCAATGAGTGAGCAGTTGGGTGATGCTGCTCATAATCCTACACCGGGGTTAGCGACTTTATATAAGCGATGGGCACAGGGTGGTATTGGCCTCGCGATTACCGGCAACATCATGATTGATCGCACCGCTTTAGGTGAACCAAAGAACGTAGTGCTGGATGAGCAATCTAATCTTGAGCCATTTAAGAAATGGGCCGCAGCAGGAAAATTAAATGGTGCGCAGATTTGGACTCAGTTAAATCATCCCGGTAAGCAAATTCCCAACTTTATTTGTGAAGAGCCCGTTGCCCCTTCTGCTATCAGCTTAGAAGGCGGTTTAGAAAAAGGATTCAACACTCCACGTGCTTTGACGGAACCTGAAATCCTTAATATCATCAAAAAATTTGCGACAAGTGCACGATTAGCAAAAGAAGCTGGTTTTACTGGCGTGCAAATACATGGTGCCCATGGGTATTTAGTCAGTCAGTTTTTATCGCCGCGTCATAATCAACGTACGGATCAATGGGGTGGTTCTTTAGAAAACCGTATGCGCTTTGTGCTTTCCGTTTATCAAGCGATTCGTGATGCTGTAGGTAAGGATTTTCCGGTTGGTATTAAACTAAATTCTGCTGATTTTATGAAAGGTGGTTTTAGCGAAGAGGATTCCATGGAGGTGGTGAAAGCATTAGCGAAAGCAGGCATCGACCTCATCGAAATTTCCGGCGGAACTTACGAAAGCCCGTCTATGGTTGGTCATAAAGTTAAGGAATCAACACTTAAGCGCGAAGCCTATTTTCTAGATTATATCGAGAAAGTCAGAGCGCTAGTGGATACATCATTGGTTTTGACAGGTGGATTCCGATCTTCTGCGGCAATGCAATCGGCATTAGATTCCGGTGCCACAGATTTGATTGGCGTAGCTCGAACGACTGCGGTTGATCCTGATTTTCCTAACAAACTGATGGAAGATTCTTCTCACAAGCAAACGTTAAAGAACCTAACCACCGGTGTTAAAGCCATCGATAAAATCGCCATGTTAGATATCGTATGGTATGAATTTCAGCTTGCTCGCATGGCAAAAGGGCAAAACCCTAAGCCCAATCTCAATGAGTGGGTTGTGTTTGGTAAGACAATGGCATCTGCTGGCGCTTATGCGTTTAGAAAGCGCCGCACATAACTTATTGCGTGAGTTCCTTGATCACGTAAACGATAAGAAATATCGTAGCCATTATTAGATAAAAGCCACCGCCATCGGTGTTGGCTTTTTGGTCTTGCTGATTTTCTGATTGATATTCTTCGGGCTGATAATCGGTTTCGGATTGAGGGTTGTGTTCTTGAACACTTCTTCTGGCTTCTTCGCTGTTAGAAAATCGGCTTGGATCTATCTTGATCGAGTTGGATTCAGCGGGATTGTTTTCATTCATTTGTTGTGGGCTAGAGGAACGCTTATAGCGCTTTGCTTGTTCAAAAGCCTGTTGCAGCTCCACATAGCCTTGCGGATCGGATTCCGGTTTGCAGTGCTTTAATTTGTTTTCGTAGGCGTTTTTAATAATCCATTTGTCATCAGTTGGATCGATACCCAGTATTTCCCAGGGTGACTTCGAGTCGCTGCTCATACTACCTGCTCCGATAAAACTAGTGGTCCTCGCTGCTTATCATATACGTTATCTGAATAGGTTTGCTAGCACTTGGAGCGGGAGCCGACGTTAAAAGCCGGCTCCATGAGACGATTTACTGATTTTCGTTAACCACAATGACTTTACGATGTGGGAATGGAATCTCGATGTTGGCTTCATCCAAGGCTTTTTTGATTTGCTCAGGCACAGAATAAAGAATATCGAAATAGTGCTGCCCATCGCAGAACGGTCTTACTAGAAAATCTACGGAGCTGTCGTTTAAGGTTTCCACTTCCACAAATGGTGCAGGATCTTTCTTAATATGTGGGTGCTCAGAAAGCACTTTATCAATTACCTTGCGAGCGGCATCAGTGTTCTCGTCATAGGCAATACCAAAGTGCATGTCTACGCCCCTAACGGCATGGTGAGAATGGTTGATGATCTGCTCGCCCCAAATCTGACTGTTGGGAATGATGATTTGCTGATTATCGAAAGTTTGTAGAATCGTAGTGAACATATCGATTTCAGTCACCTTACCAAACTTACCTGCTGCATCGATAAAGTCGCCTACTTTGTAAGGTCGAAATATTAGTAGCATTACGCCCGCTGCAAGATTCGATAGTGTACCTTGAAGCGCTAAACCCACTGCCAGACCTGCAGCACCTAACAAGGCGATGATAGACGCTGTCTGCACACCAAAACGATTTAATACTGCGATACCGACAAAGGCTAAAATAGTGTAACGAGCAACACTGCCAAAGAATTTGAATAAAGTGTCGTCTAGCTGCTCGTGTTTGTTAGCAATGCCGGCAACGGCTTTGTAGGCTCTACCCGCAATCCAAACACCGATGACCAGAATAAGTAATGCCAATAGAATGTTGGTGGCCCAGTCTACTGCTGCTGGTAAGTATTGATTAATATCTAGCTTTTCTATGAGTTCTTCCATAACCCGATCCCCGCGCAATTTAAAAGAACCAAAAAAGTAGGTGATTTGGGCGCTTCGGGCAATGGTATGGCTGTATTTTTACAGTAGATTTTACATCTCTGCACGTATTTCGATCGAAAAATTGGCCCTATATGTCAGAGGGTGGCCTGGCTTGTCATTGAGCTATGGCGTGTGAAAGGCTATCTTTCGTTTCTGCTTTAACAAACAACTAGGTACGCAAATGAGTAATGGTGCTAACGCTTTAATCCAAACGCTAATCAATTCCGGGGTGGATACCTGCTTTTCCAATCCAGGTACGTCCGAGATGCATTTTGTAGCAGCGTTAGATAGCACCGAGATGCGTGGTGTTTTGACCCTGTTTGAAGGGGTGGCGACCGGAGCGGCCGATGGCTATGCGCGCATCGCTAACAAGCCTGCGGCTACCTTGCTACATTTAGGTTGCGGTCTAGGCAATGGCTTGGCGAATTTGCATAACGCCCGCAAAGCCCGTGTTCCGATGATTAATATTATTGGCGATCACGCAATTTACCATAAGCAGTATGATGCTCCTTTAGAGTCAGATATTGAAACTGTGGCTAAAAATGTTTCCAGTTGGATCCGCACTTGCCCAACCACAGAGCAGGTTGGTACAGATGCTGCTGAGGCAATTCAAGTAGCGCAAAGTGATCCGGCACAGATATCCACCTTAATCCTGCCTGCTGATGTATCTTGGGGCGAAGGTGGTACTGCGGTGGAAGCCGTCGCGCCTGCTATCGGTGAAAAAGCCTCTGGTACTGTGATTAATCAAATAGCTGATGTATTGGTTAGGCAGGGTAAGAAAACAGCGATGCTTATAGGGCGACGTGTTTTACAGGAAGAAGGGCTTATTGCAGCCTCCCGAATCGCCGAGAAAACCGGTGCCAAGTTATTTACTGAAGTATTTCCAACCCGACTAGAGCGAGGTGCTGGTCTGCCCCATGTTGAGCGCATCGCTTATCTAGCGGAAATGGCTACGGTACAGCTAAATGGCTACGACAATTTGGTGATTATTGATACTCAAGAACCGGTTTCCTTTTTTGCTTATCCCGGTAAGAAAAGTTATTTGGTGCCCGAGTCTTGTAGTGTTCATAAATTAGTAACCCCGGAGCAGGACGCTTTGGGCAGTCTTCATGAGCTGGTGTCGGCAGTTGAAGAGGATTCGACGGATCCAAAGCTTCAAGAAGCGGAACGTCCTAAGCTTCCTTCTGGCAAGCTAAACGCTGCTAAGGTGTGCCAAGCTATTGGTGCGCTCATGCCGGAAAACGCCATTATTTCCGATGAAGCCCAAACCTCTGGCGTGAAACTTCCGGCAATGACAGCCGGAGCACCTCGGCATGATGTGTTAACGCTAACAGGTGGTGCTATTGGGCAAGGTTTGCCGGTAGCCGTTGGTGCGGCTATTGCGGGAAAAGGTCGCCCGGTGATCGCTCTACAGGGTGATGGTACCGCCATGTACACCATTCAATCTTTGTGGACAATTGCCCGCGAAAATTTAGATGTAACCACCATTATTTTTAACAACCGCTCCTATGCCATTCTCAACATTGAGTTGGAAAGAGTGGGCGCCGAAAGCGCAGGGCCCAAAGCGAAGTCTCAGTTGGATTTGTCTCAGCCGGAGATTGATTTTGTGTCGATTGCTGAAGGTATGGGCGTTCCCGCAGTGAAGGTCACCACGGCTAAAGAATTGAATAAAGCCCTTAAAAAAGCGTTTAGCGAGCCGGGCCCATATCTGATTGATGCGGTGGTTCCTAGTGAATATGAAGGGCTTAAGCTAAAAGCATTGCCACATGTACTTGGGGCTATCAACAATATTCCTTCTCCCATTGCGAAGGCGATCAAGAAAAAGATAGCGCCATAGCGGCAGGGGCGCGAAAGCGGTAGACTAGCCTTTGTGTTAAACCTCCTATCCGTGCTTTGGTCGCTATGAAAGAATCCCTTCGTAAGGTGTTTGCGCCTATCTTAAATGTGTTCGAGTCTGGTAACGAGCCTTTTGCTTATAAGCCATCCCATCGAAAAATTTTGGTGTTTGTTAGTGCTGTCTTCTCTATGCTGGCTGTTATTGTCGTAGCGCTTGATCCAGGTGAAGACAAGGGTTATCTCTTCCCTGTGATTGTATTCAGCTTGATCGGTTTGGTCGGTTTAGTGGTTGGCTTTCTGGGTACTGACAGGGCAGTCGCGAAGATATGGGGTAGTCGCTGAGATGTCTGGTGAGTTTTTCGCAGCGACAGATAAAGACGCTATCTATTTTTCCCGCTCTGATCCAGAGCAAGAATTTGGTGCTTGGTCCAAGCATTCCTTTGAGTTAGAAGACAAAGAATGGCCCTCCGTTGAACATTATTTTCAGGCGATGAAGTTCAGCGATGAGGCCTATCAAGAAAAAATTCGCCTGGCGGAATCTCCTAAGCAGGCCCGAAAGCTAGGTCGCACTCGCTTTAAAAAAATTCGTAAAAATTGGTCGGCCGTCAAAGCGGTGTATATGACCCGTGCTTTATACACCAAGTGCCAGGCTTATCCTCATATTGGCGAGGCCTTGCTAGAAACAGGCGATAAAAAACTGGTCGAAAACAGCCTGTACGATTACTACTGGGGTTGTGGTCGCGATCGTCGTGGCGAAAATATGTACGGCCAGGTGTTAATGAATGTTCGAAATAAACTGCGCGAAAGTTAGGTGATTAGTTCAAGCGCTGCATTTAGTAAAACGTTGCAACCCTTTTCCACATCGTGCCAGTGGCTCCATTCGTCAGGTGCATGACTTACACCGCCAACACTCGGTATAAAGATTAATCCCGTCGGGGTTATTTCAGAGAAAAACTGAGCATCATGGCCTGCGCCACTGGGCATTTTAATATAACTGTAACCAAGCTCTTTGGTAATCTTTTCCAAATGATCTTGCATGTCGTTTGAGCAAGGCTTTGGCCCAAGCCAGCTCATTTGATCATACTCAAACATCAGTCCATGTTTACGAGCAATGGAAGATAAAACCTTACGACAACTATCGGCAAGAGCGTGCATGACATCCTCGGACATGTCGCGGCCGACTAAGGTGAATTCTGCGTTACCCGGCACTGTATGGGCGTAGCCGGGTTTTAAATCAACGCGCCCAATGGTTAGTCTGGTTTTATCCGTGCCATCTTCATCAATAATGCGCGATATCTCATGGGCAAAATCGGCGACTCCCATAAAAGCATCACTTCTCAAATCCATGGGGGCGGTTCCGGCGTGGTCTGCTTTACCGATAAATTTGATTAACCACTTAAATACTCCTGAAATGCCTTCTACCACCCCTATTTGTTTTTTCTCTTTCTCAAGTACGGGGCCTTGTTCGATGTGTAATTCCAAGAAGCCTAGCAGAGTTGCAGGATCCTTAGTGGCTTCAAGAGCTTGGTGATAAAACAATTGGCAGCTAGCCATTGCGTCGCGGAGTAATTCACCGTTGGGATCTTTTGCTTTTTCCAGCCAATCTAAGGTGAGATTCCCTGTTAAAGCCTGAGCACCTAGCATGCCTCCAAATCGGCCTTCTTCTTCGCTGGTAGCGATAACTTCGATAGGGTGTTTCAATGCAATATTATTTTCCTTAATGACGCGAATGCATTCTAAGCCAGCGATGACTCCAAGCACTCCATCAAAAATACCACCGCAGGGAACTGAGTCTAAATGAGAGCCGATCACCAAGGCTTTTTCGTTGGGGGCACCATATCGTGCAATGACATTACCCGCGCCATCCATGTATGAATCGACTCCGATGCTAGAAAACTGATCTTGAAGCCAATGGCGCCCTTGCATATCTTCGTTGGTGAAACCCTGACGATAGATACCTCTATCTTCTTTGTTATAGCCAATACGCCCAAGGCTATAAATGTCATTTTGCACGCGTTCTAGGTTGATTTGATAGGGCATTCTCAGGGCCTTATTTGGTAGGGTATCTGATTTGAGTTTTTGTCGTGGCTTACTCATTCAATAATGTAATTCTATACCGCAATTAGCCTTACTGCGATTAGTAATTAGCTTGGTCTTGTGCTAGGCTTCTACCCAATTCTTGGTGATTTCAATTATCATTCTAGTTCTAGTCGCTAAAAATTAAGCAACGGAACCAATTGAATAGCGAAGATAAATTCTCAAAATCAGCGAAAATAGCGCTGAGTTAGTGATAAATGTTATTCCAACGAAGCGAACACAGTTCGACTTTCGGAATTAAAACTTTAACAAATGCTAATGCCATATGGCCGGGCATAGCGTTTATTAAAGTTTTGATTTCTATTCGCCACCATTTACTCTTTGTTGTGGCAGCTCTTACGGTCTCCCCGCTTTTTGCAGAAGAGCTCAAGCTTTCCACCTCAGAAACCGAACCCACTGCAGGTTATTTCTCCCTTTCATGGGCTGGAACCAAGCAACAAAATGACGTCCTTCTTCAGCAATCAACACTCTCGTCATTTTCTAATGATGCCTTAATGCAATGGACCGTTAGCAATGTGAACTCATTTTCAATGAGTGGGTTGAGCTCAGGGGTTTATTATTATCGAGTTGCTCCATTCGATAAACCACAAAGCTGGAGTAATGTGGTTCAGGTTAATGTCAAACATCACAGCTTGAATAAAGCTTTTTTCATTTTTGCAGTGGGTGCAGCGTTGTTTTCGCTGCTCTCGATTATTATTTTTCTGAACTCTAAGAATAAAACTAGCGGAATATAATATGGACGCCTCCTTTTTGAGTCCTGCAGTGGCGTTTAGTCTGCTGTTGGTGTTCTCTATTATCTGGATAGGTTTAGGTTGGTACCTAGGCAAGTCGAATAGGACCCTTGATGATTACATGTTGGCAGGGCGTAAAGTCGGCTTTGCACTGGCTACGGCAACCGCCATGGCGACTTGGGTAACATCAAATACCACTATGGCAGCACCCCAATTAGCCTATCAGCTGGGCGTATGGGGAATGGTGGGATACTCGTTGGGAGCCATTGGTCTAATGCTGTTTGCGCCTATTGCTACCCGTATTAAAACCATTTTGCCCCATGGATACACCAGCGGAGACTTCATCCGACTTCGTTATGGTGTCGGTGCTTGGCGTACATTTTTGATCATTTCTTTGGTTTATGCGCTTGGCTGGTTAATCAGCTTGGGCATGGCGGGTGGTGTGGTTGTAAATGCATTAAGCGGTCTTGATTATGAAATTGGCATGACGGTTATCTTAGCGGTGTGTGTTGGATATACCATGTTGGGCGGATTGCGTGCCGTTATCGCGACTGACTTCATTCAAAGCATTATTATCATCTTGGGGCTTTTATTGCTGGCTTGGATTGTTATTCAGCAGGTAGGTTTTCAAGAAATACATGTGACTTTGAGTGACGAGCGACCTGCCTTGCTGAATCTGCTATTTCCAGCTGCCATCATGTTTTTGTTTAATAATTTATTATTTGGTGTCGGTGAGATCTTTCATTCTAATGTTTGGTGGTCTAGAGCCTTTGCTTTCAAAGAAGGTGTTGGAGGAAAAGCTTATTTTATTGCTGGTCTGATGTGGTTACCGATTCCTATTGTGGCTGGTTTTGTCGCCCTGGCTGCACCCTCTTTAGATCTAAGTGTAGCCAGTGCAGATATGGTCGGGCCATTGGTTGCTGGTAAGTTATTGGGCACAGCGGGAGCGGTAATTGTTTTTATCGTTGTATTCTCAGCACTTGCGTCTAGTTTAGATTCCTTATTGGCGGCCACGTCTGACTTAATTACTGAAGATATTTATAGAGGTCATATCAACCCCACTGCAGATAATCAACAGATACAACGGGTTAACAAATTTATTGTTCTCGCTTTGGGCTTCTTTGCATGGCTTCTATGTCTTCCAAAAATAAGCACATTAGCTTCTTTGCTCTACTTTATGGGCGCATTTGTTGCCAGTGCGATATGGCCAATTGTGTTAGGTATTTATTACGGTAGAGCGAACGGAACCACTGCATCATTAGCTATGTTATTCGGTACCAGTGTTGGCCTTTGGGCTTATTTTGCTATTGGTTTTTATGTCGCAGCTTTGGTGTCCTGCGCTATTTCACTAGCAGTGATGCTGCTTGGTTCAATAGTTAAAAATGCAGAATTTACGTTTGATACTGTTACTAACAAAGAAAGATGACCAGCTAAAAAGAGGTTTCATTATGGCTGAGTGGATGATTTCAGAAACAGCATTAACAGTTTTAGTATCTGGCGCTGTTTTTATAACAATAATTACACCCGTAGCGTTGGTAGCATTTTTGGTAAAAGATTGGAAAGAGGGTAAGTTATGGTAGATGTCTCTGAAATTCAGGAAACAGTCGAGTTCGAGCGAGGAAGGCCTGATATATATGGGGCTGCGCATCCTAAGGCGCTATTGCGTGCTATACAGGAGGATGGGGACTACCTAAAGGATCTATCTAATCAACACGTGATTACCATCGATCAGTTTGAACCGATCACGCTTTTGCAGTTATTTCGCTTAGCGGCCAAGTATGAAAGCAATCCTGATCGTTTCACTTCGCCTTTGCAAGGCAAGATCTTAATTAGTGCTTTTTATGAACCTAGTACAAGGACTCGCTTGTCTTTCGAAAGTGCATGGCATCGTTTAGGCGGCGATATCATGTCAATAACGGACCGCTCGACCACAGGAATTGCTAAGGGTGAATCCTTGGCTGATGTGGGTGAAATGTTTAATAACTATTGTGATTGTGTCGTTCTCAGAGACAATAAAGAAGAATCATTGCATCAGATGATGGATACGTTGCGAGTGCCAATTATTAATGCGGGTAATGGCATCGATGAGCATCCAACTCAAGCATTGGCAGATATGTACACCATTTTTAAGTGGCGCCCTGATCTGATGGCTAGTGAGGTGCCAGAATATGAGCGAATAAACGTTGGTGTGATTGGTGTTCCTGGCCGTATGAGAACCGTGCGTAGTTTGCTCAAAGTATTTACTAAATTTTCGAGCGCGTTCAAGAAGATCACCATTATTCATGATGAGAACGAAACTGATATATTTTCGCCAGGACAGCGTGAAGAGCTAGAGGACGCTGGCATTGATGTGAATGTAGTGACATCGCTCGAAGAAGTAATCTGTCAATTAGATGTGGTATATATCAATGCGATTGCTTGGGTTGGAGATTCTTTCGAATCACATGGGTCTAAGTTTCATCTGCATAAGGATTTACCTTTCAAAGAAAATGCGATTGTCATGCATCCATTGGCTAGAGGCGAGGAATTAGATACGAATTTGGATGAGACGCATCATAACTGGTACTTCGCTCAAGCTCGTGGCGCGGTTTTTCTAAGAATGGCATTACTTACTTGTATGGTTCAGAGAACATCTCGAGTCATGGACGTTATTTAATTTGTTTTCTACCGGAGAATAATTATGTGCGGTATCGCCGGCATCATACACAATAACCCTCAAGAGAAAGTCAATCGTCAATTATTGGCGAACATGGCTGCTATTCAATACCATCGAGGCCCTGATGGTTTTGGTGTCCAAACATTTGATAATGCTGGGGTTGGTTTTTCCCATGCGCGTTTATCGATTATTGACTTGCATGAGGATCGGGGTAAGCAGCCCTTCGTAAGCGCTGATGAACGTTTGCTATTGGCGCATAATGGCGAGTTTTATGATTACCAAAAAATTCGCTCTCGCCTTACTGCGTTGGGTGACAAGTTTTACACCAAGTCTGATTCAGAAATTATTTTAAACTTATTCCCTCGCTATGGCATACAAGAAACCCTCAAACAGTTGAGAGGAGAATTTGCTTTTGCGCTTTATGATCGTAAGGAAGATTCTCTTTACTTGGTACGAGATCGCTTTGGAATAAAACCACTTTACTGGACAAAAACACCTCAGGGGATTGTTTTTGGGTCAGAGCTTAAGGTCTTATTTGCACACCCTGCGGTATCCCGCAAGTTCTCTTCGCAAGGGTTGTATCATCAGTTAATGCAAACCATGGTGCCAGGGACCACTGCGTTTGAAGGCGTTTACCAAGTTAAGCCTGGCCACATGGTTAAAATTACTCGAGAAAGCGGGAATTTAACCATCGAAGATAGCTGTTACTGGGATATGCCTTTTCCAAAAATGTCTGAGCGTGATGATAGTCAGCCTGAAGAATATTGGATTAACAAAGTAAGAGAGGGCTTGCTGGAAGCTGTAGACCTTCGCATGGTGGCAGATGTTCCTGTGGGATGCTATCTGTCAGGAGGTATCGACTCTTGCTCCATTCTGGGGTTGGCGGCCGCCAGTTCACAAAACCCTATTAAGGCTTTCACCATATCTTTTGATGATGATGTTTATGACGAAGCACCCATTGCGACCCAGATGGCTGAGGCGACTGGTGCAGAGCAAGATATCATGCGTTTATCTGGTGATGAGTTATATGGCCACTTTGAAAAAACCATTTGGCATACCGAACGAACTATTTACAACACCTTAGCTGTTGCCAAGTACTTAATGAGCCGACATGTTAATCACGTTAAATATAAAGTGGTGATGACAGGAGAAGGCTCTGACGAATTATTTGGTGGGTATCCCGCGTTTCGTAGGGATATGTTTTTACATGGCTTAGATACATTGTCAGTGAACGAGCGGCAAGCTTGGGAGCGAGCTTTAAATAGCAGTAATGAACAATTTAGAGGCGCAATGCTAGCAAAAGATGCGTTAGAGGATCCGTGGTTAAAAGACCTTGTAGGGTTTACTCCCAGTTGTCTGCAGCCTTGGTTGGCAAGTGCTGGCCGAGTACCGGGTGTGCTTAATCGACAGGTGAGTCAGGAGCTGGAAAATTATAATCCGGGAGAGGCGATAGCCGAGGCTTTTGATGCGAGTGCGCTTGATGGGCGACATCCTCTGGATAAAACACAGTATGTTTGGATCAAAACGATGTTGGAAGGGCAAATTCTGACATGGGGAGGTGATCGTGTTGATATGGCTAATTCTATGGAGGCCCGTCCGGCATTTTTAGATCACCATTTAGCTGAAATGGCAGCTCAAATTCCACCGTCTCTGCGCATCAAAGAAAAAACCGAAAAGTATGTGCTTAGAGAAGCAATGAAAGGCCTATTACCCGAAGTGCTTTATAAGCGTGAGAAATTCGCTTTCATGGCTCCTCCTGCTCACACCGATAAAAAGAAATGGTCGCAAATGAAGATACTTGCAGACAAGTTCTTAAATAGAGATGCAATCGAGGCCGCAGGGTTATTGGATGCTGAGGGTGTGGAGTCATTATTTGCCTTTCATGAATCTGACAAGGCGTCTGCTGCCGATCAAGTGCAACTTGATGCGGTAATAAATCACATGCTCGGTGTACAGATGATGCACAGTCACTTTATTGCCGACGATGTGCCAGAAATAGCTCGACAGAAAGCTTTTGAATTGGGCTGGTTGGCAAGTGATGCTCTTGCTTAGAGCGCGAATTTGGTGTGATCCGGTTCTCATGCATGGCGTAACTATTTTATATTCATGATGTCATTATCCCACTGATCGAAAATGAGCTTTTTGATTCACTAGACTAGTCAATCGCTGTAGTAGGCGGGTACCGCTTAGCGAGTTTAACTATCTATGAAATAAGTGGAGAGCTAAGTAATGGCTAGTCTAGTGAAGCGGCGGGTTCTTTTAAGTATTAAAGTCATTCTATTGGCAACGTTGGTTTTATCATCCCTGGTAAATGCGGGTGATGGCAGGGATTTGCTGATAGTGAACAACGGCGATGGTAGTGACTTTGCCGTTAGTCCTTATGACCGTTGTGAGGGTTGTGACCCCATGGCGACCATAAATCTCACTAAGAGCATGTTAGGTGGAATGGATAATTTGAAAGCCACCAATGACGGTACTAGCGAAGGGAATCATTGTGATGATGTTCACTGTAACTGTAGTTGGACTGGGTGCAATAACTTTACTCAGCAATGTGCAGGTTATGGTTACACCGCCATTACTTGTATTACTGAAGTAACTCGCGATGGATATCCCATTGGTTATGGTTGCGAGTGCACGGGGCCAAGCCGCTAGCAATTTTTTCAAAAAATGGTCAACCATAGCGAGAGGCTTAAGTTTTTATTATGGTTGACCAAAACTTTTTGATACTGATTATGCGGCCATCGACATGTTGGTGTTTTTTGCGGACATGACGTTCACGAATTCAATGGTGTCTTCCACAAAGGAAGCAAGATCAAGTGTTAATTCTAGAATCATGATGTAGAGACTTGCACCGGCACTAGCCGCGGCTACGATGATCGAGGCAATCATTTTTCCGGCGTAATAAACGCATTTCATAGCGCTGCCGGCAAACATGGCTTTGAATCCATAGATAAATGCGTCTTTCATTCGACCTAGCTCACGACGATGCTCCCAAGCCCAACTTAAGCCAGCAAAAATAGCATTGCCAATGCGTTTAGCAAACTTAGAAATAGTGCTTAACCATTTAGATGAGTTTTTAGCGGCTTTCATTTCCGGTAATACCGATTTTAAAGAGCGCCACATTGCCTTGCCCCATCCCAAGATCGTATCGCTGATTTTGTTTAACCACTTGGATACTTTTTCTGCGATAGTGTTTTCAACTTTAAGGCCGATACCGATGACATCTGAAATAATGGCAATCACATCAAGCAGTACAAAAGCTGCTGCGAGAATCTTTTTAAGTGCACCACCTTTGGTACTTTTTGTGTTTACTCGAAACAGTTGCTCATCACCAATATTAACTTGGTAAATGCCATTTTCATCAGTTTGTGTGCGGATGCTGCTCATAGCTATGCGGTTCTGCTCAACAATATCCTTCTGAATAGTTCTTTGAGTAAAGCTTTGCGTTAAAGAAGAGGATATATCAGACTGAAGTTCCTTAAGATTCAATTTGCTAATTTCAGCAGCATATTCTTCATCCTGTTGCATCCACTCAATGGCCTCGGCAACAGCAGTATCTGTTAGGTTTCTTTCTTGAGTTGTTGTAAGTGGTGCAACTGTTTGGCGAACAGGTTTACGATCATCGAACTTGATGTCAGGCACTTTCAGGTTGAGCAATCTGTTTATGTTGTTTTCGTTAAAGTATTTTGAGTTGTATTGAACATCTTCGTTTGAGTAGTGCGCTAACATAGTCATGGTTGTTTCCCTTTTGTTTAATTTAGTGTTTGGCTTGCTTGAGAAGTTAAGGGGATTATGTGCGCCTGTAACTGAATCGAAACTGAATGGGATTAAGAATATTAAGAAATCTGTGTGATTATGGAAAAGCCCATAGGGTATATGGCCTTTGCCGAGCGATAGAGTCGTCATAGAAATTAGGTGCTGTGTTGAAGTTAGGGCGCTTAGTTTGTAAATTTACAGCAAAGTAGTTGTATAGGTAGGTGGATATCACCAATGTCTCTTTCAGTAGGAGCGCGAGCTTTGATCAGAAAAAGTCTAATCACCATGGGACTATTACTATCCCTGGTAACCTCACATAGCGCTCTGGCCAATAAGGTGACTGAGTTTGATAGCGAAGGTGTCTCTCTAGAGGTTGAAATGGTGGCTTCGGGATTCAGGATCCCGTGGGCATTGGCGTTCTTAAACGATTACCAAATGCTTATTACTGAGCGCCCCGGCTCACTGAAGATGCTTGATTTGAGGCAGTCCAGGGTTAGCACTATTACGGGGTTGCCAAAAATTTGGTCACAAGGGCAAGGTGGTTTGCTTGATGTGGCTGTGAAGGAACCCTATCAAGATGGTGATTGGATCTACTTTACTTACAGTAAGCCGCTCAAGCGTGGAGCAGCAACGACCCTCGCTAGGGCGAAGCTCAGTGAAAACCAACTAATGAACTGGCAAGATCTTTTGGTGACTCAGTCGGCAGGCAGCTCCAGCCGACACTTTGGAAGTCGGATCGCTTTCGTAGATGATTCTATATTTTTCACCGTCGGAGATCGTGGTGATCGGCCTAACGGTCAGCGTTTAGATACTCACGCTGCCAAAGTCTTGCGGGTGGATATGCTTGGAAAAGCTAAAGCAGATAATCCCTTCGTTAATGATAAAAAAGCGTTACCAGAGATATGGAGTTATGGTCATCGCAATCCACAGGGCATTGTTTATGATGCAAAAACTAAAAGGCTGTGGACCATTGAGCATGGCCCTCGTGGTGGTGATGAGATCAATTTAACCAAACCAGGTTTGAACTATGGCTGGCCTGTGGTCTCTCATGGTAAAGAATATTGGGGGCCTATGAGTGTTGGCGAGGCAACGGAAAAACCGGGTATGGAAAACCCCAAAAAGGTTTACATACCTTCAATAGCGCCAAGTAGTTTATTGCTTTATACCGGAACTAAAATTCCTATATGGCAAGGTGATTTATTTGCCGGCGCATTAGTACTAACCCATCTTAACAGGGTGTCATTAGACGATCAGGGAAATGTCATTAAAGAGGAAAGGTTGCTAGAAAATTTAGACGAACGTGTTAGGGATGTTATACAAGGCCCAGATGAGTATATTTATCTTGCCACAGATAGTGGCTATATTTATCGGATTCGACCGAAGTGAAATTGATAAAAGAAAACGTTCAGAACGAGTCACTACTAAAAGCTAAATTGAAAAGTGGTCGAAGTAAAGCGGGCAATAACTGAGCGCATCCAGGTATCTAGATATATAGGAGCAAAAAAATACCCGCATATGCGGGTATTTTTCTAGCATTTAGGATTCTGCGAATCCCAAGGTATTTTATATGGCATCTGGCGCTTAAGCTGTTTTCTTGCGCGCAAAGCCTAGACCGAGAAGTCCTAGACCAAGAAGAGCTAGTGATTCAGGCTCTGGGACAGTGCTAACAACAACGTTGTCGATAGCGAACAATTCATCACGACCAGTCACGGTTGAGCTAAAGCTAATTCGAATCTCATCTTCTCTGAATGCTGCTACGTCTTCAAAGTTAAACGAGTTTGTGCCCCTGTTTAAATTACCATTAAACAAAGTGACATCGTTACCTGGGCCGCCACCTGCAATCTTGTCGATTGTAATAAACCAATCTTCATATCGGCCTTGGGTATCCCACGTTCCTATAGCAATAGCATCAAATGACAGGTTGAAAGTGGTATTGATGTCCGAGTCTACAAGGTTGAATCTAATTGTTTTATCGGTATTTTCGTTTCTCTGCTGGTAGGCTCCGTCGACGATTTCGCCGCCTCTCCAGCCTTCGGTATCCCCAGTTGAAAAATCGTTTGAATAAATTATCCCCGCTGATGCGGAGGATGCGAAAAGCCCTGAAAGGACTGTAAGCGTAAGCTTCTTCATGTTTAACTCCGTTTCGATTTGCTAAATATCCGTCTACCCCCCCATTGATGCTAGACGGCCCCTGAAAATTCAAACCTAAGGATTAGCGGTCCTTGGTATGGCCGCAAGCGCGGCGCTGACTAAAATGCAAGAATCATGCCTTTGGTAGAAAGCCTATATTAAACAAGGGGGTAGGCTTGAAGGCGGGTGGTTTTCTGTTAGGTTTTTGTAAAAAATACTGACACCTAATTCACTTAGATAATAGGTGCTGATTTACTTGGATTTCTTACGGATTTGTTGAATCTCCTCTTCTGAAATGTTGAGTGACTCGAGGAAGTCTTGATGGGCTTGTGGCATTCGTTTCTCGAACTCTGCATGCCATGTCCACATATCGGTTTCTGACATGCCGACGGATTCTAATAGCTCCACCCACTGGTTTTTATTCATGGAGCGAGTAGGCAGATTCAGCCCTCCGCTTTTTAACAGTTCAATAGTAGCTTGTTGTTGTTTCCTAATTTTTAAGATTTCAGCATTCAGTTGCTCAATTTGCTCTTCCAATATTTGAGCTCGGTTGACCTGTTGATTATCTTCTAGCAATTCGATAATGGTGGCTAACGGCACGCCAGCTTCGCGGTATGCCATTATTTTCGATAAACGTTGGTAGTCTTGCTTAGTGTACTGACGATAGTTTGCATCGGATCGAGAAGAGGGCTTTAACAGTCCTAGCTTGTCACTGTAATGAACGTTCACCGCTGCTCGAATATCATCAACAAGGTCTCTATTATTCTCTAAATAGACATCCAGATTTTCCTCTTTTCCGTGCGGCAATCTAGACGCCATGATCCGGACAATGGCTTCTGTAAGTGTGTGATGAAATTTATCAGTAACCCCTAAAGAATTAGCGTAACTTGAAAATCCATTAGTCACTTTTTGAATCGCTTCTTCAAGAGGGTTGCTATTAAGATAGAGCCAGGCCAAGCGAAGATGTCCATAGTGGTTAAAATGCTCTGGCGCTAATGTTTGGTTTTCAAATTGCTCAAGGAAAGTTGAATCGCTAATTTTCATAATGTTTTACCTTGGTAATGGAATCAAGGCAAAAACAGTAAACTATGAAGCTATAGTCGGGTCAAGGTTAGTATTCAGGTACAAAGTTAACTTTTAGCGTAGGTCTTTAAATTTAAGAAATGTATTATTTTTTACTTTTGGAATAACAGGCGAGATCATCTCTCCCTACGTTTTTTGCCCATTGATCAGCCCACTCGGCCAATGGCTCGATGGCCTTTAACAATGCCAATCCCTGCTCAGTAAGACTATAGCCACCCGGCTGTTCCAGCTGGACTATATTTGCCTCTCTTAGCTCCTTAAGTCTTGTATTCAAAACATTGGGCGAGCTGATATCACATTCCATTTGAATGCTTCTAGAGGTTTTACTATCGCCATGACGAAGTTGCCATAGAATGCGGAGTGCCCAGCGGCGGCCCAGCAAATCTAGCGCAACCATAATAGGCTGGCCTGACTGAGAATTTCTAACTGGGTTTCCGGGTTTTATGGTTTTTTTTCTGGCCACACTCTGGATCCTGTATTGGCAATTAGTTCTGAGGGGTTGACCTGAAATTTGAATGTCGCTATTGTTTTGATAGCGCTATTAAAGTGATAGCATAGATTTTAGCTAAAAACTTAAGATTGGTATACCCCGTTTTTCTCTAACTGGGGTGAAATGGCTAAGCATTCGCTTGCCTCATGAATCCTAAAACAAAGGTGCAATATGATTATTGATGCATGGGCGCAACACCCGACATTAAGACATGCGCAAGATCCTATCTTCGAGTCGTTGAGGCGGTGGACAAAAATGCCTGCACCAACCGCTGAAATTCCTGTGCCTTTAACGGTTGCAGCGATGGATGCGGGGCAGGTCGATAAAAGTTTAATTTCCGCCTGGGTAGCTCCCAGAAATATCATGATTTCAAATGATGAAGTTGCCTCTTTTGTCGCTCAAGCACCGGACAGGTTAGTGGGGGTGGGGTCTGTCGATATATCGAAACCCATGCAAGCAGTGAAAGAAATTAGACGTTGTATTAATGATCTGGGCTTTAAAGCTATTCGCGTTTTGCCTTGGCTTTGGGAGGTACCTCCTACTGATAGACGTTTCTATCCGGTATATACTGCCTGTGCAGATTTAGGCGTACCTTTCTGTACTCAGATTGGTCACACCGGCCCTTTAATGCCCAGTGAAGTAGGGCGACCGATTTACTTGGACCAGGTGGCGTTAGACTTTCCAGAGTTAGTGATTGTAGGCGGCCATATTGGTTATCCCTGGACTGAAGAAGCCATTGCTGTCGCGACTAAGCATGAAAATGTTTATATCGATACGTCTGCCTACACTGCAAAACGTTATCCCGAAGAGTTAGTTAAGTTTATGAAGGGCCATGGTCGTCATAAAGTTATGTTTGGTACTAACTACCCGATGATTTTGCCGGCGAAAGCATTGGAAGGTATTAATGATCTAGGGTTAGATGAAGAAGCTGCCCGATTGTTTTTATCGGGCAACGCGAAACGAGTTTTTGGTTTATAGCTTAAGCTCAATTAATTGCAGCGATTGTTTCCTGCATGGCGGTAAGTACTTCTCCGGTCACCTGATTGTTGAGAGCATCGGGATGGGGGGCGGCAAACTTGCCAATATCGTTATCAAAGTATTTGCCATTTTTACTGGTAAACTCCTCATCTAATGATAAGCGCGTTAATATATCTGCTCCAATATTGATATCATCACCAGACACGCCAAAGGCGCTTTTTACCATTTTACTGCCAAGTAGTGATGCTGGATTTACTGCTATAGAGATTGGTCCGTTGCTGGGCAATGATTTACCAAGTGCCATAGACCACATCGTAATTGCTAGCTTACTTTGAGCATAAGCTTCTCCGGAGGATAGCTTTTTAATACCTTTCATTGCATCGATATTCACAGGTGCTTGAGCTGCGGATGATAGATTTATGATGCGTCCATTGTCAGCGATTATCGGTACTAGCAGCTCAGTTAAAATCACTGGAGCAAATAGGTTAACTGCAAAACGAAGATCGAAGCCTTCGCTGGTGATTGGCTCTGGTGTATTGTAAATGCCAGCGTTATTAATCAGAATATCGAGGTTTTGGTATTTTTCTGAGATGTCTTTCGCAAGCTTTATGACTTCTGCCTTAATCGAAAGATCCGCACAAAAACTATCAATCATGTCTGCGTCAGCAAACGATTGTAGCAGCTGCTTTGCATTGTCTATTTTAGTGTCACTGCGTCCATGAAGTATAACTTTGTGGCCTTTCTGCAAAAGCATTTTAGCGGTTGCGAGACCAATACCATCGGTTGATCCTGTAATTAAAATTATTTTTGACATTGAAATTGTCCTCGCTTACTCAAACCCTTCTAACACAATCTTGCCGATAGCGATGCCAGATTCAAGTTCCTCATGCGCAGCTCGTAAATTATCTGCATTAATGGAGCCGATATTTTTTCCTATGGTGGTGTGTATGAAACCTTGGTCAACTAAATCAGCGACACGATTTAATAGCGCGCTTTGTTCGGCAATATCCTTGGCGTTAAACATTGAGCGAGCAAACATAAACTCGATATGAAGCGATAAGCTTTTGGGCTTCATCTTCATGACATTTAGCGTTTCGGGATCATCAATGATGGTGATCTTTCCGAAGGGGGCTAATAAATCGATATAGGTATCAAAGTATGCTTCGGTATTATTCAAGCTTGCGACATGAGTAATTTGCGATATTCCAAGCGCTTCAATTTGTGGCTTAAGAGGCTTAGTGTGATCGATAATGTAATCAGCGCCGAGTTTTTCTACCCAGGCTTTGGAGCTTTCTCTTGAAGCAGTTGCAATGACTGTGGCGCCGGTAATGTTCTTGGCTAGTTGTAACAAGATTGAACCAACTCCGCCTGCTGCGCCTACCACAAGTAATATGTCATCGGATTTTTCGCCGCTGTTTGGAGCTTGTTGTTCTAGAGCGAGATGTTCAAACAACATTTCCCAAGCGGTAATGGCTGTTAGGGGGAGTGCAGCTGCCTCAGCATCATTTAGGCTTTTCGGTTTATGACCAACGATGCGTTCATCTACAAGCTGATATTCTGCGTTGCTGCCTGCTCGGTTAAGGTCTCCTGCATAAAACACTTTGTCGCCGGGTTCGAATTGAGTAACAGAGTCTCCAGTAGCGACTACTTCGCCAACGGCATCCCAGCCGAGCACTTTGATCTCGCCATTCTCAGGAGAGACTCTCTGGCGGATTTTATAGTCCACGGGGTTAACAGCAATGGCGCTCACCTTAACTAGAAGATCCCTGCCGGTGGCAATAGGTTGAGGCATTTCTATATTTATCAATGAGTTGGTATCACTGATGGGTAGGGATTGTTGATAGCCTATTGCTTTCATTGTTAGCTCCGTAGTTACTCTAAAGTCTTTGTTAACTGCTGTGATGCTAATACTAGGTGTTGATTGTTGCGCTATAAACAGCATAATGATTGAATCTTTATCAAAAAATATTTGAAAATATGCTGCTCGAAGATCTTCAGGTGGTGCTTAAGGTAGCGGAGTTTCGCAGCATTACCGCTGCTGCAGCTAACTTGGATATGCGCACAGCTACTGCGAGCGCAGCATTGAAAAGGGTGGAGGCAAGTCTAGGAGTAGAGTTGTTTACCCGCACAACTCGACAACTCCGCCTTTCCAGTGCTGGAGAACGTTATTTGCCTCAATGTCAGCAAGCGTTGGAAATGCTAGATCAGGCAAGGCTGAATATCCGAGATGATCCAGACACCATAGACGGCGAACTGCGTTTGGCCGTTTCCTCCGACCTGGGAAGAAATATCGTGATGCCTTGGTTAGATGAAATAATGGATGCGCATCCAAATCTAAGCATTCGGGTTAATGTCAGCGATAGCAATATTGATTTTTATCGTGACTCAGTCGATATGGCCTTGCGCTATGGCTCACCGACTGACTCTAATTTATATGGTTTCAAAATTTGTAATGTACCAGGGTTGCTCTGTGCAACAGAAGATTATTTAGAGCGATTCGGTACTCCGCGACATCCCCATGATTTAGCTTCTCACAACGGGCTTTTTTATCAGCTCTATGATGTCATTCATGACGTTTGGGTTTTCACTCAAGGTGATAATACTTTCAAAATTAAAATGACGGGTAATCGTGCTGCTAATGATGGTGATTTGGTGCGGCGCTGGTGTGTGGCTGGAAAAGGGATAGCGGTAAAATCTTGTTTGGATATGTCTAAGGATCTGTTGTCGGGAAGCGTTATTAATGTCATGCCGGAATTTAAACCGCGTGTTACGGAATTATGGTTGGTTTTTCCTAGTCGGCAATCTATAACGCCGGCAGCACGTTTGGTGCGTGATGCACTTAAGGAAAAAAGTAACGCGATACTGCAAATGCTTATTAAAAAAGGGTTTTTAGTAAACAGCGATCTTGATTGAGCTTGTTAATGTATTCAACGATCATCCATCGCTTTGTTTGCTTGAGTTAAATTCTCGAACCCATTTAGCTTCTTGTTGATCTCGATGGGCAAATCCACGTTGCTCATCTAGAGAGTCCATATAGTTAAGCAGTCCCACTTCGTTGAACGTGTACATGGGGGTGTCGTGATTCAAATCTTGCAGGAACTCTTTATTATTAAATCGACATGTTTTGGCATGATAAAGCTGATGATGTTCGCTGTTGTCGATGAGCAATAATCCTGGCCGATAGTTTAAGAGAATAGAAGATTGCTGTTCCAGGGATTTAGGAACAAGTGCTTTATGAATTTCTTCGATGGAAGCGTAATTCCTTGATCGCTGTGCTTCTGTAAATGCTTCAACTGCTAGATCAGTCATCACCCAGGTCGCTGAAAGTTTACGTTCTTCTCCCAGCCAAAAGGCCGTGGGATAAGGTGGTGTATCTTGGTGTGGAGATTGGCAGGGTTCGGTCAGGTATGGATTGGCACTGTAACTGTGCTCAAGTGGTGAACGCATAGCGACTGTGTAATTTGACAAATTAACTGGAAGATCGGGAAACTCGATCAACCCAAACTCGAAAATCTCTTCACGGAAAAACTGTAAAAAATCATAGGCGGAACGATTAAATGGCGCTGTGTTGAATAGCTCCCTTGGAACTGAAACTCGTGCACCTAGGTTTCTATAACCAGATTTGTAATGAAGACGATAACAGCTTTCTTCGATTGAGCATTCTCTAATAAAATCTTTAAAGCTAAATCGTTCTCTCATCTTGTTCCTATGCCGCTGCGTTAAGCCACTGTATCGGTGTGTATTTCTCATTGGTTTAATTTTCTCTAGGAACATCGCCATAATCAATAGTGACGAGTTTGTAACAACCCATTTCAACAAGTGGAGGAGTTGCTTGTTCATCGGCAGTCTTGGGAGTACTCTTCAATCTTGTACTTGTAGCTAAGGCTTTAGTGGAAACTTGAGGGAAACACATAGCTGAATTAGAGCCCTAACAATAATTAATTCGGTTCACATCTACAGAGTGCTGAAACATGTCTGCTGCCAAATGTATATCGGTGCCAGAATAACCAAAACTAAGACTATAAATTTCTAAGAGCAAATAGCTCGGGACTACAGAATTATGCACATTACTCAAAGCTTAAAGCGGGTTTTACAGCTCAATCCTGATGGCCTTGCAACCATGGATGGCGATCGTCAACATTCATGGCGCGAATTTTCACAGCGTATTACTTGTTTGGCATCGGGGCTTAGAGAGCTAGGTCTCGAAAGCGGCGATCGAGTGGCCATTTTATCATTAAATAGCGATCGTTATTTCGAGTTGGTTTACGCTCTTCCCTGGGCCGGGTTAGTGTCGGTGCCACTTAATATTCGCTTAGCTCCTGCTGAGTTGATTTTCTTGCTCAATGACTCCGGTACCAAGGTGTTGTGTGTCGATAAAACCTTTGCGCCAATGCTGAAAGCGTTCGAAGGTAATTTAGAGACGGTAGAAAAAATTGTATTCATGGATGATCAAGACTTGGAAGGTGCCGTTAATTATGAGCAGCTTATTGCTAAGTCATCGGCCATGGAAGATGCGAATGCTGGTGGCGATGATGTCGCAGGGATTTTTTATACCGGCGGAACAACCGGTTTACCGAAGGGCGTTATGTTAACTCATAGCAATTTGGTGGCTAACGGTTTAAATGCGGTGCATGGTTTTAGTTTTGATACCGAAACACGTTACTTGCATGCAGCTCCCATGTTTCATGCTGCTGATGCGGCAGCCAATATTGCTTTAACAATGCTAGGTGGCACTCACGTATTTATTGATAAATTTGATCCGGTGCCGGTGCTAGAGACATTGGCTGAATATCGGGTGACAAACATTACGTTAGTGCCGACCATGGTGAATATGCTGATTAACGTACCTGGTTTTGATCAATATGACCTGTCCGCCTTAAGGCGCATTGGTTATGGCGGTTCTCCTATGCCGGAAGCGGTATTGCAGCAAGCTCAAAAGTTACTACCTCATGTAGAGTTCACTCAAGCTTATGGCATGACTGAGCTTTCCCCCATTATTACTTTGCTGCCACCTGAATATCACTGCTTTGATGGGCCTAATGCGGGTAAAACTCGCTCCGCAGGTTGTGTAGTGCTTTCAGGTGAAATCAAGATTGTGGATAGCAATGATCAGGAGCTGTCGCGGGGAGAAATTGGTGAAGTGATAGCTCGAGGCCCCATGGTAATGAAGGGCTATTGGAACCGTGAAAAAGAAACGACCGATGCTTTAAAAAATGGCTGGATGCACACAGGCGATGCCGGCTATATGGATGAAGATGGCTTCGTGTTTATTGCTGATCGAGTGAAAGACATGATCATATCTGGTGGCGAAAACGTTTATTCTGTGGAAGTTGAAAATGCAGTGCATCAACATCCGGCAGTGGCTACATGTGCGGTAATTGGTATTCCCAGCGACGAGTGGGGTGAAGAGGTTATCGCCGTCGCTGTACTACATGAAAGTGCAGAGACAACAGAACAAGAAATTATCGATTTCTGTAGAGAGAAAATTGCTGGGTATAAATGTCCGCGGCAAGTGAAGTTTGTCACTGAATTACCAACCAGTGGTGCCGGGAAAATACTTAAGAACAAGGTGCGTGAACCATACTGGGAAGGTAAAACTAAGAACGTTAACTAGCAGCTATAAAATAAGCGCCGCCTGGATTACAGGGGGCGCTTATTTCCTATAGTTTATTGACTAAACCGCTAGCTCTTTATGGGCGTCTTTACTTGCTGCTTCTTCAGTACTTCTTGTATTTACGATCGCATTTTGTTCTTTATTAACACGATCTAAAAAGTTCTCTTGAGTAGCAACAGGCTTGATCGGCCAGCGATCTCTTCGATGTGCACAACGAATAACTTGTCCAGAAATTCGCGCGGTACGAACATCGCCAGTGGGGGTGCCAACACCGGTATTTAGAGTCATCGCCATTGATAAATTTCTAGTTGGATCACACCAAGCCCCTGAGCCACCAAAGCCAAAATGACCAAACGCATTGGGTGCGCTTGCGTTTAACGCAAACACCTTGTGGTACCCAAGGCTCCAACCCATGGGAATAACTAGCACCTTGTCTCTAGATTTAACTTGAGCATGCTTGAGCTGGTTAACGGTTTCCTCAGACACAATACGTCGCCCATCTAGTTCACCACCGTTGGCCAATGCAGCGTACATACGTGCTAGCGACCTTGCCGTAAAGGCGCCATTAGCGGCAGGTATAACTGCTTGCATGTGTTTGGGATCGTTTACGTTTAATCCTTCCAAGAAGTCAGGTGCGAGTGCGCGAGCAAAGTGACTAAAATCAGCACCAAAAGCTTTGGTAATTAAATTTAAAATTTTTCTTAATGGGGCAGGAATTTTATGATGGCGTCGTAGCGCTTCTCCTAACTGGCCATTAAAAGTAATTAATTGAGCCAGTCGATTTAGATCATTATCGGGTACACCGATAAATAATCCATCTAACCCCAAGGGCTCTGTTAACTCTTCTTTAAGTACCTGCTGGAACGATTTGCCCGTGATATGTTCAATTAAGCCGCCAATGATGTGACCATAGGTTAAACCATGATAAGCACTAAACCGGCCGGGCTCGTGGGCGGGAGCGGCGTTAGCGATTGCATCGCGAGCTGTGTGCCAATCATGTATGTCGTCATCGGCAAAATTGTAGTCACCAATATTATAGAGACCGGCTTGATGATTCAGGGCTTGACGAATAGTGATATTTTCTTTGCCATTGGCGCCAAACTCGGGCCAATGTTTGGAAATGGGATCATCGAGTTTGGCGAGTCCTTTATCGATGATCAAATGCATTAAGGTAGAGGTAACACCTTTGGTAGTGGAGGCACTAAAAACAATGGTGTCTTCCTCCCATGGCGTGCCATTGCGATCTTTAGTGCCGCCCCATACGTCTACCACCTTTTCACCTCGATGGTAGACGCATAGAGAAGCGCCCCCTGCATATTCTGGATTCTTTCGCTGCGGCATCATTTTGATGAGCGTGTCTGCCACTTGACCAAAGTCTGGATGGCAATATCCATTCAAAATCATCATGGTTACCCTCTGTAGTTTCCTTTGCCCGCAACGCGCTAATTGTGTGAGGAAATTTGCGCCGCTGTTGGTATTGCTTTGGCGTCACATCGGTATCGTCAGTAATACCTTGTGATTGCTGGCTAGGCTTATTAAAATTATTCACCTATAGCGTTATAGGTGTCTGCCTATAATGTTATAGGCGAACTAATGAGTCAAGCGACTAATTAATCGAAAGTAACGTATCGCGGATGGCCGCGTCATTTTTTTACAAGGGTGTTTCCGTTGGTAGTTAAGAAAAAACAAGGGCTTACAAGAGAAGAAGCCAAGGCGCAAACGCGTGCAAAAATTTTGCAAGCGACGGTACAAACCCTTGTAGAAGAGGGTGGAGCGGGCTTCAGTATCAATAAAGTGGCTAAGCGGGCAGGTATCGCGCAACCGAGCTTTTATGTCCATTTCGATAATCTAGAGGAGCTATTTGAAGCGGTTACTCAAGATGTTTTAGATCGCTATATCGAGCCTATGCAAACCACCCTTAAAACCATGTTGCAGGATCTTGAGCCACAACAGGTTGATAGCGTATTGGAAAACCTTTTCCTATTAGCGTTCGATGTGATTAAAGATCAGGAAGGGCTAGTGCGAATGGCGTGGGCCGAAAGGGAGCAAACCAAATCGTTATTTTCCTATCATTTAAGGCGGGTGGATGAACTGCTTATCGAGAGCTGGGGCGCGGTTTTTATCGATATCGGTTTAATCGCGGACAAAGAGCGCGGAGGTTTGAGGCTGCGCTTGTTTATGGACGGTGTTTTAGCGCTGTTAGAAAGATATGTAACCCGTTGGTTAGACGGTGACTATGAAGATGAGCGGCCGTTGGCTAAGGCGCTAACGCAATACGTGCTAAGTTTCTGGCAAGAGGAAGTGGCCCAGTTCTACGAGCAATAGAAGAAGTTTTTGGTCGAAACAAATAAATCGAGAAATAAAAAAGGCCAAGAGAAAACTTGGCCTTTTTTGTTGCTGTGTTCGCAGAGTTAAGCTTAACGCTTACCCATCCGACGAATTGCTGCTGGTGTAAAGTCACGACGTTGCGCGAGTACACCAAACTTGATTGGGTCTTGCTCTTCGCTGTGTAAACCTAGTGCTAGGTAACGGCTAGAGTTCAAATCATGAATAACTTCAGCGGCATACATTGGGGTATTCGCATAGTAGAACTGTACTTGATACCCTTCTGCTACACGCCAAATTTGATCACGACCGTCATAGTGATCGATAATAGAAATCTGCCAAGTATCTTCATCGATAAACATAGTACGACGAGAGTAAATATTTCGCTGACCATCTTTAAGCGAAGCTTCTACTACCCAAACGCGGTGCAATTCATATCGCGTTAAGTCCTTATTCAAATGACCTTTATCTAAAATATCTTTATAGCTGTTGCTCTTTGATGCTAGCTCAAAGTTATTGTAAGGAATGTAGATCTCTTTTTTACCCTTCAATTTCCAGTCGTACTTATCGGGTGAGCCAGAGAACATATCAAAGTTGTCTGCAGTACGAAGACCGTCAGCTGCAGTACCTGGACCATCGTAAGCAACTTGAGGTGCGCGCCTTACTCGACGTTGACCTGCATTGTAGATCCAAGCTTTGCGTGGTTCCTCAAACTGGTTAATGGTTTCGTGTACTAGCAAAACATTACCGGTTAAGCGAGCGGGTGCAGTCACTCGTTGCATGAAATATACAAGCACATTGTCGTCGCCATTTTTTCTGTCGCCTTCAATGTAAGAACCGGTAACCGCTTTCTCATCGAATTTGATCAAACTGAAGTCGCCATTGCGCTGTACTACTGCTTGAGCGACTTGACGTTCCATTCCGCCACCACGGTAGCGAGTTACGTGGTTCCAAATTGCTTCCAAGCCGTTTTTAGGAATCGGGAAAGGCACTGCTTCTTTCCAGTTTTCCACACCGTTTCCGCCAGAGATTAGTTTGGCAGTGGTGGCGTTTTGTTTTGCAGCTTCATAAACGTGTTCTGGTAACGCAGCACTACGATGCGTTTTGTACACGTTCATCTTGTAAGTCTCTGGGTACTTTGCGAATAGTGCTAACTGACCTGGAGTTAGCTTATCGCGATATTGATCCAGATTATCTTTGGTGATGGTGGTGATTGGCTTTTCGCCTGGATATGGATTGATTAAGTGAGTGCCTGGTTGGTAGTTCACTGGGGGCTGTTTTAAGCCGCCAGTCCAAGCTGGTATTGTTCCATCTTTGTTCCCTGCTAGCTCGGCGCCCACTGGTGTTAGTGTTTTGCCAAGTTGCTCAGCTTCCTGTGCTGTCACTGCGGCGATTGAGCTCCCTGAAGCTACTAGCGCGGCGGTGAATGCAAATTCCCGTAAAAACCTCATATTTAAAAACCCCTGAAAAAGTATAAGAAACACTCAATTGAGTACTGACGAGTATATAAGAACAATAGTTCTATTTCCGTGCAAATTAACAAAGATGATACAAAAATTAGATGATTCAATGCTTTGGTTTAACCGGACTTATTGGTCGATAAATTTGACGCTTTTTTGACTATGAATTCACCCAAAATCAACTAGCCTTATTGTTAACTAGATCACTCTACGAACTAAATTTATGCGCTTGACGTTTGTACTCGTTGGCATGGTTTTTTTGCTAACGAGCTCTTTTGAAATCCAGGCAGAATCAGAATGGGATTTTTCCGGCTTTGCCACGCTTGGTGTGGGGAAAACTAATCGCGACAGTTTGCGCTACATCGATTACGACGGCGACTGGAGTGTGGATTCGGATTCGGTGCTTGGCTTACAAGCAGTGTTCGAACCTATCGATCGGTTATCCTTTACCGGCCAATTAGTGGCACGCGGGTACAGCTTTGATGGTGATGTTGCCGAATACGAAGTCGATGTTGAGTGGTTATTTGCTAGTTTTGATTTGTTTGAGAATGGTCGATTACGCATAGGTCGACTGCGAACGCCTCATCAGTATTACTCAAGTTCTCTGGAAATTGGTTATTCCTACGTATGGGTGCGTCCCCCCGCGGATGGCTACCCATTTCTTTTTTCTCCCTTTACGCAAATGGATGGTGTTGATTACACCTTCAATATTTATCAAGAAAATTCTGACTTAGAAGTAAAACTATTGATCGGAGAAACCGAGGCTAATTTTTTACTTAATGAAGTTGATTTGGAAAGAGTTTGGGGAATTACCCTATTAAATCGCTGGGATGATCTTTCAATTCGTTACGCCTTCTTGGATCACACGTTAGATTTTTACATTCCGGATTATGACCCACTAATAGATTTGCTGAATCAGGCGTCTGCACTTGTGCCTGGTTATGCCGAGAGCGCTAAGTTTTTTCGCTTAGACGACGGCCGAATGCGTTATCACAGTCTGGCCATGGAATGGTATGTCGCTAATTGGCATATTCTTGCAGAGCGCTATGAATTTGAGCCGCCCAAGAAACAACTCAATAATCGCAATCGTGGTTGGTATGTTTCATTCGCCTATCCCTTTGAACGTATAACACCTTATGTGGTCTTCGGTGCCTATAAAAGTTTGATGGGCAAGAATATGTATGACCAGCTTGAGGAAACGTATCAAAGCGCAATCACGCTAATCGATGGTTTTAGAGGTGTTTTCCCTGATGACATTCTTGATGCTCAGCTAGCAGATCTGAACGCGCTAAATGATGGAGCTGTATTCGGGTTAAATTTATATCGAGTATCGCAACGTAGTTATTCCATTGGTGCGCGCTACGAAGTTCTTGCGAACGCTGCTTTAAAGGCTGAGCTGCAATATACGGAGTTTGCATTAGGATCAACTGGTCACTACATCGGTAAGACGTTAGCGCAGGATAGGCAAACGGATCCTAATGATGCGATGTCGATCACCATTGTTTTGGATGTGGTGTTCTGATGCAGCAATCTTTCTTGTTCTTAAGGTTTGTTGCACTGATACCCTATTTGGGGTTGTTAATTATATTGGGCATTGCGCAAGTGTCTTTTGCCGAGGACGAATCTCTTGAAAGTGAAAAAATCAAAAAGATCGAAGTGTTGGTAGTTGTTAATCCTGCTAACCCTGTTGAAAAGCTTACCCTCAAACAAGTGAAACAAATATTCTTGGGCCGTATGCGCCGTTTCCCAGGTGTAAACGCAGAAATGGATGTGGTGGATCTTTCCGATAGTAGTGAACTGCATTATCAGTTTTATCAGCAAATAGTAAATATGGATCCCACACGCTTAAAGCGTTACCGAGCCCGATATTTATTTAGTGGCCAGGGGCGCCTGCCAAAAATCGTGACTTCAGAATCTGATATGATTTTTTTTGTACAAAAGAGAGCTGCTGCCGTTGGTTATATTGCGCTTAAGGAAGGTGAGCAAACACCAGAGGGTTTGAAGGTTTTGTTTCGCCAAACACTTAAATAGTGAATCAAATCATTCCTGCTTCCAGTCCTGCTGCCATATACATGCCTAGATTAAAACAATCGTCCAAGAAGCTTTCTTGATAGTCCCCTTTGCAGAGGGCTACTGGGTGTGCTTCGCGCCATTTCAAGCCGGTAATGATGGTCTCTACACCTCTTCGTGTACCCGTTCCATCCATTCCTGCTCGGATATAGAGTGCATAGGGGAGGCCTTGTTTTTCTTCGAGGCAGGGGTAGTAGATTCGATCAAAGAAGTCCTTTAAGGCGCCACTCATGTAACCCAAATTTTCGGTTGTTCCTAGGATGATGCCATCGGTTGTTAGTACATCCTTCTCGTCTGCTTCGAAAGGTGATTTTAGAGTTGCTTCTATGCCACTAATATCGGAGTGTTTACTTCCAGCTAACACTTGTTGAGCCATTTGAGTCGTGTTCGCTGATGGCATATGGGCAACGATTAATAGCTTTTTCGAGCTCATAGAGCAGCCTCTCAGGTCATGCTATTCAAGAAATGGTTAAACCTATCCAATAAAGTAGCAGCTAGGGTTTGGCGTTGCGCAATTCGTGTTACACTGCACCGCTCATACACTAAACGCAAGAGCATATTATGACTGATAAATTCGACACCCTCGAGTCGCGCGCCTGCTACGGCATTGGTTTCCAAACTGGCCACCAATTAACCCAACAACAGTTCGAAGGATTCTCTGTTGAAGCCCTAATGGAAGGCTTAAACGACGCGCTAAAAGGTGCGGAGCCTCAAGTCACTCCTGATCAGATTAATGAAGCTTTCCAGGAAATTAACCAACGTATTCAAGCGCAGCAAGCTGAGCAGGCTAAGACTATGTCGGCGGAAGGCGAAAAGTTTCTCGCTGACAACGCCCAGCGTGATGAAGTGACTGTGACTGCCTCTGGTTTGCAGTATGAAATTATCAATGAAGGTTCTGGTGAAAAACCAACAGCTGAATCTACTGTGAGCACTCATTACCACGGTACTCTGATCGATGGCACAGTGTTTGACAGCTCTTATGAGCGTGGTCAGCCTGCAGAGTTCCCTGTAAACGGTGTTATTGCTGGTTGGACCGAAGCATTACAGATGATGCCTGTGGGTTCTAAGTGGCGTTTATACGTGCCTTACAACCTTGCCTATGGTGAGCGCGGTGCTGGTGGTGCGATTGGCCCTTATGCAACGCTTGTTTTTGATGTTGAGTTGTTAGAGATAAAAGCCTAAGCAATTATGCTGTATGGGAATAGGAAAGAATACCATCTTACAATTCGACATCCTGGCGAATGGCCAGGGTGTGGAATTGTGTTCTTTAACGGAATTGGATCTGGATTCCCAGCGTCCAACACTGGTCTAAAGGAAGTGAGATAGCTCGGGGGAGTAACGATATGAGCGAGAACAATACCCATTCCAAAGTCATTGGTTATGTACTTTGGATTTTTGGTTTCCTAGGGGCGCATCGTTTTTATTTCGGAAAACCTATCACTGGTACCATTTGGTTTTTAACCCTTGGTCTTTGCGGTATTGGTTGGATTATCGATTTATTTCTGATTCCAGGTATGGATCGGGCTGCTGATCGCAGATATGTCGAAGGCCGTTTGGATTATACGATCGCCTGGATACTTCTTACATTTCTGGGGTTTTTCGGTATTCATCGTTTGTACATGGGGAAATGGATTACGGCATTAATTTGGTTTTTAACGGGCGGATTGTTTTTGTTGGGCTATCTTTATGATTACTGGACCCTCAATGAGCAAATCGCTGAGGCCAATGGTAAATCCGATTAAACCAAGAAAATATTATGAGCGATAATCAACGAAAACATCAGAGAACACCTCTAAAAGTGCAATTTAAGATTTGGCACGATTCCTTCGGCGAAGCCATGGTGATGACCCGAGATGTGTCCGAGGGTGGGGTGTTTTTAATTACTGATAGCGTTGATGTGGATTTGCCTGAAATTGGTACTGTCCTAAAAGGACAGGTTCAAAATGTGATGGATGATCCACCCTTGGTCACCATGGAAATCGTGCGTATGGAGCCCGTAGGTATTGGGCTCCGTTTCATCGAAAACGTCGAGTAATTTGTTAAGCTTGCTCCGCCAGTATTGCCGCTCTTACACATCTTAAAATGCCCACTGGATATTGATGACCTAGCATTTGCTGGGCTTGCTCATAGGTAAAGTGGGATTCAAATAAGTTATCCTGACACAGCAGTGAGTCTTCTATTTCTGCGATCGCATTTTCAGGCAAGGCGATCACATCACGTAACGAAATCTGACTATGACGAATGGCTTCTGATAAGTGAAAGTAGACTGCGTTTTCTTTAATGCCTCGCTGCGTAGCGATCATGCCTACATCCATACCTGCATTGAATAGCGCATAAACTTCATCGCGCTCATAGTCTTGTTTGTTGTCGGAGTCTGATTCTTGCTGCTCAGCTAACAATTCGATAAAAGCTTCACCATAGCGCTCCAATTTGCTGGCTCCAACGCCGCTGATCGCTAACAGTTCATCATCGCTGGTGGGTTTAAAACGCACCATTTCCATAAGCGTTGCATCGTGGAAAATAACGTAGGGAGGAACACCTTGTTCGTCCGCCAGTTGTTTTCTTAGCGAGCGTAGTGCTTCCCATAATTGAGTGTCTTCTGGGTTCAAGTTAGCGCTATGTTTTTCGCGTTTGGATTTACTGGATTCTTTAAGTTGTAGATCTTTGCGCAACATTAAGGTTTCTTCACCTTTGAGAAGCGCGCGACACTTTTCATCTAGCTTTAAGGCACCGTAGCCATCGATGTCTACGGTTAAATAACCTAATGCGACCAATTGGCGAAATACACTGCGCCATTGATTAGCATTAAGCTCTTTGCCAATGCCATAGGTGCTCACTTGGTGGTGGTTGAATTGGCGAACTTTTTCATTATCAGCGCCACGAAGCACTTCAATTAAATGGTTTACACCAAAGCGTTGCTCAGTTCTGTAGGCGCAGGAAATAGCCTTGCGGGCTGTTTCGGTAGCGTCCCATGTTTCTGCGGGGGTGAGGCAAGCATCGCAGTTACCACATTTTTCTGGAGCTTGTTCGCCGAAGTAATTTAATAACGTTTTGCGGCGGCAGTCTGTTGTTTCACAAAGGCCAAGCATGGCATCTAACTTATAACGTTCGGCACGCTTGTGGGTTTCATCCCCTTGAGAGGATTCGAGCATTTGACGCAGCTTAATGACATCTTGCAGGCCATAAGCTAGCCATGCTGTAGAAGGTAAACCGTCACGACCAGCGCGCCCTGTTTCTTGATAATAGGCTTCAATGCTTTTTGGTAAATCTAAATGGGCAACGAATCTTACATCCGGTTTATCGATGCCCATGCCAAAAGCGATGGTGGCCACCATAATAATTTTATCTTCGCGAAGAAATCGCTCTTGATGATGTTGGCGTAGATCTGCAGATAAGCCAGCATGGTAGGGGAGTGCGTTGAAACCTTCGTTGCTTAGGTACTCTGCGATCGCTTCAACCTTCGAACGTGACATGCAATAGACAACACCGGAATCGTTGGCATGTTCAATTTTCAAAAACTTTAATAGCTGCAAGCGAGCGTTATTTTTCTGCGTAATGCGGTACTGGATATTGGGGCGATCAAAGCCACTTTTAAATTGTCTGGCTTTTTGTAGACTTAAGCGCTCGACAATTTCTTTCTGAGTGCGTTGGTCTGCTGTCGCTGTCAGAGCAATTCTTGGAACGCTTGGAAATACCTCTTTCAGTAAGTTCAGTTTTAAATAGTCCGCACGAAAATCATGCCCCCACTGGGAAACGCAGTGGGCTTCGTCGATGGCAAATAGTGAAATCGGTATTTGTGACAGTAGCTGTAAGGTTTTATCTTGCGTTAATCTTTCAGGTGCAACGTAGAGTAAATCAAGCTCGTTGTGGAGCAACGCTTGCTCGACTGCTTGAGTTTGTTCCCATGATAATGACGAATTAAGGAATGAGGCTCTAACACCGAACTGAGCCAAAGCATCTACTTGATCTTTCATTAATGCGATCAATGGTGAAACCACAATACCCACACCATGTCGGAGAATCGCCGGAATTTGATAGCACAATGATTTCCCGCCACCTGTGGGCATAATCACTAATGCATCTTCCCCTTGGTGAACCGCACCGATGATATCTTGCTGGTTACCGCGGAATTGATCGTAACCGAATACGTTTTGCAGCGTATGTAGAGGTGTGTTTTCCATAGAGTAAATCGTTTTGATCTCAGTGGTCGCTAGTGTTTGGATTAGTAGATAGACGAACGCAATGTTTGAATTTTGCTAATTCAGGACGGAAATTGTTTGAATATTGGCCTCCCGAATGGAGGCCATTTTGTCATAGCTGGGCAGTGAGAACTAGGGGCTTAAAAATCTATACTACTTGGAACAACAGATTTATTGGCACTTCGTCCGCTAATGGCTTATCTGCCTCGCTGTCGCGGGTGGTGGGAGACATTACATCTAACCGCTGGATATGGTTGCTGCCTTTCACCGACAGCAACTGCGCACCCATACGTTCTGTGGTGGCATGAGATAGAATGCGGGTCCACCAAAATTCCAATGTGACATGGTCGGGCTTCATATCCACTATGCCGTAGCCGTGATTGGACCATTCTAAATATTGGCAATTAGGGTTAGTGGTGGATAAAAAGTTGGACGCTACGGTGGATGCTGCTGTCGCCAGGAGTGCTAATTCAGTACCTAAAATACCGCGGATTGTTTCGTCGGCACCGCCTCTGCTGATTGAAGAGGGCGCAAACTCTATTGCCACTGAACCCTCACCTGTGCTGGGGTTATAGTTGGAAGGAGTGCCTGGATCCACTGCCAAATCTGATGCCCAGTTCATATGCATGTCGCCGGTTACAAACAGATTATTATGAATATCGTTTTCCTGGAGGAAGTTTAAGAAGTCCGCACGTTCTTGTGGTGCGCCGTCCCATTGATTGTCGTTAAGAATAATGCCGTCATCAACTCCCGGGAAAAATTTCTCCACTAACCAATCAGCTTCCTTAGGTGGATTAATTAAATAAAGCTGACCGAAGAATGCTTGGTTGATGAGAATTCGCCAGTCTGCGTCTCTTTCTTTGGAGTTCAACAGTTCTTCACGTAAATATTCATTTTGTGAAACACCTAGATAGGTGCGATCTTCTTGGCTTTCTTCTTCATACCATTTTGGATAATGGCGGTCGGTAAAGAAAATATCGGCCATGCTGCCGTAACTTAAGCGTTCGTGGCGGCGATAAAGGTCTTCTGGATCAGGTTGGCGAGAAGGGGTCCATTCCCAAAATACGCGATAGGATTCTTCATCGGTTAAATCATCGCGACCACCAATATCATGGTTGTCCCAAATAATTAGCCATGGGTGCTGCTGGTGAGCGCGAAATAAGTTGGGATCTGAACGGTACAACGCATAGCGACGACGTAATTCATTCATAGTTAGAGGGTTGCGAAAATCTTCGTTGGTTTCGCCATCGTCGTTATCGCTGGGTATGCGAATGAGTTCGTCTTCATCAGGAAAGTCGTAGATGTAATCGCCACAGTGAATGACAAAATCTAAGTCTTTCTTTTCTGCGATGCGTCCATAGCCATTCATATGGCCCGAGTAGTAACTGGAACATGCACAGACGGCAAAGCGTAAATGGAGTTCGTCTTGCCAGCTTTCTGGTGCTGTGCGAGTACGACCAATGCAGGATTCAGCACCATCGTAAAAGAACTGATAATAGTAAACGGTGTAAGGGGACAAGCCATCCACATCTAACTTGATCGTCCAATCCACTCCCTGGTGAGTTGAGAAGGTGCCGCGTCCCACAATTTCTTTCATGTCGGGATCAGACGCCATTCGCCATTCACCCACCAAATCGGTGGCTGGATACTCAATCAATGTAATGCGAGTCCAAATAATGACGCGGTCAGGAAGCGGGTCGCCACTAGCAACCCCATGGGCAAAGGGTAGGCTGGTACGAATGGGAAAGCTGAAACCAACGGGTGGCTCGATGCCCTTTCTTGGCAGAGTTCCCTCACCTCCATTAGTCCAACCAGAAAGGTTGCGCGATGATCCGCTGCTTGATGATGAGCTGGAACTAGATTCCCCTGAGCAACCTGCGCTAGCTAAGCCGGAAAGCGCTATTCCTTGAAGAATACGGCGGCGATGAATGTGTGGCATAGAAGCACCCTCAAATCCTCAAAACATGAGGAGTAAATTTTCCGGCCAATTTTCTGGTACTAACGTTTCAATATGGTTACGGTTTTGCCGGACAAGTTTGTTGTTTTTGTTGTGTTCTTATAGGGCTCTCTTGGTACAAGTGAGCAATCATTTTTGGATAAACCAAGACTATCGTACCGTTATGTCTTAGCCAAGGGGTAAAGTTGGTCGTTTTTGAAACTTAAATGGGAGCGATAAATAGAAAGGGCTTGAGAAATAGGTGTAGAAAGCAGGCCACACATAGAGTGGCCTGCTTTTAGCTGAAACGTGAGTTGATTAGCTCTTCTTTCTAGAAGTTGGATAAGTAGCTGAATTCAAACAATAAAAATTCAGTGGTGTAGTGAACGTCTTGGCCGGCTGATGGGTTATAAACGAAATTGTCAGCTCGTTGATCATTACCATTGGTACTGTCTCCGGTGGCAACATATTCATCAATCTTGCCGTAGCCAACAGCAAAATCGAAAATTTGATCTTGGTCTAGCTTGTATTCGAAGCCAACCCCAATAAGATCAAAGTCACCTAATGGCAGCAGGAAATCCCGTTTATCATCGGGGATCCCTGATTTTCGTGGCTCGTAACCCAAGCGCAGAGCAAGCTGATCATTATATTGATACTCGAATCCAATAGCCCAATTGGTTGTGTCTTCGTATTTTCTTGGAACAGTTAATCCGTCGCCGCTTACACCTTCTAGGAAACCTAGAAGACCTAGCGTGTCGATAGGGCTATCGAAACGGAAATCTAATTCTTCCCATTTGCTGGTCTCGGTCCACTTAACATCGAAGTTGATTTTTAGGCTTGGGAGCACACGAACACTAATGCCGGTAGCAATATGTTGTGGCATGGTGATTTCGATGCTGCCAGTACGCTCAATTTTGCCATCATCAACAAATAACTCTTGGTTGATGCCACTGAAGAAGGTATTGAAAGCCGCTTCTAATAGCCCGCCGTCTTTAACAATCCCGCCAATAAAATTGATAAGTTCGGGGTTTATATCAACGAGTACATCGCCTTCCAAAGTGTCCGCAGCTTCGCTCTGATAAACTAAGCCCCAAGTAAACCAAGAGGTCGGTTCCCAGAGAATGCCGAAGTTGAAGGTAGGGGAGAATGCTTCCTCAAGGTCTACTTCGAGAGTGAACACTCGATCAAAAGGGCTAATTGATGCGTCATCAGCACAAATGCCTGCAAACGGGCCGCCTTCACCAGCTATGGCATTACAGTAGGTTTCTGTGAGCGAGGTGCCGGCGCCAATAAAATAGTTGGCTGCTCGGTAGTCTAAATTCAGACCAACACCCATATAGGAAAAAGCGATACCTGCACCCACTGAGAGAGAATCGCTAATTTGCCAGCCTATTGTGGGAGATAGGTAGGTGATACGAGCAAGGCCCAGCTCTCGGCCGTAGTAAATGCCTGGGTCATCATCGTCCCTGGTATATCCCAAGATCAGTGGGGCGTAAGCTGCCGTTGCGAAAGTAATGTCACTGCCTGGAGGGTTATAGGAAAGTCCTCCAAGTGGTGCGGCAATCACCGGAATCTCTGTGATTCCCATGGCGGGCAGATATACAGCAAAGCTTTCGATTTCGCTGGTGGTGTTGGCGGTTGGGTCTTCGCCAAGCCCTGGGGTGTCCTCGATGAGTTCTAGATATTCATCGTCAGCAATAAACTTTGCAGAAATATCCGCATTACCCACAATCAGCTTGAGGTGCTGCTTGGTGCCTTTAAGTTTCACCAAGCCAGCTGGGTTGAAGTGAATAGAATCGATACCAGGCGGATCTGCGGTTACCGCATTGCCCAGTGCTAACGCTTTCGCGTTACCGATAAACAGGTTTTGGCCTAGTTGGGCCTGGGCATTGCCCACAAGACACATAGCGGCAGCACCGCTTATTAGCAGCCGTTTAAACATCATAAAGTTACCCGAGGTCCCTGATCTTGTTTGATCTAGTGATCTTTTATTTTTCTTTCAATTTTCTCATGCGCTCGCATGTATCCTTTTGCGTCGCATTTCCGTGAGGAATTTGTTCGATTATTTTTGTTATCGAAAATTCAGGGCCCTATGATCCGGTTTTACCTTGAATTCTGTCAATATGCTTTTAGACATACTGCCCAGAATTGCAAACACCGCGCCTTAAAGTGTTTACTCTACTGTTTAAGGTGCAGTGGATTGCAATCTTTGATAACAACCTTACCTTCTAACACATTGCCCCGGGAGTATTCTTGGAAGATACAGACATTATTAACGGGATCGTAATTTTCGATCCAAAGGTTGTCGTCCTTCCAGGTCGCAGTAACGTGACGTTGTCCCTGGGGTACTTTTACACTCATGGTGCCTCCCCATCGCTTAACGAACATCTGCTCTAAATAGAAGTAATAGAACAGAAAGCCCGTAATCATGATGATGCCGCCAACCACTAAGCCGGCGATCCATTGCTGCAGGCGAAGCCCCAGCAGGTAGAGTGAACCAATTGTGAGTGCAGTGATAAATAGCCAATAAATATAGGTGATCATAGGCGGTCCTTCTGTAGGGTTTTTAGGGCAGTCATGTAACTGAATCTGTGCAGATAAGTAAAGGGTTGGATGGTTCGCAAATACAAAAAAGACACCCTGGAGTACAGTTTTTTGTGCTGTGTATTTCTACGGTGAATGCTACCATTTATTTAGTGAATATTGCAGATAAAAAGGTTGTGTTGGGGGTCTCGGGCAGGTAGCTTACACGCTGCTCCAATATACCAATAAAAAGTGTGAAGATTTATCAGAGAGACATTCATTTAAATTTCCTATCAGGAGCTCGGAGTTTAACGTGGAGTTTTATCAATGTTAGTGGGAATACCTAAAGAGATTTACCCTGGCGAAAACCGTGTGGCAGTAATCCCCGCAGGGATACCAACACTGGTTGATGCAGGGTTCGATGTAGTCGTTCAAAGTGGGGCGGGTGACGCTGCTCACTACGAAGATGAAGACTTTCGTAATGTGGGCGCTAGCATTGCTGCCGACGCAAAGTCTTTATATGAACAAGCTGACCTTGTTCTCAAAGTGAGACAACCTGATAGCGACGAAATCGGATTGATTAAAGAAGGCTCTAACCTCATCTGTATGATGGACGCTTTCTTCCACTTAGAAGAAACTCAAGCGCTTGCGGCGAAAAATGTTCGCACTTTTGCGTTGGAGTTTATCCCTCGAATTACTCGTGCACAGAGCATGGACGTTTTAAGTTCCATGGCAGCAATCGCTGGTTATCGTGGTGTGCTTTCTGGTGCGATGACATTACCTCAATACTTCCCAATGTTGATGACGGCAGCTGGTACTATACATCCAGCTAAAGTATTCGTTATCGGTGCAGGTGTTGCAGGCCTGATGGCTATTTCTACCGCGCGTCGTTTAGGTGCAGTTGTTGAAGCTTATGACATGCGTCCTGTAGTAAAAGAGCAGGTAGAAAGTTTGGGTGCCAAGTTTGTTGAGTTCGATCTGGAAACGGAAGGCTCAGAAGACAAAGGTGGTTACGCGAAAGCTCAGTCTGATGACTTCTATAAGCGTCAACAAGAACAAATGGCAGCCAAGATCGCACAGTCTGATCTTGTTATTACTACTGCAGCTATTCCAGGTAAACCTTCACCACGTCTTGTTTCTTCAGATATGTTAAAGCTGATGAAAAAAGGTTCCGTGGTTGTGGACCTTGCTGCTGAGCGCGGTGGTAATGTGGAAGGCACAGAAAAGAACAAGAAAGTATGGAAAGACGGTGTAACTATTATTGGTTACGTCGATCATCCGTCTCGTGTTCCTGTGCATGCTTCGCAGCTTTATACAAAGAACATCACCACTTACCTTTTAAATATGGCGAAAGATGGTGAGCTAGATCTAAATATGGAAGACGAAATTGTTTCATCTACCTTGATCACTGATGGCGGAAAAGTGACGCACCAAGGGATTCTTGATGCTATCAATCCTCCATCAGCAACTGAATCAGGAGGCGCGTAATCATGGAAGCGTTAATTGTATCTTTAACTAT
>JAKSAW010000287.1 GCA_022361455.1 Pseudomonadales bacterium | reverse complement strand
TTTTCATCGCCAAACAAAAAGATGAACCAAGGAGAAAGCATGCGCTTAACAACCATACTAAATTCGACCTTAAAATTCAAGGGTTTTGTGTTCAAAAAATGTAAATTTATTGAAAAGCAAACTGATCCCCCTCAGTTAGAGATAGAAGTACTCTCAAGAAAAGGTAGTCAAGGTCGCTGTTCTAAATGTAATCGAAAGTGTCCTGGCTACGATCACCTTTCACGCCGTCGTTTTGCTCATATCCCGATTTGGGGATTTTTGGTCTTTTTTGTTTATAGTCCCCGTCGAGTTAGCTGTCCGACCTGTGGGGTTCGAGTTGAATTATTACCTTGGGCTATCGGTAAATGCCGTATGACAAAGTCTTATTGCTGGTATTTGTCAGATTGGGCAGGTCGCTTGAGTTGGACAGAAGTCGCTCAATGTTTTAGGACCACCTGGTATCATGTATATAAAGCTATCGAGATGGCTGTTGAATGGGGCCGGAGCCGATTAGACTTAGATAATATCACCTCTATAGGGATAGATGAGATTCAATGGCATAGTGGTAAAAGATATTTAACACTGGTGTATCAAATTGATATCCACTGCAAGCGTTTGCTATGGATTGGGGAAAACCGGTCAATGAAAACCCTTACAGAATTCTTTAAATGGTTCGGTGAGGAGCGAAGCCTCAAGTTGGAATTTGTTTGCAGTGATTTATGGCAAGCCTATTTAAAGGTGGTTAAGAAAAAAGCTTCTCAAGCCTTTCATGTGTTAGATCGTTATCATATAATGGCCTTAATTGGAAAAGCCATAGACAAGGTACGAGCCCAAGAGGTCAAAAAACTCAAGGAGAAAGGAAAGAAACCAATTCTAAAAAGAACCCGGTGGATTTTTCTAAAAAGGCCTGAAAACCTTACAGTTAGCGAGGACCAAAAGTTGGCTCAATTAGTTAAACAAAATTTGAAGACGGTCAGGTGTTATCTGCTTAGGGAGAGCTTTCAACGATTTTGGGAGTATGTCTCTGCTTATTGGGCGGGGCGCTTCATTGATCGATGGACCAGGAAAGTCATGTATTCAAGAATTGAACCATTAAAAAAGGTCGCTCGCACTATTCGTCAACACAAACCCATTATTTTGAATTATTTTAAAGCCAACAAAAAGATCAATCAAGGGGTCGTCGAAGGCATGAATAATAAAGTCAAATTGAATATCAGAAAAGCATATGGATTTAGAACAAAAAAAGCAGCTGAGGTTCAACTATATCATGCATTAGGTAAACTACCAAAACCTACATTCACCCACAGGTTTTTTTGAAGAACCAAAAATATTACCTCAATATTTAAAGTCATTGCCTTGATTTTA
>JAKSAW010000240.1 GCA_022361455.1 Pseudomonadales bacterium | reverse complement strand
GTACCGGATATGGCATTAGCGGTAGCCGAACGCTTTGCGGTGGAAGAAGGCAAACGGGTTTTAGTGCTACTCACAGATATGACGGCCTATGCGGATGCCATGAAGGAAATTGGTATTGCAATGGAGCATATTCCATCTAACAGAGGTTATATGGGAGATTTGTACTCCCAATTAGCCCGCCGCTATGAAAAAGCGGCAGATTTTAAAGGCTCTGGTTCGGTAACGATTCTAACGGTAACTACTATGCCGGGAGATGATGTGACACATCCAGTTCCCGATAACACTGGTTATATCACTGAGGGCCAGTTCTATTTACACAATGGTGTATTTGATCCTTTTGGTTCTTTATCGCGATTAAAACAACATGTCATCGGTAAGGAAACCAGGGAAGACCATGGTCAAATTATGAATGCCATGGTGCGCTATTACTCAGAGGGCGTTGATGCAGAACAAAAGCAGGCGATGGCCTTTGAGCTTAGCGATTACGACCACAAATTGCTTAAGTTTGTGAAATTGTTTCGTCAGTATTTTATGGATATTGATGTTGCTATGCCTTTGGAAGAGGCGCTGGATTTAAGTTGGCGAATTTTAGCTGAATGTTTCGAGCGCGAGGAAGTGGTGATGAAAGAAGGCTTAATGGACGTTTACTGGGGTAAAGGCAAGTCCATCGAGGAGTCAGTAAATGGCTAAGTTGGCGCTTAATAAAAGTGTGTTAAATAGGCAAAAGAAACAGCTGCAGACCTATGAACGCTTTTTACCAGCGCTGGAGCTAAAGCAACAGCAATTAATGGCAGAGAAGAAAAAAGCCGAAGTTGATTTTCAAGCAATGCAGCGTGAGCGGCAAACCATTCGTGTTGAGGTGGGTAACCATTTACCGATGCTTGGGTGCTCGGATATTCATTTGAGTGGCATGGTCACAGTTAAAAACGTGGATTTAGGTGAAGAACACGTGGTTGGCATTAAGCTGCCTAGCTTGGAAGAAGTTAAGCTTGATGTGGTGGAATATGGGTTTCTTTCCAAGCCGCATTGGGTGGATGTTTGTATCGATCTACTTAAGCGCGCCGTGATGTTAGATATAAAGCTGCAAATACAGCAACAACGAGTTGAGCTTCTTGAAAAAGCAACGCGCTCGGCGACACAGCGAGTAAATTTGTTTTCAAAAATTCTTATCCCCGAAACTCATCAAACCATCCGCAAGATACAGGTATTTGTATCCGATATGGAAACCGCTGCTGTAGTGCGTTCGAAAATGACTAAGCAAAAAGCTATGGAGCATAAATAGTCATGGCGATCGCACCCTTACGAAAAATCACCCTGCTGGGATTAGCAGAAGAGCGCGAGCTTTGGTTAGAGCCACTGCAATCGCTTGGTGTGATGCATGTAGAAGAAAATTTACCGATAAATCACGTGCAAGACCCAAATATTGCGATGCCTGAAAAAGCGCAGGAGGCATTGCGGTATCTTCTCGAGTGTCGTCAGAAAATAAAACCCTGGTCATTTGATGATGTCAGCGATATTAGTTATGTGATCGAAGAAGTTCTGGAAAATAAGCAGAAGCGACGCCAGCTTAATGATCTTCGCGATGATTACTTGCAGTTTATCGAAGTGCGTGAGGAGTGGGGTGATTTTAAGTTTCCATCGGTGGATGAGCTGGGTGGCTACTATTTGTGGTTTTACATTATTCCACAGAATCAGCTGTCAAAGCTGGAAGGCTGTAGTTATCCCTGGCAAGTGGTTGATGAGAAACAAGGCCGCTGTTATGTGATTGTGCTCTGTGAGCATGAACCCACAAAAATGGAAGTTCCCTTTAAGCGTGTGCGCTCAGGCTATAAATCTTTGTCGCAACTACGCAAGGAACTAAACCAAGTCGAAAAAGATTTAGATCAATTACAGGTGGAGCGCTTATCGCTAACTCGGTGGATTGACTGTTTGGGTCATCATCTTAACTCAATAGTAGATGATGCGGAGTTGAGTAAAACGAAGTGTCAAGTCACCATTGAGAATGG
>JAKSAW010000312.1 GCA_022361455.1 Pseudomonadales bacterium | reverse complement strand
TTTTTTTTTTTCTCTACTTCGGGATTCCCGGCAGGTTGTCATCCCACGGGTGCTCGTCCCAGGGCTCCAACCACGGTCCACCTGCCGGGGGTCGCAAATCCCGTATCCGGACGTAACTCGCTCGGTCCGGATGTGCCAAGGCCCCACGCCCTTGCTCCCACCATTCGGTGCAACGCCGGAGGTGGGTGTCGGGATCCGGTGCCGGGACCGGGTACCCAAGACGTAGCATCGAGGCGCGGTGCCGGTCGCCGAATGCGTCCATCAACTCATTGTACGTGTTCATGTCAACCTGATAAATACGGTGAATACGGTCAAACTCCCTTTGCGAAGCATCGTCCCTCCGCGCGGTCAGAATCGTGTCCAAAAGATCTAATCCTAATAAATTGTCTTTTCGGCCATCCTGAAAATCCTCGATCGCGCGGCTCACCGCGGCCACCCGGCGACGGGACAGCGAGCGCAGGCGGCGGAGGAGCCGCTCCCAACGAATGGGCGCGTCTCCCCACCTCCCGACGCCCTCCGTGCCCGACCACCGGGCGCCGCGGGCCGCAACGATCTTTGTGATCCAGTGTTCTGGATCATCGGCAGAGGCGGCCCACACCCACTGCCTCACCAGAACGCACGCCCTCCGATAGTACAGCAATTTATGGTAAGCGGCCGTCCACACGTCATCCGACTCGTACACGTCCCCCAAGTATCGTAAGCAAGCCTCCCATACGGAAGGAGGCGTATCGAAAACAAAGTTAAAAATCGGAACTAAAAGAGTCGAGAAAATGTCAAAAATGCCGGGTGCATACGCCCACTGCACACGCGGCACCGATCCCCCCGGTACTGTCACCCGGCCGGCTGGCGCGTCGCCCGCACCGGCCCCCGGTTGCCTACTCCCGGCACTGCCCGCGTCACACGGCCTGCTCCTGACCGCCGCTGAGTCAGCCGCCCTCCTCCTCCGCGCCCCCCTGGTCCCCGTCAGCGTGTACGGTCTGCGTGGGGGTTGCGTCCGAGGTGGTCAGCAGGCGCGGGCCATTAGTCATTGCAATGCCGATATGCACACAGGTTAGTCATGGCACTACCTCGGCCATTCTCGTAAAGCCTTCAGTACTTTGGGTCGTCCTACCGACGCCCCCGCCGTACTGGGATCGATTCCCACATACTCATCTTTTTTTCCACTTCTTTTCCCGTTCGACACGTCACTCCCGAGTCAGCGGCAGTAGATCTGTCCCTACCCAGTACTTTGGGTCGTCCTACCGACACCCCCCGCCGTACTGGGACGATAATCCCCTCACACACTCATTTCTCACTGTCCACGCAACAAAAATACACCATCCACTGAGTCATAGGTGAGTCATCGCGCGGAAACGACCCACCCCCTGCCAGACCTGCAGGGGTGCTGTACCCGCCAACTTCCGTTTACGTACCGTCGTACGTGTGTCATGATTGTATCGACTGCCTCCCGTACGTCCGGGGAGACAGCCGCGTCAGCAGCCGCAGCCGCGTCTTCCGGCCCGTACTGTACAGTCAGCATCCCACGCTGACGCTGTCCTTCCCGTTTCGCTTGCGCTAGCGTCACGCCCGTCACCCCTAGTTCGGCTAT
>JAKSAW010000001.1 GCA_022361455.1 Pseudomonadales bacterium | reverse complement strand
GTTAACCCCTATTTGTTTTTCAAGAGTTTGCGGGAGCAATTGGCAGATGAAGACGTTGTGGTGGTGGACGACGGCAACCATACTTTTTTAGCTGCGGAGCTAATGCCCATTCATCAATCAAAAGCATTTATATCACCCACAGATTTTAATTGTATGGGGTATGCGGTACCTGGAGTAATCGCCGCCAAATTTGCCCATCCCAACAAACAAGTGGTTGGGATTATTGGCGATGGCGCTTTTACCATGACCTGTATGGAAATTCTAACGGCTTCCACTCATAAGTTGGGCGGTATCTTTTTCGTGTTTCATGATGGTGAACTTTCACAAATTTCTCAGGCTCAGGAAATTCCTTATAATCGCAAAACCTGCACTGTGATTGGTAATTTGGATGTGTCTGGTGTAGCACGAGCAACTGGGGCGCGTTTTTTAGCTTTGGAAGAAAATAAAGAGATCGATAACGTTATTCGTAAAGCCTTAGAGTTTGGGGGTGCGAATACGCCGGTGGTTGTTGATGTAAATATTGATTACTCCAAACGTACCCGTTTTACCGAAGGTATTGTGGCGACTAACTTAAAGCGTTTTAATTTGCCTACTAAAGCGCGCTTTATTGGGCGAGCGATTAAACGCAAAATTACCGGTTAGTTGTTTAACTTTCGATATTGACTCGGAGACATACCAAACCAACGTTTAAAGGCGTTTCCGAAATTTGAAGGGTCGCTATACCCTAAACGTTCGGCAATTTTACTCAACGGGTAATTGCTGGATTTCAAGTAGAATTCTGCCAATTCTTGCCGGGTTTCATTTAAAATCTGTTGGTAGGGCGTTCCCTGATTTTCCAATTTACGGCGCAGCGTTCGTTCACTCATATTCAACTCCTCGCATAGCTGTAAAAAACTCGGAAATTCTCCTTGCTGTTGCATCAATCGTGCGCGAATTTTTTCGACTAACGCAGGCGCCTGTTTCATTGCCTGTAGCGCCGCTTCGCACTTTTCAACACTGAGCTGGTGGGCGGTTGGATCACTTAATATCAAAGGCTGATTTAACCAGCGGCTCTCAAAAACCACTTTATCTGCAGCGGCATCAGTGACAATGGTGCAACCGAACATGCGCTGGTAAGTTTCAAGGTCTATTTCATTGCTACCACTGAGATGTATTTCTTTGCATCGGAACTGTTGTTGCGTAAGAAAGCGGAAAGCGCTCACCATGGTGCTGATGGCCATATCGATAATCGGCCGCTTAATACTTCCAAGTAACACCGATTCTGTGAAGGTAATTTCAGTGCGTTGATCAACCTGATTGCTGGCCAATTGCACGATATTAATTCGGGTGGGGAAGTAGCGAAGTAGAGCACCGACAGCTTGATCTAGAGTACTACTACTCATAATGGCGAAACCCAAATCTCCATGAGATGTTGGGCTAATCTCTTGGCCCATGTATAAGCCAAAATGTGGCTCTTTGAGTAGCTCTCTTAAGCGCTCTATCACGATTACAAAATCCTGCAGAGAAACCGAATGGTTTAAATTACTGGCTTGCTTGGGGGTAATGGGAGTGTTCGCATATAGCTTCGCCGCAGAGATTTGCCTGCCTTTTGCAAATGCTTCTAAGTTAGCCAGATAGTGGTTGGGAACCTGTACCATAGTCATTTAAATGTGGCCGGAGATCACCGATTATCGGCTGTATGAAACCTGTTGGCAAGTGAGCTCAGCTTCGATAATAGTTTCGTGCGCAAGAGCCTTGGTATTCATTGAGGGGACACTTCAGTGATAATGTCGGGGTGGGTTATGGGAAAAGCGAGAGGCCTAAGACTCCGTTTGGTGCCTTAGGCCTCGTTTTTCTTTATTGCTAATGATCGCTAGGATTCAAAGTCTCTATAGCGGTTTTACTAGCTCAACAATTGCAAGACTTGTTGTGATTGAGCATTGGCTTGTGATTGGATCGCAATACCCGCCTGACGCTTCACAAGGGTCTTCGACAGCTCTGAGATCTGCTGGGCGAAGTCGGTGTCAGCAATTCTTGATCTAGCCGCCTCTTGGCTTTCTGCAGCATTAGATAGGTTTCTAATAGTGGATTCAAAACGATTTTGTACCGCGCCCAGTTCAGCTCGAAAACCGTCTATTTTTGAAAGCGCGCTATCGATAGCGCTTACGGTGCTGTTGGCGGATTCAACGGATGAAACATCGGCATTGGCAATGGTTCCTTGGGCTTGCACGTTATCCTGAGCGCCTGCCACAGACAGATCATCAAAACCTGTCAGATCATTGGAAGCTCCTGAAAAGCTTAAGGTATCATTTGCGGATACTGTCACTTGGCCAGACACTCTAAGGTCACTGAAATCGTTGCTGAAACGATTGTCACCGCCACCGAAAAGGTTGTTCGTTACTTCCGTGGAGGCTGTATCCACCACGATATCTCTGCCGTCTTCAGCGTTAAGCACCAGCTCTCCGTTGCTATCGACGCTTGCAGTAACGCCGGTAACGTCGCTTTTCGCATTGATGGCATCGGTTAATGAACCGCTAGCGTCGTTTTCTTCAAAACTGACAGGCCCAATATCAATGCCGTTAATGCTTAAGTCACCATTTTGTAAGCTGCCTTCGGCCACATTGGTGTTGGGTGCGTTACTAGAATCGACGCTACCAGAAAAGTCATCACTGGCGACATCGCTGCCTCTAAATTCGGTATTAGCGCTGGCAAAGACATTTTCAAAACCTTCTTCACCGCTTTCTCGAACACTATTAATTCGTTCTGCAATGGATTTTGCGGTACCGGATCCAAAGTTCGCGCTGTCGCGGTTTTTTAGCTCACTTGTTTGGTCAACGGTTTGGATAGCTCCACCAAATGCAGCATCGGCAATATTCACCGACTCTTCACCTTCAACCGTCACTGAGAAATTGCTGATATCACTAGCGTCTGCATCCCCTTCTTGAACGCCTTGGGTGCCCTGTTGGGTGTCTTCCAGTCTTACTCGATCGCTTCGTGATTGTACGGTTCCGGGTTGGCTTCCTAGAGATGAAAGCGAGGCATCTACACCGTTAACACCAACTTGATCACCACTGTTTGCACCCACTTGGAAGTTCAATTCACCCAAAGCACCTGATAGTACCTTTTTGCCATTAAAGGTCGTGGTGTCAGCAATACGGTTTATTTCCGAAGACAGTTGATCGATTTCTTTCTGAATCGAAGCGCGATCCGCTGGGCTATTGGTGCCGTTTGCTGCTTGTAAAGACAGGTCACGCATGCGCTGTAAATTGTTGGTCACTTCACCTAGAGCACTCTCAGCGGTTTGCGCAAAGGAGATGCCGTCGTTGGCATTGCGCACTGCGGTATTCAGACCACCAACCTGAGTTTGAAATCGATTAGCAATAGCTAAACCCGCTGCATCATCCTTAGCGCTGTTGATACGAGAACCGGAAGCCACTTTCTCAAAAGCGGAGGTAATCGCCTTGCTTTGCTTGTTAAGAATATTAATGCCGATCAGGCTAGACAGATTGGAGTTAATCGAGTTGTTCATGGTTGTGATTTACCAAGTGAGCGATGAGGTAATTCAAATATAGCGCTTAAAAATTAGTCGTTAAAGAAATATTCCCTCCTGCCGACCTTATGTGACATTTTCACGAGTTTTAATATTAAATCGCTATTTCAGCCTGATTTTAGAAGCCTCTGGCTATGATAGGCCTAGCTTACTTTGGTAGTTTGGTTTGAGGGATATTTTGACTAGACGTGAGTATGAAAACTAGGGAGGAGCTGAGAGAACCCTGCCATGTTTGGGCAAACAGAGTAACAGGGCCTCAAACTCAGTGAATGTCTTCAACAGGAGACAAGTCCATTACACCGCAAAAAATCCTTCCAGGGAATGTGGCAAATTGTCGCAGCTGTTTATTCGCCCCTCGGCCCATTAACCCCTCAGTTGGAGGGCCACTAAAACCCAATTCTTTAGGCACGAGCTTTATTACTCGCGTAGGTATTTTGTCCGAGTAGGTTTACGATTTAGCTGAGATAGATTTCAGTCAGGCGAGAAGGGTTTTAGCTCCTGTCTTTGAGATTCTGCCATGATTTCTTGAGATTTTTCGATGACAGTGTCTGTCAGGTTATCGGCTTTGGGTTGCCAGTAGGTTTTGCTATGCCAAAGCACAGCAGCAATAGCGAGTATCAATAGTACTCGGCTTACGCGCATATCCATATTTAACAGCTCCATTATTACTTGGCGTAATGGAGCTAATATACCAGAAAACAGCTGTGGTGTTAGTTTATCTGAGGGGCTTATAAGTGGAATTTATGCCTTAATAAGTTTGGAACTCCCAAGAGAAACCCTCGTCAGGCACTAATGGCAGGCCATTCTCATCCTTGATGTTGGCTGAAATGGAAACCTTATAGGTGGTATTAGGCTCAAGGGCCTGGCGCGGATAGAAGATAATGAGATGCGACTCCGCTATGGGATTGCTCAAGCTGGTGCGCATATTGAAGCTACCGCTTACCACATCGCCGTATTCACTAGTCACCACAAAGTCTTCAGCGCTCACCGTGTTGGGAATAATGCCTCTATCGGCAATCACACCAATTTGGCTGTCGGTGCGTACATTGTTGTGCGGTACCGCTGAGCCGGGCTCAGGAAATGGCATTAGGGCTGCCCGTTTGTTCTCATCCTGTTCATTAAGTCGGTCCCAAAGGTAATCGTAGAGGCGGGCGCTAGTGATGGTCATCTGGTTAATGCCCCCAGGGTAGGTGATGTAGTTGTCTCTGGCCCATGGAATGTTCTTAATACCTTCCGCGTAAGCAAAAGGGAAAATAATAAACTCGCCCACCATCCCGATGCGAATCAAGCTACCCCCAATCAAGATTTCTAACCAATTGACTCGGCCCAGCCCCATATCTTCGAAGGTATAGAAAACATCAAAAAATGGGATGAACCAAGTTTGAGGAATAGAGGCTTGGCGATTGGGGTAATCGGCGATAACGAAAAAGTCGATATCTTGATCGGCCGTTTGATCTGTGCCGTCTTCCTGAGCGATTTTAGGAAGTAAGAGTGCATCGGTGACTTGATCTTGAAAGCCGTGACCCACAGAGCCCATTAGATGCACAGCAAGTTTGCCGCAGTAAGCATTAGTTAGGTAACGACCCAAACAAACTTCTTTAATTCGTTGGATGTAGGCGTTTTGAAAAGGTGCCCAGTGCGCTGGCTCGCCCCAGCTATAGTCGAGGGGATAACCTCCGTCAGGGAAGGATGTAGAGCTACGCAACGCGTCGGGATACTTCTGGATCAAGCGCTTTAAGTCTTGATCCTCTATTAATTCAACAGCTTGTTCGCTGGCAATAAGATGAGTAGCAATTCCAGAGGCATGGGCACTAATTTGAAAGCATAAAAAAGCTAGGCTGATTAACCCGGTTATTCTTGTTTTCATGGGATACCTGCATCAGTACAACGGCATTACACATATTTTTATTAGATAGCACAAACGTACCATATTGGGAGGCCTGGAGGGAAGAGGTGGTTAGCCCAAAAGAGCTAGTCCGGTTAGTTGGTGAGCGAAAGCGCTTCCATTAGTTTATCTTTTAGATTGTCTAACTCGACTGGCTTGCTCAAGCAGTCGTCCATTCCTGCTTCATGACAGAGCAATAAGTGCTCTTTCATTGCGTGCGCAGTGAGCGCAAGGACCGGGGTTGCGGGTTGCTCGTTTTCGGCCTCGTATTGGCGAATTTTTTGGGTGGCTTCAAAGCCATCCATTTCTGGCATTTCACAGTCCATCAATACCAAATCGAAGGCGGGGTTGGCTTGTTCAAATAGCCTAACGGCGCCGAAGCCGTTTTCAGCAATGGTGCATTCAACACCAAGTTTTTTCAGCATATTTTTAATAACGATTTGATTAACTGCGTTATCTTCTGCCACCAGTATATGGATGCCGTTGAGAGCTGAATTCTGAGATTGTTCTTGGATAACCGCTGGCGGCAAATCACAGCCAACCAAGCCAAGGAAGCACTCTTTAATTGCTCTAGCAGAGGCAGGTTTTTGCATGGCACGGGAAACACCGGCAGCCTCGAGATCTTCTTTAGGTGGAGTAATTCTCATGGCAGTCAGTAAAATCATGGATACAACACCAATTGCAGGATCCTGCTGAATGGTATGTGCCACTTGCATGCCGTTCATACCGGGCATATTGATATCCAGGGACACAATATCAAAAGGTGTACCTTTTGCTTCGGCGTCGCGCAGTTTTTCCAGAGCCGCTTCGCCGTGATAAGCAGTTTCTGCCGCCATTCCCCATGAAACCGCCTGTTCTAACACTACTTGAGTGAACTCCACTGAATCGTCCACAAAAAGCACTTTCTTGCCCTTCAATTCAGCGACAGAGATTGCATGTTGTTGAATGAAGTTTTCGTCAGCTGGTCGGCATTTAACGGTGAACCAGAACTTTGAACCAATCCCCGACTCACTCTCAACGCCAATTTCGCCACCCATTAATTCTGCGAGGGACTTAGAAATGCTTAGTCCTAAACCGGTGCCACCAAACTTGCGTGTAGTCGACGAGTCAGCTTGATTGAAGGCTTCAAATAATGAATTCATTTGCTCGGGTGTCATGCCGATGCCGGTGTCTTGAATCTCAAACTTTAATTGATGCTGTCCGGATTCATCGGATTCGGAGAATATCCTTAGATAGATACCGCCGCTTTGAGTGAATTTAAAAGCATTGCCGATCAAGTTAAGGAGTATTTGTCGCAACCTTGCCGGGTCGCCTTTAACAAAAGTAGGGGTGCCGGGTTTGATCGAGACCAAGAACTCCAGCTGTTTTTTTTCTGAGGTCAGGCTGAATACCGATGCAACATCCAAACAAAGCTTATCCAGGTCATAGTCGACTTCTTCAAGCTCTAGTTTGCCAGCTTCGATTTTAGAGTAATCCAAAATATCATTAATGATATTGAGAAGCGCTTTCCCTGAGTTTGAAATGACTTCCACATATTGGCGCTGCTGAGGTTCCATTGACGTGGTTTGTAATAATTCCGTCATGCCGATCACACCATTCATGGGTGTTCTAATCTCATGACTCATAGTAGCCAAAAAGCGGCTCTTAGCACGACTTTCTTCCTGGGCTCTATCTAGCTTCTTAAGAGATTCGCGCTCGATAATTCTAGCGTTCTCCCAGCTATGGAATCGAATTCTGTCCAAAATATAGATGAATAAAGAGATAGCGATAGTGGCGGAAGCCAAATCGTTAAGGCTGTAGCGAACCCGAGTGGCACTGAAGTCCACCGATTGTGCTGCAGCGCAAGTGAGTGTTATCACGATGGCGGATATCATAATAAGAAAACTATAGCGCTTATGTATCGGTGCCATGGGTAGCAGACACATACATACGATCAAACCGGGAATATAGGTTGGGTCGATACCTGTTAGGCCTGAAATCGCCCCGGCTGCGGTGATTAAATACAATCCCCAAATGGATAAAACTATTTGAGAGCGCTGCTTAAAGAAAGGAGTCTGGTCCAGTACAAAAATAACTATTCCGGCCGCCAATAGCAGGTAGCGTAAATAGAGAATGATGGGTAAATCTGGATGAAGCTCCCTATCTACAGGTACATATAATAACCACATCACAGACGCGAACGCAGCAAAGCGCACTACGCGGCGGGATTGGAAATGCAATTCGTCGCTAAAGGTGCTGGCAAGGCAGTCCCGAGAGTCTCTTATTCTTAACAGCTGGAGCAGAAATTCTATAAGTCTCATGCTTGGCTTGGAACAAATCAGCGAAGGTCATTTTTGTTTTTAATGTTTAGCTGCAGCTCAGCGAAATACAACGCACAATGCTACTTAAAACTACAAGTATCACAGCTATCAATGGACGAACGTCCAACATTATAGCCCATTTGACCTAGAATGTTTTGTCTCATTATACCAAATCAAAAGTGCTGATTGGCATAGTGACTTTTACTAACTGTGTAGATCTAAAAGAGGATAAGGCTGCAACTGTTGCTGAAGGCATAGGGCTATCAAATGATTGCCCTATGCGAGGTTGACCGGTATGACCTACATTTGATCCGTCAAAATTGGAGTGGTTTCCTTGGGCGTTTCTATAATCGGGTTTTTTACAATCTTATGGGCAGCGTCGCTAGTAATCGCCTCACTAAACAAATGCCCTTGCATGCCGTGACAACCCAAGTTCTTTAAATAGTGAAACTGTGATTCGGTTTCGACGCCCTCTGCTACCAAATTGAGATTTAAACCTTTTGCCATAGAAATGATGGCTGACACAATACAGGCTTCTTTAGGGTGCTCATCAATCTCATTGATAAAAGAGCGGTCCATTTTTAACGTGGTGATGGGGAACTGGTGTAGGTAACTAAGAGAAGAGTAGCCAGTACCAAAATCATCAATAGTAATGTGGATACCATGTTCGCTGAGCGTCTTGAGCTTTTCGATAATATCTTTGTGATCGGAGACAAAAACGTTCTCAGTGATCTCGATTTCAATCTGTTTAGGATCGAGGCCAAATAAATTGATGTTATCAAGAATTAAATTTAAGAATGCTGGATGAGCCACCTGTATTAGTGAAAAGTTAATTGCGACGCGAGCTTCATCGCTATTCCAACGACGAAGATCAGTGCAGACTTTTTCCAAAACTCGCTCACCAATAGAGATAATGCAACCGGTTTCTTCAGCGATGGCTATGAAATCTTTAGGCGGTAATGTGCCATGCTCAGGATGGTTCCAGCGCAGTAACGCTTCCAAGCCTGATAGCTGACCGGTGATGGCATTCACTTGAGGCTGATATAATACTTCGAATTGGTCTTTGTCCAGAGCCGCTCGGAGATCTTGCTCCAATGAAAGTCGCTTGGAATATTCGGCATTCATGTCCTCTGTAAAAAACATAAAGCCGTTTTTACCGCTACCTTTGATGTCATACATAGCGATATCAGCATGCTGAATTAACACATCCATATTCTCACCACTGTCTGGGTATAACGAGATACCGATACTGGCGGATAAGTAGAGCTCATGACCCTCAATATGAAACGGTTCATTGAGAATGCTGATAATCTTCTCTGCTATTGCCGTGGCATCGTCCTGACATTTAATGCGTGGTAACAGTAAGGCAAACTCATCGCCACCAAATCGAGATAAAGTATCACCTTCACGGATACAGCTCTGTAAGCGCCTCGCCACTGCTTGCAGCAATTGATCACCAATCGTGTGGCCTAGCGTATCGTTCACAATTTTAAAGCGATCCAGGTCTAAGAACATAAAGACCACTTTTTCATTTGAACGTTTTGCTTGTGAAATGGCGAGTTTAAGGCGATCTTTGAGCAGCGATCTGTTAGGTAAGCCGGTTAGCAAATCATGGTAGGCTTGAAAACGAATCACAGATTCTGCTTGTTTGCGAGCTGTAATGTCACGGGCTATGCCGTAGGTGCCCTTATATTGTGATTTGCCCTCAACAACATCCTGTTCGTAAATGCCCATGGAGCTGACTTCGAAGGGAATGGACAGCGTGCCGGTTTGCGCTGAAGATTCATAGCTGACTCGGCGGCGCAGCTGAATTTCCTGATTTTGAGTTTTGCGATCACCGGCTCTGCGTTCATTCAGAGCGAAGGGGTGCTGTTTTATTTCTTCTTCACTGAGTAGGGCGCTGAAATGTTGTCCCATTAATGCTTGTTTAGGAATATTAAGGAGCTGCTGCACGCTATCGTTGATGTAGGTGAAATGACCGTGGGCATCAAGCATGTAAATAATATCAGGAGAGCTATTCACCATAAAACGGTGCAAACTTTCTGAATGCTTAACTTGTTCATGCATGGAATGGTTTTCTTGGGACAGCACTTTATTTTTGATGGCATGCTTTATCGTGTTTACCAGCTCTTCTGCCACATATGGCTTACGGATAAAATCATAGGCACCGGCTTTTAGTGCTTTAGTCACCGAATCAAAACCAGTTTCACCACTGACAATAATTACCGGTATATCAGGGTGCTTCTCTTTCAAGAAGTCCATTACCTGGTGACCATTTAGATCGGGCATTTTTAGATCCAGCACAATGGTATCAATAGGGTGCGTGTCGATCATCGTAATGGCATCTCGACCACTGCTAGCAGTGAGCACACGGTAGCCATAAACTTCAAGGAGGGATTTGATGCTTGATAGCAGATCTAACTTATCGTCAACAGCCAATATGGTGTGAAAGGATGGGAGCGCTCTCTTCGGTTTATTAATTAACTGATCAAGGCTCATAAGTTTCCCCCGAAAGTAAATGGCCTATTTTTTTATAATGTTATGTTGGCCAACGGGATCATCCTCATCAATGATGCTCCGGTGGCCTGGTTACCCGTGGGAAAAACACACTAAAAACGGTGTGATCACCCTGTGTTCTTCGATAGCTGACAAAACCACCTAAGCTTTGTGCGAGTTCTTTTACAATGCTAAGCCCTAAACCCGCGTGGCCGGCGCCCTTTTGGCTATCGATAGGAGAGAAAAGTTTTTCTAGTACGGTTTTGGGAACACCTGGACCGTCATCTTCAACTTGGATTTCAACATACTCTTTGTCGTTGATAATCACTTGGTCAAAGCTTTTCAGTGCCAGCCAACCGCCTTCATCCATTGACTCCCACGCATTTTTCACCAGATTCGTCAAAATCTGCTTCAAAGAACTCTCATCAATATAGACAGGAGGGATTGTTTGGTCTAGTTCCAGGTCGTAATCTATTTGTTTAGTGTCTAGAAACGCATCTTTGAATACCATCATTAGATCGCTACTGAGCTCATTAATGATGACTGGCCGTTGCTCGATTTCTTCTTTGGTATTGACGTCGAGATGCTGTTTTAACAAATCTGCGGCTCGGGTGATTTCTTCCTGGATGTTCAGCAAGCTGTTGGTCAGCTCGGAATTATCCCGATTTTTTACGCCAAGCACGTGGATATTATTCTGGGCAATGCTGAGGGGATTATTGATCTCATGCACCATGCGTTTCAGGGTGGCTGTATACAAACCTTTCTCGGTTTGTTGCACTTGATCAATGGTATTTTGTAAGGTTTCTATTCGCGCCAAGTGATTCGCAATGCTGTGGGCAAAATAACGGATAGAAGCTTGTATCGTTGAAATTTGGAACTCGGTATCGGTATCAAAGCCAAATACAAGCACTCCCCACAGTTTATCGTCTTCATAGGGGTGTTGAGGATCGGGTATCGGTGCGCAAACCATGGCGTTAGAAACCGTATGATCAATGATCTCTCTATCAATCACAGATAACGAATCATAATCGGCGTTAAAGGTTTCACACAGCTGGTTGGTGCGAAAGCTTTTGGCGAGTTCGCTGTGTTCATTGTTTAAATGCACCATGATTTCGTTGCTAACGCAGTCTGGAGAAACCAAATTACTGCCGTGTAAAGTTTGTGTTTGTGGTGCAAATTTGAAAAACAAACAGCGCGTGGTCCCATACAGAGCCTTTGCTGAATGGTTCACAAGATTCTGTAGATCGATCTCGGTGCTGGCTTGAGACAACGATATATCAACTGAATCCACTACACCACATACGTGGATGTCACGCATTAACTGATGGCTTTTAGCGGTTTCTTGCAACTGTGAATGAGCTTGATCTTCGGGAAGAAACGGCACTAGTGTTTGCGACACCAGCCTGTTAGGAATATTGATGTTCAGCGCCTGTATCACGTCGCCAGTTTGAGTGAGCGCTGATTCTACTAGTGGAATCAATTCGTCGTGCTCTACCTTAAATATCCTACGGGTAAATAAGATCAGTTCTTTAAAACTAGAAAACGGTTGTTCCGCAATACAACGTGATAAATAGACGATGCGTGTGAGAGGATGGGCATCTTGGATTTTATCAATGGGTGTATGGTGATAGCGAATGGCATCTTGGATGGATGTATCCAATCCCCATTGCTTGGCGAGATAGGCGCCTAGTAACGTATGGTCAAATCCGTATTGGGATCTTTCTTGTTCCACCAATTCAATATCGTCACCGGCATTTTGCTGAAGTAAAAAGTAATCATCTATGTCTTCAGATTGAAACAACAATTGACCGATGTTGTGGAGCAAACCAGCATAGTAGGCCTGATCCGGTTTGGTATATCCAAATTGGTAGGCGAATGACCTAGCCAGAAAAGCTGTTTGTAGTGACATCACCCATTGCTGCTTGAGGCTGTCAAAGACCTCTTGTCGCGCTTCTTGGTAAAGGGCGTAGCGTTCAGCACAACCGGAAAGAATCAGCTGCTTGATGGATGATCTTGGCGTGGTATGAATACGTTCGCGAATTTCAGTTGAGTTATGCTCACTGGGGGATAGATACAGGGTTTTGGCGATCAGGGTAGGATCATACTTCACCAAGTTGGCTATCTGCTCAGGAGTCTTTTGTGGATCATTACAGGCGCGCAACACGTGCAATTGCAGCGAGGGTAAGGACAGCAGTCGTCTTATGCCTGCTTTTTGATCGGTAAACTCTCTCAGAGAGATTAACGCTTTATCGCGATTGAGTACGTTAACCATGGAATCCTGTTGTTATTCTTTTCCCTACTGCTTTAAGCGATATTAATAGAACTGATAGTTACAGTCGAGCAATTTGTGTACAAATTGCCAGCTAAAGAGCTTCGTTTTTTCAATGTTTGGTTATAGATCTATCAGTTGTCGTCAGGGGATTTTGGCTTGGCCGTTATCGATGTTCTTCTACTCGCTGTTTTCTTCAAAAGTGTGACGTTAAAAAAAATTCATGATTCTTTCATTTGAAATTGTTTGAAATATTTTTTCACTGGCATATTCTTATTGGAAATGAGGTGCCTTAGCGCACTGTAAATACAAGAAAGAACTAAATTATTTGTTATTTTTGATAAAAATAATTCTTACAAAAAGAATGTTTTTATCTGCGGGGCCCCTTGCCCTGTATAAAACCTGGGAGGCCAACAAGGGAAACTATCTCGAAAACTTTTTAAAACAATCGATTTAAAAAGGAGGGATTAAATTAGCTAACGCCAAAAAAATAAATTATTGCGGACGCGCCTCGCTTTTAGTGAATCGCATGAGTTCGTTAACCGCAAAAAATCGTTAGCTTGCAAGCAAGATAGTTTCACCAAAAGTTGGCAATAACTTAGCAGTGCTCTGTGTAAGTTATTTTTATTTGAATTCCCAGAGGTATTAAAGAATGCATGTGAATGCAAGTGATTCGAAAGCTTTTGTACTAGATACTAACGTCCTTATTCACGATCCCAACGCTATCCTCAATTTCGACGAACACCTCGTTATTATCCCTATGACAGTTCTTGAAGAACTCGACAAATTAAAAGCTGGCAATAACTCCGTTGCTGCTGATTGTCGCAGTGCAATTCGGCTAATTGATTCAATGATTGGAGAGTTAAGTCCAGAAGAACTGAGAAAAGGTGTACCGATTAAACGCGCGGAAAACGATATCCCTCGCGGGCGATTAGCGGTAATTATGAATAAGACGGGTGAGCCTCCTGAGGCCTGTTTACCTAATACGCAGAATGATAATTTAATCATTAATCGTGTTGTGCAGATGCAAATGGAGGATAAAGGTACCCGATATATCTTGGTGACAAAAGATATCAACATGCGGCTAAAGGCTCGTGCTTGTAATCTGCATTCAGAAGACTATCACAACGATCAGTTGGTATCGGACATCAAGCAGCTCACTAAAGGCTATATCGAGTTTGAGGCTAGCTTTTGGGACAAGGTCGAAAATGTTGAAACCATTCAACAGATGGGCGCTACTTATCATTCAGTGCCACGAAGCACAATTCCTGAGGGGGTGTTCCTTAATCAGTATCTGATAGATGAAAATGAGTTTGTGGGGCAAGTGGTTGAAGAGAACGATGAACACATTCTTATAAAACATCTGCAAAAAGAAAGCATAATGAATCGCAGTGCGTGGGGGTTAAAGCCACGCAATTTATATCAAGCTTTGGCGCTGGACGCTCTCTTAGATCCGGATATTCATTTAGTTAATCTAACTGGGGCTGCGGGATCAGGTAAAACCATTTTGGCACTGGCTGCTGCAATTGAAATGACTGTTGAGCACAAGTTGTTTAATAAAATAATTGTGACGCGAAGTACGCCGCCTTTGGCTGAAGAGCATGGATTTTTACCGGGAACCGAGGAAGAAAAAATGGATCCTTGGTTGGGCGCTATTACTGATAATATCGAAGCGCTTCACATCAATGATGAAAGCCCCTCTGGCAGCATTGAATATGTGAAAAACAAAGCCAATATCCAATTTAAGGCATTAAACTACATTCGTGGCAGAAGCTTTCAACGCAGTGTGATATTGATCGATGAATGCCAAAACTTAACGCCCCATCAAATGAAGGCCATAATTACCCGAGCAGGTGAGGGCAGTAAGGTGATTTGCTTAGGCAACTTGGCGCAAATCGATACACCTTACCTTAGCCCCATTAGTTCAGGGTTAACTTATATGTCTGAGCGCTTTAAAGGTTTTAAGCATGGCGCGTCGGTAAGACTAAACGGGGTGCCGCGATCTGTATTGGCGGAATATGCGGAATCTCATCTTTAATCACAGTTCACTTCACAATTAACAAATTTTGTAGTTAAGCCCAGTTAGTTTAAATCTAACTGGGCTTTCTTATTGGTAAAATTATCCCTTCGTCATATTCGTTGGCTATGCTAGATAGTAGGCAAGCTATTTTTGCTGCATCGCTAGTATTAGAAGTTGGTTTAGGAAGGAGTTAGTTTTGCATCACTTTTACGCTTACGTTTCCAAGTTGAAGTACATATTACGTTGGGGTTTGAAGCGCAATGTAGAAAATGAAAACGTTAAAGAGCATAGCTTTGATGTCTCCATGATTGCCCATGCGCTAGCGATTATTCGTAATACCTATTTTGAAGGTGATATCGACGCCAACAAAGTGGCTATTATGGCTCTTTATCACGATGCAACCGAAGTACTTACCGGCGATTTGCCTGGCCCTATAAAGTATTTCAATCCTTCTATTGCCGAGGCCTACAAGGCCGTAGAGAAAGCAGCGGAGGAGAAGCTAATCGTGATGTTGCCAGAAGAACTGCAAGAGCATTATCGGCCTCTATTGGATTATTCCAGTGAATCGAAGGAGTATGCATTGCTTGTTAAGGCCGCTGATATAATTGCTGCCTACTTAAAGTGTCTGCATGAAGTGGATTCAGGCAACCATGAGTTTGGTGTTGCTAAGCAACGAGTCGAATCCATGTTGGCGGAATTGACCCTGCCAGAAGTCGATTATTTCATGGACAAATTTGTACCAAGTTTTCGCTTAACACTCGACGAGCTAGGCTAGACATTGAGCTCGTTATATACGTAATTTTTCTGTAACGATTGACCCAAAAAACCTTCAAATTGGCAACTAAAGTTAACATTGTATCTCCTTGATCTTGTTACAATTCTAGCTCTGTTATCGAAATCAAAGTCCTAGATAAAAGTACCAGGTCAAAGTAGTAGGAGTACGTTGTCGATGAATGCCAAAGTTGACTTTCGTTATCATGAGCCCAATCAGAAAGCTGTAAACGGCCTTTATGGTGCTTATGAGCTTATTTCAAAATACCATCGTCACGAAGTTGTTGGCATGGAGAATATTCCTGCTCAAGGTCGTTGCCTGTTGGTAGTGAATCATAGCTTTGCGACCTACGATAACGGGGTGCTCATCAAACAGGTGTTGCGGGACACTGGGCGATTGGTAAGGCCGCTAGGAGATCGCTCACTATTTTATGTTCCTGCTTTTGGCCGATTCTTAGGAAAAACTGGAGCGGTGCCTGCTAGACCGCATGTCGCTGAATACCTTCTTGAGAAAGAGGGGGCTTTAGCTTTAGTGGCTCCAGGAGGTATGCGTGAAGCTTTGAGGCCTTCTACAGAAAAGTACAAAGTACGCTGGGACAGCCGCAAAGGGTTTGTGCGCTTGGCAGTGAAGACACAAACGCCCATTGTTCTATCGGCCTGCCCAGAAGCTGATGATTTATATACAGTTTATGAAAATACGCTCACTAAATTTGTCTACCAAAAAGCTCGCTTGCCGTTGCCTGCTATTCGTGGTTTGGGGCTGTCTCTGATCCCCAGGCCGGTTAAATTGACTCATTATTTAAGTGAGCTACAAATGCCCCCAGAAGTTGATCTTAACGATCCACAAGCGGTGGATGCTGCGGTTGACCAATGGCATGTGGAACTTACTGAGTTGATGAACGAAATGCTCCAGGACTACCGCGCTCAGTAATGACACAAAAAATCTAAAAATCATAATCGTTGCCTATACTTACCTAGATCACTTAATGAACTAGGTACTATGAATTCTCGATTCCTGTGTTGTGCGAGACAGGTTCTTATTTGCGTATTATTGTCATTCTTGCCCCTATCCTTGGTAGGGGCAAGTTCTGATGCGCCTGCAGTAAAAATGCCATCCTTGGTTGATATTGCTCAGCCAGCCATGCAAATACCATTTCTGATTGATCAGGGTAAGGGTCGCTTTGATGTTGCTCCCTATCTTTACTACTTCGAAGATCCCGATCAGCGCTATTTAATCGGTGATGTTGCGTCTAAAGCAATGGAGTCTCACTTCATTCGCAACAGCCAGAGGGTATTGAGCTTTGGTTATGTGAATTCGGTCTATTGGATTAAATTAGCTTTGAGCAATGAAACTGAAGAGACTCCTGGTTGGTTAATAGAGCTAACGGGTATGGGGCGCTCAATTGATCAGGTACAAATTTATATTCAGCAAGCTGATGGCTTTAAATCATACGTGTCTGGGGACTCTATTCCGTTCTCGCTAAGACCGATTAAGCACCACGCTGTTTTATTCCCGCTTACATTGCCCAAAGGTGAGGCTACCAATATTTATTTTCGGGTTGCCACGAATGGCACTTTTCAAATGCCAATGCTGTTATGGGCAGAGTCAGTATTCGTAGAACAAGAACACAATAATATTTTGATGGATGGTATTTTCTATGGCGTGTTATTTATCATGGTTATGTATAACGCGTTTATTTTTCTCACGATACGTGATGTTAGCTATTGCTATTATGTGTTTTATCTATTGAGTGTTGCTTTATTTGCGGCTTCTTTAAGGGGCTTGGGTTTCGAATACTTTTGGCCTGAATTACCGTGGTGGAATAATAAGAGCAACTTGGTATTTTCAGAATTTACCGTGATGTTTATTGTGCTGTTTGCGCAAAGCTTTCTCAATACTAAAGAAAATGCGCCGGTATTACATATATGCCTTAACGCGATACTAGTCAGCGTGCTTCCTGGGTTAGCGCTAGTGCTTTATGGCGGTCATCATGTAAGTGCTGCATTGTTGTCTGTGCAATTCTTGTTGACCATAATGTTCGTCTTGCTGAGTGCTTCTTTAGGTTATCGCCGGGGATTTAAAGCTGCGCGACTTTACTTGCTAGCCTGGTTGGGCATGTTGACCATGATAGTGTTATGGATCATGAACAACTTCCATCTGATTTCATCCTATTTCTTAGGAACCTATTCAATACAAGTCGGTGCCGTTATCCAAGTGTTGATGTTTTCATTTGCATTGGCGGACCGCATAAATTTGATGAAGAAACAGAGAGAGCAGGCGCTACAACAGCGCTTGATAGAAACGCAAAAACTGACTGCGATGACGAATACTTTTGAACGATTTGTGCCACGGCAGTTTTTGAGTCGAGTGGCTGATAGTGGTGTGCAAAATATTGAACTGGGTAAGGCTGAGACGGATATCATCACTATTATGTTCTCTGATATCCGGGACTTTACTCATATCTCAGAGGGAATGTCTCCGCAGGAATTATTGAATTTCCTTAATGCTTATTTTAATCGTATGGATAGGCCTATTCATCAAAGTGGCGGCTTTATCGATAAGTTTGTTGGCGATGCCATACTCGCTATCTTTGAAAGTAATCATTACGAAGAAGAAGCTAATAACGCAGTACAGGCTGCTATTAAAATGCAGCTCGCTGTGCGCCAATATAATGAAGATCGTGCTAAGGCTGGCTATGTGCCTATTGATATCGGTGTGGGTTTAAATACTGGCCCTGTCATTATCGGTACCGTAGGAACACAGGACCGCATGGATACCACAGTATTGGGTGATGTGGTGAACCTGGCGTCTCGATTAGAGAAACTGACCAAAAAGTATCATGTAAAAATTATATGCTCTTCGTATACTTTGGACTTGTTGGATTCTAAATCAGGCACCTTATACAGAGAGTTAGACTACGTGAAAGTGCGTGGTAAGCAGAAGGCCGTTAGGATTTATGAAATCTTCAATGCGGACGAAGATAATGTGCGTATCTTGAAGCAGCGCTTGCTGTTGGATTATCAGCAGGGTATGGCACATTATTACCGTCGTGATTGGCAGGCCGCCATTGTCTGTTTTCAGGCTTGTTTAGAACTATTCCCTGGTGATGTACCTTCGAAGCTTTATCTAACTCGATGTGAAACTTATTTGGATTCGCCTCCCGCTGATGACTGGGACTTTTCCTGGAAGTTGGAAGACTAGGGGCTTTAAAGCAAGGCAAGTTGCTTGTTGTTTGATAGCTAAAAACGCTAGTATTTGGTTTTATGGACAGTGAAGAATTTAACCTTGAATCCGCTCGCTTAGCTGCAGATGCATTACATGATGTGTTTGCTGCTCGCACGCACCGCAAAAAATACTTAGGGAAGGTCATTGTGGTGCCCGGTAAACTAGGCGAGGTCGTTAAGCTTCCTGCCATTACCTCCAAGCTTAATAGTCGCGTCGCCAAACGTCAGGAGCTAGGTTTGGAAGAGTTTAAGTTTCTCTGGGATACACTGTCTGTAGTCACCCAGCAATCCGTATTGGAAGCGATTGGTTGGTATGAGCCAACTGATCTCGAATGGGAAGATAAGCGCTCTAATCGCAAGCCAAAGCTAACTGAATAGTCGCTTACCACCCCTATTAAATATCCCCTTTGAGGGTAGCGAGATTCAAGCCAAAAAATTGATCTTCTTGGTTGCTATAAAACCAACCTATATGATTACCGCAATTTTTGCAGTAGCAAAATTGCCACGCATAACCCTTAAACCATGTAAAGAAGTCAGTCGGTTTACCTGAAACCAACGCTCCCTCAGCAGAGTGATAGCACTGAATATCAAATTGTAATCCAGAAGGATTGGTAAAGGTGTGAATGAAGCGATCATTGATGGTGATAAGGTCTTCGGGGAAAGTAATGACGTGGTCGCACTGTTTGCAGAGAATGGCATTCTTCTTTAAAGATTCATCATCGCTCTTCATTGCCTCAAGAATTTTGGCAACAGGATCTTCGTCCCCGAGTTCTAGGCACCGTGGGGTTTTGTCAACGGGTGAAGGCGGTGGCAAACCAATCATAGCCGTTAGTATAGCCAAATTGGTTAAGGTTGGAAAAGCGTCTGGTATTGGGGGTTGCAGCTTGCGAAGCTGGCGAAGAATTTATAGGTATAAAAAAGGCCTTTCATCATGAAAGGCCGTAAAGTGCAAGGCTCTATGAGAGAGCCTAAAACAGGAGAACATTTAAGGCGTGATTAGCTAGCAATTTTAGTGCGTAGCTCTTTAGCCTTTTCGCTTAAATCTTTAATCTGAGCTTCAACCGCTTCACGAGCTTCTAAGATACGAGGGTGAACATTCTTAGAATAAGTCTTGTTTGCTTGAAGCTTGGCATACGCTGACATCATGTTAGCGTTCCAGTTAAGCTCGAAACGGTTGTCGTAAGTTGCTACGTTTAACTTGCGAACGAAATCTCGAACACCTTCGTTGTTTTCACGTAGTTCAGCGACTACGTCGTTAAGGCTAACAGGTTGACCGTCTTCTACATCTGCACCCAATTCGCGAAGAATGCGTAGGCCTTCCGCTTTGGCTTTATCAAGTTGCTTGTTAACTTGAGTTTGAACTTGCTCTAATTGAGTCTTAATTTTCTCTTGTACCATGATATTCCTCGTGACGATTCCCAAATAAGTGTTCAATAGTTTTTCGAAGTGGCGCAAAGTTTAGTTACAAAAATTAGAATGATCTGCCTAAAACTAGCTTGAGATTTCTTAGAAAAAGTGACCGATGGTTCACGCGCGGGCAAGAATGCCTTGGGTCATGGGTTGAAAATGACAGTTTTTAGAAAAAGCCATTTAAATCAGATGTATAAGTGGAGCCTTGTCCAAGGTTGTTATACTTTTGAAGTTAACTAATAACAATATTAACCGCATACAGAGGAAGCGAACCAGTGAGTAGCAGCACTAAATCCGTATATATCTTAGGTGGGCATCAGACTGATTACTCGCGTAATTGGGCTAGGGAATCACTGGAAATAGCCGATCTGATGGAGGCCTCCGTGCTGGGGGCTCTTGATGATGCTAGCCTAGATGTCGCAGACATTGGCGTGGTGCACATTGGCAATTTCATCGCTGACTTGTTTTGTGGGCAGGGGCTGTTGGGTGGCGTACTTGTCGAGAAAATATCTGCATTGGCGGGGCTCCCCACTAATCGACACGAAGCCGCTTGTGCGTCGGGTAGTATGGCAGCCTTAGCAGCTATGGCTGATATTGAATCTGGGCGTTACGATTTAGCCTGTGTGCTTGGTGTTGAACAAATGCGCAATGTCCATGGCGATACTGCTGCTCAGTATCTTGGCGCAGCGGCTTGGCGAGGTCACGAGGCTGAGGGCGTGAAATATTGCTGGCCACATATGTTCCATCAGCTCACCGACGAGTATCACAAACGCTATGGCATTAATTACGACCACGTGGTGAGAATCGCGGAAATTAATTACGAAAACGGCCGGCGCAATCCCAACTCTCAAACCCGCACTTGGCAATTTAATGAGCAAAGCTTTACTGCTGATGATGAAGCTAATCCGATTATCGATGGCTGGGTAAGGAGAAATGATTGCGGCCAAGTCACCGATGGTGGTGCTTGTGTTTTGTTGGCCAGCGAAGGCTACGCGCGCCAATATGCCAGCAAACGCGGCTTGTCACTAGAACAGATCCCCAAAATTCAGGGATGGGGACATCGCACGGCCCCTATCAGTTATGGATCCAAGGTGGCCGCTAGTGAAGATAAGTCTCTTATTTTTCCTCACGTAAGACAAACCATTGATGATGCATTTGGTCGAGCCGGCGTGGCCAACGTCGCCGAGTTATCTGCGATTGAAACTCATGACTGTTTCGCCATTACCGAGTATATGGCGATTGATCACTTCGGAATTACTGCCCCTGGCGAAAGCTGGAAGGCGGTGGAAGAGGGTGTTATTGCTTTTGAAGGTACTTTGCCCATTAACCCGAGTGGTGGATTGATCGGTACTGGTCACCCGGTGGGTGCTACAGGGGTGCGTATGCTTTTAGACGCAGCCAAACAGGTTTCAGGAAACGCAGGCGAGTATCAGGTTCCCAAAGCTAATAAGGTTGCCACCCTCAATATAGGTGGTAGCACCACTGCTACCGCTTGTTTCGTGGTCGGAACCAATTGATCTACAAGGAGTTCATTTTTCAAATCGATGGTCTTGCTACTGTCAATGTATCGACCTGAAATAATCTAACGGCTGTTTTTATAGTAATAAACAAGTCTTTTT
>JAKSAW010000410.1 GCA_022361455.1 Pseudomonadales bacterium | reverse complement strand
GCTCCAGGGATGTGTCCTGCCTTTTGCGCATTAACTCGTGTTCCCACAAATTCTTCTGGAGAACGCGCATCCCATACCACCAAATCTTCTCGGGTATGGTTTGCAATTAAATACTCTTTATTGACTGCAAAGGCATCATCGGACACTGTTACCGAATAATCACTGGCAACAGGCTCCACAGGATCTTGTGACGGCGCCTTTTCATCAGCTAACCAACCGTGAATACCACCATTCAAGTAGCTATAACGCTGATGACCGATACAATCTAACAACCAAATAAAACGACCTGCCCAACCTCCACCTTCATCATCGTAGACAATCACCCATTTGTCTTCGGTCAAACCAATCGCAGACAATAGCTGATCCAGATGCTGCGGTGCCGGCAAAGCACCTACTGCAGGCGGCATACCATTCATGGTGTGCTGAAAAGGCACAAACAATGCTCCAGGAACATGGGCACGACGATAGGTGTCTGGTGTAGAAAAGTCTAATACCAACAGATCAGGGTGACCGAGCAAGGGTTCTAATTCATCGGGCTCAATAACCAATGGGAGTTTCAAGGGATCAGACATGAACTGGCCTTACAGTGTTAATTTGGCCGAGAGTGTACTGAAGAACACCTCAAATGTCAGGAATTTAGTGCCCGTTTACCCATCTGAATGAGGAATTTCGAAGTAGCATTAGCAATGGTTTTGGTGATTTTAAACTCAGCCTCAGAGAGACTCTTACGGTCATCCGCCCCATTATCCACATAGAGCATGGCTGCTGGCTGCTTGTGGTTAAACACAGAAACACTAAAGAATTCATCTGCTTGAGAAAGCTGCTTGAACACACCTGGCACCAAGGCCGCTATATCTGCCTTCTTTTCTGGATGCACCCAAACCCCCTGGGGCTTGCGCATTAATTGAGTGAAGAAATTGGGGGGGCTTAACGACACATTAGCCTTACGGAATTCTGGTCGATCCTCACACCCCATGGCAGCGTAACCCCTTAGACTCTTTTTCGCCGGCTCAAAAACAAACAACACCACCCTCTCCACAGCAGTGCAATCCTTGAGCACCTCCATGGTTTTGCGAAGCACTTCGTGCTCATCTGAAAAGGCCTTGGGGTCATTAAGGAGTGTTTTTACATATTGTTTATAGATTTTCTCTTTTTCTACACTGGCAAAACCAGGGGTTCGTTTAGCCACAGGCAGTGGCTGAGCCACTGGCTCTGGCTTAGTGGTTGGCTGCCTCTGAGTACTTTCTTCAGCAACATAAATATTGGTAGGCTCGTCCTGCCCATGTTCCGGTTGATGTAACGGCTTACCTTGAGATAACTGTTCAACAGCATTCGATAGTTTGGCGGGAGACAATCTACGACGAAACGCTGGTTGCGGAGGCAGTAATAACCGAGCACCCGGCATTTCAACAGCGGGAAAGTTGAACTGTCGCGATACTTTTAAAGCCGCCTTTTGTGCTACCAATCTTGCTTGATGCAAATCGATTTCTAAATAGGCAGCCAATACGGCTAGTACTCGTCGTGTTTGCCGCGAATACCAATCCAAGTCAGATTCTCGCGCCAGCCAATGCGCCAACGCCACAATAAAAGATGAGGTTTTAACTATCTCACCACGTTCATCTTTATTGGGAATCCGAGGTTCTTTGAGGTGATAGCCTTCATGAGCCACCTTAGCGAGGAACTTCGCTGAGGGCAGCCTCTCTCCATTCAAAGCATTCAAAATTACTTCTGGAAAATGCCAGCGTTTAGCAAGTGCTTTAACAATCTCTTGGCTGGTGCAACCTAACACCGCGCGCTCAGCATCAGACTTTTCAATACGCTCTTCCTTCTGCAACTTATCAATAATCGACATTTCTTTATTGGCGAAATACCACAAGCACCATGTAGGAACCCCTGCCATTTTTGCTGCCAAAACATGCTTATCTACTGCTGACTGTCGTCGCACCTTATGCCAAGCCTCAACCTGAGCTGCAGCGTGAAAGCTTTGAACAATAGCGCCCTGATATGCCACTTCATTGGCATCATTCACATCACCGTTCATAGCTTTAAATTGCTTAATCAATCCCAATACCCGTGTCTCACCTAATAAAGACACACAATGATGCACGTCAGTCATAGTACCAGCAGCTTTGCCTGCGAAAACTCGTTGCGTTTCCCGCAGCAAATGAACCGTCATGATGGGGTCTTTGACCATGATATCGGCGATATCACTCAAACCCCAATCAGTGGTTCCAACCACCAAGGTTTTTAGCGCCTGGGATGTGTGGGCTAGAACGGGTATCGGGCTTTCATCAAGCAGATAAACCCAAGTCTCTAATCCTTTTGGTCGAAATTCAGCTGACATGCAAAACCATTAGCATCAAGCATTTAAACTCGTAAATTGATAACTCAATCGCATATAGACACCTATCACAATCGCTGCGATTGCAGTTGTGTAATGTGAAAAGCTGTCCTTAACTTTTAACTATAGCGTTATTTTTTTTACTCACTGCCCTAGATGAAGGCAGCGTTAGTATTGTTGTAGTAAGACCTATATCTGTATGTTAAAAATTCTCGGCTATATGATTGTTGCAGTTAGCGTTTTCGGGGGATACGTTCTTGCCCGTGGCGACCTAGCAACCCTTTGGCAACCCGTTGAGCTGCTCATTATCGGCGGAGCAGCTTTTGGTGCATTCATTGTGGCCAACCCTACCAGCACCGTGAAGCAAGTCTTTAAAAAAGTTGGCCATATTATTCTGGGCAAATCCCACAACAAACAAAGCTTCATGGATTTACTGACGCTATTGTATGAGTTGTTCAATAAATCCCGACGCAATGGACTAATGGCGATCGAAGAGGACATTGAAGATCCTAACGAAAGTGAAATCTTCCTTCGCTACCCGCGAATTCTTAACAACGACCAGTGCCGAGAGTTCATCTGTGATTACCTAAGAATCATCACTACCGGAAACCTATCAGCATTCGAGCTTGAGACCCTGATGGATCAAGATATCGAAACTGCTTACGAAGAGCTAGAAGAGCCTGCACATAGCTTAAGTCGTGTCGCAGACGCGCTGCCGGGTTTCGGCATTGTGGCGGCAGTACTAGGCATCGTCATTACCATGAAATCACTTGGTGGGCCGCCAGAAGAATTAGGTCTACACGTAGCTGCTGCTCTAGTAGGCACCTTTCTAGGTATCCTGCTTGCCTATGGTTTTGTTGGCCCGATGAGCACAGCCATGGAGCATCAGGCAAAAGAAGAAGTAAAAGCACTGGAATGTATCAAAACAGCCTTGCTTGCCAACGTAAATGGCATCCCTCCTCAAATGGCAGTGGAGTTTGGCCGCAAGACACTTTATTCCACCGTAAGACCTGGCTTTTCTGAACTAGAAGAGCATCTCCGGGGTCGCTAACCCATGGACGCCATCGACGACAAACCCATTATCGTTCGCCGTGTTAAGAAAAAAAAACACGGCCATCATGGTGGCGCCTGGAAAGTAGCTTTCGCTGATTTTGCCGTCGCCATGATGGCTTTTTTTCTTGTGCTCTGGTTAATGGAAGCCACCACGGTAGAAGAGAAAATGGCGATCTCTGGTTACTTTAATGATCCCAGCGCGTTTACTGAAGGTGGCTCTCCCTACGTTATCGATTTGGAAGGCAGTTTAAAGAAAAGCGAAGGCGAGAGCGAAGCACCGAAATCTGAAAACGAAAACAATGCTCAGGGCAATGTTATCGATGAGCAAACTGTTGAGGATCTTGCGCAACAAATCGAGTATCGAAAGTTCTCTGAGCTACGGCGCAAGCTGCAAACCAAGATCGAGGAAAATCCTGAGCTTGAGAAATACAAAGATCAAATCATCATGGAAATCACCGATGATGGCTTGCAGATCCAAATCGTCGATAAAGATTCGCGGCCTATGTTTGATAGTGGTAGCGATAAAGTAAAAGGCCATATGGCCGATATTCTTGAAGCTTTGGGTACTACCATTGGCAGAGTCCCCAATAGCATCAGTATTTCCGGCCATACTGACGCCGCAGTTTTCACTGAGCGAAGCGATTACTCAAACTGGGAGTTATCAGCAGAAAGAGCTAACTCGGCACGAAGGGCACTGCAAAAAGGTGGCATACAGCAATCGCAAATTTCGCAAGTAGTAGGATTATCGTCCTCCGTGTTATTCGACAAGGACGACCCACTAAACCCCATCAATCGCCGCATTTCAATACTAGTGCTTAAAGACGAATCAGCCGCACGTATTAAACGCCAGCAGGAAGGGGTTATTGATGAGAGTAAACTTCCAGAAGATAAGGAGTTTGATGCTGGCGAGTTACCAGCAACCGAACAAGACGTTATCAATCAATCAGTAGACGCCACAGAAGGCAATGCAGAAACACCAGTAGAGGATAGCTTCACCATCACCGTCGATGATGATGCTCCAGCACGCCCGGCCCAGCAAGAACAAGCCTTTGAACAGTTTGAACAACTAAGAAAAGATATTGGCAGACGACAGGGCGCCAAGAATAATTCAACCAACGAAAGCTTTTTCGAATAACCACCGCAAGTATGCTAGGCTGACGCTAGATTATTATTAACTAGACTCATTTAAGCTTAGTTGGGCATCGGCCTTACGAAGCAACCCAAACACGAGCAAAAATACAAACAAGATCAAAAAAACAAATTGGGATATAGCAATGACGATCGCTCAACATCATATTTTTTGGCCAATGGCACTGCAAATAATCCTAACTATTTTCATGTTCTTTTTGTTAGCCGCAAGAAAAGCCAAAGCCGTTAAAGCCGGTGAAATCGATCGCTCTAAAACAGCATTAGATAATAAAGCCTGGAACGAGAATGTTGTGAAGGTATCAAACAATATCGATAACCAGTTTCAAACTCCAGTACTGTTCTATGCCTTATGTATAACGCTATATCTTGTCAATAGCGTTTCGATGGTAACGTTAATTCTCGCTTGGGGGTACGCCATTAGCCGTTGTGTGCATGCCTACATCCATGTTGGCTCGAATCATATTCCGCATCGTCTACCAATTTTTTTAGTGGGCTGCGTCATGTTAATTCTTATGCTTTTCTCTTTACTAATAGGTCTGGCAAGCATTTAGCCCTTGCGCACTGAGCCTGGAGTTTTGCCAGTTTTTTGCCTGTAGGCTTTGCGAAACGCCGCCTCTGACTCATAACCACTTTTTTCTGCAATAGAGAGCATTGAAAGCGTCGTGGTTTGCAGCATTCGCGTCGCTTCAGCCATTCGCCACGACGTTAAATACTGCATGGCAGACACCCCCACCATTGAAGTAAAGCGCTGTGCAAACGTAGAACGCCCTAAGGCGGCTTCATTTGCTAAAGAAGCCAAAGTCCACGGTATTTCAGGCTGATGATGAATTCGATTTAGGGCTTTCCCCACATGCTTATCAAACAGCGCCGCTAACAACCCATGCTTTACCTGGCCGGATGTAATTTGGTGTCGAATCACTTCAACAAACAACAATACGGCCAATTGATTAACCACAGCATAATGACCAGGCTTTTCCTGATTCAGCTCCGATACCATCATGTCGATAATCGCCCTAGCACTTGGCATAGAACTCATATCACTGAGATCCAAAACAATCACCGCAGCAAGCGCATCCAACAATGGCCACAGTGCAGGACTCCGAAATTCGAAAAAACCACAGATCAACCGAGTAATCGGCCCCTCGTCTTGCTGCAATTCAGCATTCACTTGTTCAGGTATCGGCAAGTCTGCTGAATGAGACAGGATATGCTGACTATCATGGGGAAACACAACCAAGTCCCCAGGTGACAAACAACGCTCTGGCTCCCCTTCCATATGAAGCCACGCCTGGCCTCTCCCAATCAGGTGAAAGGGAATGCGGCGACTACCAGAGGTATCTACCGCCCAAGCCCCACAGAAATCACCGTTCACATAAACCTCTGCCGTTAACTCCAAACGAGTCAACAGCGAACTTAAGGCATCGGGCGATTCCAAATAGATATCTGGACGATTGGACATATATTACGGACCTATAGATACATATTGTACAGATTAAAATCACTATAGTACTCCTATCCGCAACAAACAACGGATATTCCAAGCAACCGAAAAAATTGAATACAGGAGTACATCATGAAAGCCCTATCGAAAGTCTCTCAGTTTGTTATTGCGCTGGCAGCTAGCATTTTCTTCTCCCAAGCAGCCTTAGCGGGCACGCCACAAACCCGTGCGGATGGCGTAACCGTCATCCATCTCGATGAATACAATGGTTATTTTGCTGCGGAAGAAACCATTGCTGGCCTCAAAGCGGGTGAATATGAGTTTGTGATTACCAACAAGGCTAACAAGTTAGTGGGCTTTCAAATTCAAGATTTGGAGACTCGCAAAACATTAGATAAGTTTCCTCTAGAGCCGGGTGAAACCAAAATTTCTAGGGTCACTATTACCACCAATGGCGTACGTTATCGTTGCCCTATCAACCCAACCCCTTGGTATGAGATAGACGGCATCAACTAAAAAGACCTCGCCCCAAACCCGCCGCTAGCTTGCCTAGCGGCACTTCCAGTTGAATCAGCAAAAAATTCCTATTTTTTGTACCACTATTATTTAAGTCGTTATTAACTATACGAAACTTCCTGCCAAATCGCCTGCTATTGCATTTCCAGGCAACATCCCAAACTAACTGATCAACAACCCTTGAGATCAATGAGGAATTAAGGAAAAGCCTCAAGAGCTCCATCAGTAATGGCACGCCGAGTGAAAGCTTAATTGAACACATCAAAGAACCCTTTCAAACTCGCAACACCGTAATGGCATTATTTTTATTTGTAACTATTGCATTTGTACTGATCGCATTAAGTATTCTTAGCAAAATATTATTTGCTCCCATGCCTCAACTATTAAAAAGCATTACGACGGGCGCAACGGGGGAT
>JAKSAW010000002.1 GCA_022361455.1 Pseudomonadales bacterium | reverse complement strand
CGAGACCGAGTCCCCGGCCGCCAAGAGCGACGGCGAGCTTTGCGCGGGATCGAATAGCTGTGCCGGCGTGCGCCCGACCACGTACCATCCCGTCGGATTGCCGATCGAATAGATGACAGCCTTTCCCGTGGCGACGACCACGCAGCCGGCGGCGACGCCGGACACCGGATCCTCACGACGAGGGATTGCCATTCGATCAGGCAAATCTCCGAGATAGGGTTGACCCGGCGCGAAGCCGATCATGTAGACATACAGAGGCGCGGCGGTCATGTCGCTGACCACCTCATCGACGGTCATCCCGGCCCAGTCGGCAACGACCGGCAGATCCGGGGCATAGTCCGGCCCATCGAAGCAGACCGGCAAGCGCCAAGCCGTACCCCCGCTTGGACCGCCTTCGTCCAGGGCGCCGATCATCGGTCTTATTCGATCGATCAGATCGGCCCGCGTGGCCACCAGCGGGTCATAGTGCACGAGGAGCGAACAGTAAGTCGGGACCGCTTCGACGATTCCAGGGATGTCGGCCCCGACGACCGCCCGTCCCAACCGCACGATGCGATGGCTGAGGTCGCGGTCGATTACATGGCCAAGCTGTACGGACAGGCCCGTATCCCCGCAGGGAAGAAAGGTGACCTCGGCAGTCAATGCGCCACGACCGTCCCGTCAGTTCAAGGTCTGCGACATCGGCCGAATCTCGATCCCGGCGTCCGTGAGCGCCAGGCGAATGGCGGCGGCCATCTCCACCGCGGAAGGGCTGTCGCCATGGACGCAGATCGAATCGATGGGAACAGGGATCTTCTTGCCGTTGACGCTCTCGATCGCGCCCTGCTCGATAAACTTGACGATGCGCGGTGCGGCCACTTCCGGGTCGTGCAGGACGGCGCCCTCCTGCTTTCGCGGCACCAGCATGCCGGCATCGTCGTAGGCGCGGTCACCGAAGATCTCGCGCGCCAAGCGCAGGCCAATCCGCTCCCCTGCCTTCTCTAGCTCGCTGCCCGGCAGGACGAGGAAGAGGAGATCCGGCGCAACGGCCTTGACGGCGCGGGCCGCAGCCATGGCCAGGTCGGGGTCGACGCAGGCCATGTTGCCCAGCGCGCCGTGAATCTTGTAATGGGTCACGCGCATGTCCAAGGCTGCCGCCATGCCCTGGATTGCGCCGACCTGATAGATCAGCATCTTCTCTATATCGTCCGGCCGCTCACCCACGATCTGCCGGCGGCCGAAGCCGTAGAGGTCATTGAATCCGGGATGCGCGCCGACCCCGACGTCGTTCTCCTTCGCGAGTTCCAGCGTGCGGTGCATGACTACGGGATCGCCGCCGTGGAAACCGCAGCCGACGTTCGCCGAGCTTATGATCGTCAGCATCTCTTCGTCGTTGCCGATCTTGTAGGGGCCGAAGCTCTCGCCCAGATCGGAGTTCAGATCCATAACGGCCATTCAAGAGATCTCCTACACCTGCGCCGCGCGGCTCGCCAACGCTACCCTCGGAACTCGACCACACCGGGGAGG
>JAKSAW010000638.1 GCA_022361455.1 Pseudomonadales bacterium | reverse complement strand
CCTGATTCAACAAGTTTGCGACCACGGTGACTATTTCGAATTCCAACCGCAACGTGCCCAAAACACCATTTGTGCTTTTGGTCGTTTGAGCGGTAACGTTGTTGGCTTTATTGCTAACAACAGTGCGGTTTCTTCTGGTCAGATCGATGTTGATGCGTCATTAAAGAATGCTCGCTTTATTCGTTTCTGTAACCTCTACAACATCCCAATGGTCTTCATTGAGGACACCACTGGCTTCTTACCAGGTACTGAGCAAGAACACCGCGGTATCGTTCAAGCTGGTCGTGCCATGTTGGATTCCATCATTGATATCCGTACCCCGCGTATTCTCTTGATTGTTCGTAACGCCTTCGGTGGTGCATACGCAGCATTCAACAGCTATGCGACAGGTTCTGATGTTGTACTAGCGTTGCCTACTACTCGCTTGGCGGTAATGGGCCCAGCTGGTAAAGACTTCGTTTATAAGAAAGAGCTTCGCGCCATTCGCAGCCAAGTGAAAGGCCGCATCGCAGAGCGTGTTAAAGAGCTGATGGCTGAAGGCGTTGCTGAAGATAGCGCAAACAAGCAAGCCGTTGCAGATGTAGACGCTTGGTTGAAAGAGCAAGAAGCAGCTTACTCTGCGAAATACGAAGCAGAACTGATGAACCCGAAAGAGGCATTAAGCCTTGGTTCTATCTCTCAATTGGTTATGCCATATGATTTGCGTGCCCAATTGGCAGATAATTTAGATTTGTTATTGCGTCACTACGAGCCTGGTCCATTGACCGCCGTACAACGTGAATTCCACTAATCGATCGGGTTTTAAAGAGGTTTTTAACAGTGACTCAAGAAATTAACTATTACACGAATAACCCATTAATCCACCAAGATCGTCGTCGTACTGATACGGACACTCCGGCATGGGTGCGTCAGTTCGATTGTTCGGACATGAAGCCATTAATTATCTGCCGTGGCCCTATCCGTAAAGAAGTGATGGACGTATGGGATGAGATGGGTATCGATGGTTACGGTATCCTGCTTTCAGAAAAAGATTCTATTACTTACAACAATGCGCTTGCGCCAGAGCTTCGTTTATTAACGGACCCTGATCGCGTTCACCGTGTACCTGATTACACTGGTGCTGATAAAGACGAGCGTACAGCACGTATTAACCAAATCATTAGCATCGCTAAAGAAAATGGTTACGACTCTATCTATGCCGGTTACGGTTTTATGGCTGAAGACGAAGCGCTTGTAAGTGCTTTGGAAGAAGCTGGCCTTAACTTCATTGGTCCTTGCTCGCAAACGGTTAAAGGCGCAGGTGCAAAAGACGAAGCAAAGCGTACTGCACTAGCAAACGACGTAAGTGTTACTCCTGGTATCGATAACCTATCTGCTTTGACTTTGCTTCGCAAAGTTAACGATCGCGATGGTTTAAAGAAAGTTATCGCTGATAACGATTTAGATGTAGATGCAGCTAAAATTGCTGACGATGTTGCACTAGAAGATGCGGCAGATGCGGTGCTTTATGCGTCCTATGACAAAGGTATCGACATTGTTACGATTGAAGACCTTGGCGAAGAAGCGAAAATTCGTGTCGCTGAAGTTTTCGAAAAACACCCTGAAAACCGCGTACGTCTAAAAGCCATTGGTGGCGGTGGTGGTAAAGGTCAGCGTATCCTTCAATCACCTAAAGCTTTTGAAGGCGAATTAGTTGACCGTATCCGCGAAGCAGCGGGTAAAGCGCCGGAGCTTCTAAAAGAAGTACTTCAAGAAGTTAAAACCACTGGTGTTGGTGACAATAAAAACGTGTTGATCGAATTAAACATCGAAACAACTCGTCACCAAGAAATCCAAGTTATTGGTAACGGCGAATGGTGCACAACATTAGGTGCTCGTGACTGTTCTTTGCAGATGCACGAACAGAAGCTTTTAGAAGTTTCACAAACTCGTGAAATGCTTCAAGAAGCGATTGCTCTAGCTGAAAAAGAAGGCCGCAAAGAAGAAGCCACTGCATTGGAAGGCGACTACGATATTCTTGTTAAGATGGAAGACGAATCAGAGCGCTTTGGTAAGGCTGTTGGTTTGGACTCTGTATCGACTTTCGAATGTATCGTTGATAAAGACAGCCACTTCTTTATGGAAATGAATACACGTATTCAAGTAGAGCATCGTGTATCTGAATTATGCTATTCCTTAAAGTTTGTTAACCCTGATGATGAGAATGAATATTTCGTTGTTGATTCTATTGTTGAAGCAATGACCATTCTTGCTCGTCACGGTAAGAAGCTACCTAAGCCTGAGCGTATTCCTCGCGAGCGTGCTTCGGTTGAAGCTCGTATGAATGCGACTAACCGTGCATTGAAGCCACATGCTGGCGGTATTATTGAATACTGGTCTGATCCTATTGAAGGTGAAATTCGTGATGACCAAGGTATCTCCGTTAAGAATCCAGATACCGATCAATTCATCAAGTATCACCTAGCGGGTGCCTACGATAGTAACATTGCGTTGTTACTTACTGTTGGTCAAACCCGTGTCGACAGTTATGTCGAAATGGCCGAAGTGTTGCGTCGTACACGCTTAGTGGGTGAAAACCTAGGTACTAACCTACAGTTCCACTACGGTTTAGTTCACTGGTTTTTAGGTGAGAACGTTCACGCTAAATCGACTACCAAATTTGTAATGCCCTACTTAACGATGGTTGGTTTGTTGAAGAAAGAATCTAACGATTTCGATCTTGAGCATGCTTTCCGTCAAGTTAAAACGCAATACAAAAAGCAAGTGGCTGACGCACATGGTGATGCTGCTACATTAGCTGATGCGGTTAAAGCAACTGACAATGTTCTTGAGCGTAAGCATACTATGTTGTTGCGTCCTCTAGAGTTGTTGCTAGATGAGCCTCATATCTTCTCTGGTTGGTTAAGCTTAAACAAAGCTAATATCAAGTTTGATGGCGACACGGTTGTTTGGACCAAGAACCCAATTTATGTGTTGGACGAAACATTCCACTACTTAAATATGGACTACCGTGCCGACCTTCCTGCTGCAGAATGCATTTGGGAGCATGACAATGAGGTTCTTCAATTAGCGCTTGCGTTCTACCGTGACCTTGAAGAGCGTTTAGGTGTTACTGATTATCAAAAGTTAGTTGGGTTGGTTAATCAGGACGTGCCTCAAGGCGGCCTAAGTGAAGAAGAGTGGGCGCAAGTTCAAGCGGCTCATGTCGGTTATCAAGCGGGTATGGAAGTAATGGGTGCGTTGCCAAAGATGGCTCGCGATGCAATGTTCTATGAAATCAAAGTGAACAATGATCTAACCGTTACCATTCCACCACGTTTGCACGACGAAACGCTTCAAGGCCAAATGATGAAAGTGCTCGTGCCACCACCAGCTACTAAAGCTGATGAGTTGGTTGCTGTATGCGGTGGTATGTTCTACGGTCGTGAGGCACCAGGCTTACCGCTTTATGTAGAAGAAGGCACTCACGTCGAAGCGGGTGACACTATCTACATTGTTGAAGTCATGAAAATGTTCAACAAGATCCAGGCACCTTTCGCTTGTACTATCGATAAAGTGATAATGGATAATATGGATGGTGCAATCGTTAAAGAAGGTCAGCCTCTCTTTAAAGTAACGCCAGATGAGAAAGTAGAAGAAGTAGATCCTGCAGAAGAGGCTAAGCGCCGAGCTGCACGAACTGAAGAGTTGCTACGCGGCTTAATCTAGTCGGGTTTATAGCGATTCAAAAAAGCGAGGCCTTCATTCAAGGACCTCGCTTTTTTTATGGGCACATTTATGCACCAACATGAAAGGAGCTTGTGAATGAGTAGCTTAGATATCGTTAGAGAAAAACTAAAAGGGCAAGTACCTCTGGTGCAGCATATGGGAGTGGATATCGTTGAGTATCAACCTGGTTATGTTGCGGTAGAAGCACCCCTCGAACCCAATCTAAATACCCATGGCACTGCCTTCGGTGGAAGCTTGTATTGTGTCGCGACGATGTGTGGCTGGAGCTTGGTGCATCTTACTTTAATGGATGCAGGCTTTGAACCCAACGTGTGGGTGACAAAAGGGGAAGTTATCTATGCTAAACCGGTGACAGGCAACCTCAGGGCTCAAGTTAAGGCCTCTGACGAAGTGCTCGACGGCTTGCGAGAGCAATACCAATCAAAAGCAAGAGCTAAGGTGCAATTAACGGTGGAAATTTATCAGGGGGAAGACCTGGCCCTCACGTTGACTGCTACCTATGCAGCTCGCTAAGGTTTTCTCGAAATTTCTCTATGTGCCTGTTTTATAGAGAAAAGCCCGCTAATTTAGCCAGCCCAAAAATCCTTGTCTATACTTTGTGAAACTTCGTAGGCAAGTCTCTCTAAGGCATTTCTATGCATTTCAAACAGGTTTGGGCAGGTGCTCTATTTGTATTGATCTGCCAATTTGTGGCTGGCGTTAGTATGGCTACGGAACCTCAACGTGTTGAGGTTCTGCGGATATCAACCGGAGATTTTTCACCCTGGACAGATAAAGCTGCGCCACATAGTGGTTTCGTCAATCGAGTGATTAAGGAAGCGTTTCGTCGTGAGGGTTATGAGGTCCAGTTTCTCTACTGGCCTTGGAAGCGAGCTCTCGAAACCGCTAGGGTAGGAAAGGTTGATGCTACTTCTTTTTGGTATGTTAGCGAAGAAAAAGTAAAAGACTTTATCTATAGTGATCCTATTTCAGAGCACAAGGAAGTATTCTTCTACCTGAAAAAGAACCCCATGAAAGAATGGAACCAATTAACGGATCTGGTTGGATTAAAAGTAGGGGCAACCCGAAGTTTCAGTTATACCGATGAGTTTTGGGCTTTGGCTAAGGATGGCAGGTTGAATGTGCTTGAAGCCAATAGCGATGAGCTTAATTTCAAAAAATTAATTGCCGGTAGAACAGACCTTTTCCCTGCGGCTGAGGTCGTTGGTTGGCAGGCGTTGGCCAAATTAGAAGCTCAACCAAGAGAAGTATTGTCGACCCTTCAAAAGCCCCTAGCTGAGCAAAAAGGACATTTGCTATTCCCCAAGAAGTCTGCAAGATCTATGGCGTTGTCTGAAGCGTTTAATCGTGCATTGAAAGCTATGCGTGAAGACGGCACTTTCGAGCAATATCGCGCTGAGTTGATGGCAGGGCAGTACTAGCGGAAATCGAAAATGGTTATTGATAGGTTTTAACCAAGCTACATTCAAATCTGTGGGTGACACAATGATAAAAAAATACCCTGTCTTGTTCTTTACAGCCGCTTCTCTTGTCTTCTTAAGTTTTCAAGCATCGACCGTGATCGCTTCGCCGGATATAGCGGGTGGATTTTGGGCTAATTATCAAAATATTAAAGATGATGAGACTGAGGAAGACACCTATGGAACTATTAATTCCGAAGCGATTATTCTTTATGTTGATTCAGAATCAAAAGATAAGCAGTGGACTTTCTCCTCAGAGATTCGCTTTGGGCCCGGAGGATTTACAGATCCTAGTAATAACTCCACGGGTGATAATGTTGTCATTCACAAAGCCTGGATTCGTTATAACCTCTCTGAGACCGATAAAGTATTTATTGGTAAAAGTGCAGCCCCCTTTGGTTGGAAGACGGCCAACTTTTGGCCCGGTGATATGTTTCAAGCGGGATACGGCGACCAGATGGATGTGGGTATTAAATGGACTAGAGATGCTCAAGTGGATCTAGCGGTTGCATATTTTCACGCTGACGATTGGGGTGGTACTAGTACGGATTCAACCGATGATAATCGTCATTGGGGATCTAAAGATACTTTCCGCAAAGTGCAAACCTTGGTGGGTGATATTCGTTATCCGCTAACAGAATCGCAGACTCTTGGTTTTTCGTTCCAAGTTGGAAAACTGCAAGATCTATCCGAGTTTGCTGACGAAGGTGATGCGGTGACAGGTGACCATCAAGCCTGGGTTGTTTTCTATATCGGTCAATTTGGTAATGTCACAACAAAAGCTGAATACATTGGTCTAGAAAGAGATTTGCCTGATGATTATGCGCAAGCTGTTAGCCTGGATGAGACGATTGAAAATACTCGTGCAGCTTTCGAGGTGGGGTATGCACAGGATCAGTGGTTTTTTTATCTAGATGTGACCCTTGCAAATGCTGATACCACAGGTAATGATGCGAACACTATCAAAGCTTTTGCCCCTGGTTTTAGTTATAACTATGGCCCAGGTTGGATTTATTTAGAATACTTAGACCAGGATGGTTACATAGACCGCAATGGCATGGTGAACGAGGGCGACTTTACCGCTCTGTATGCGTCCATTGATTATTATTTTTAGGGCGCATTAAGTCTCTGTGCGAAGTTTCTAATTTTAACCTACGAGATTAGCCTTTGAACTTAATCCTAGAACATTGCTTTGGAAAAAGTTTTAAGAGGCCTCTTAACAGAGGCCTTTTTTATTATTGGGGTAGTAACGAATGAAAGCGCTCAACAAAGCCATTGAGAATGCACAAATTGATTATGTTTTTAAGCAGCTAGCTGCCAGTGGCTTGCCCCATGCTGTAGCTGTGAGCATCACAGCCGGCATGATTTGGTGGGACATTAAAGGTTGGGCAATAGTACTTTGGTTTGTTGCCCTGCAAACTAGCCATGTCATGCGCATCTTTATTTTAGACAGCATTTGGAAAAAAAACGCAGAGCTGGGTGATTATCGCGTTGTTAAACCTTTTCTTGTAGCGGGTATGGTTGCGACTGGGATCGTATGGTCTTTGGTTCCCGGCTTTTTCATGGAGGGCGTTAGTACTGAGACATTTATTTTTATTTCGATCGTCATTGCAGGCATGGTCGCCGCCACTCTACCTGCACTAGCGGCTTACTTGCCAGCTTATATCGCTTTCGTAACGCCTTTGTTGCTGGTGTTGACCTATCGCTATTACAGTTTGGGTATGGAAGCGAATGCTTTACTGACGCTCTCATACATGGCAGCTGTTGGCGTGATTTCAGTGACTATTAATCGTTTGATCACTAACTCTATCACAATGGATTTTGAGCAAAGGGAACTCTTACAGGAAGTTACTGAAGCTAAAGAAAAAGCGGAAGAGGCTAATGTGGCGAAATCGCGATTTTTGGCGGCGGCCAGTCATGATTTACGCCAGCCTCTACAAGCGTTAGGGTTGATCCTAGAGAGTATCAAGTTGCGTACGGAAGCTCGCGATGAAATTCAAACTCTTGTTAATCAAGGGTTGTCCTCACACGATGCATTGACGGAGCTATTTAATGCACTTTTGGAATTATCGCGGCTTGAAGCAAATCAACTGGAGGTACATCGGGTCCACTTTGATCTCAATCAAATGCTCGTTTCTATCATTAATGAATTTCAACCGGTGGCAGAGGAGAAATCACTATCGTTAACGCTTAGCGGTGAACGTTGTATTGTTGATACTGATCCAGTGCTTTTTGGGCGTATCATTCGTAACCTGCTTACCAATGCTTTGAAGTTTACCGACAAAGGATCCGTCACAGTCGCCATTGAACGTGTAGATAAAATAGTCTCGATACGTGTCGTTGATACCGGTATTGGCATTCCGAAAGAGGAGCAGGCTAGGGTGTTTGATGAGTATCATCAAGTGTCTAATAAAGCTCGGCGTAGAGAAGAAGGTATTGGCTTAGGATTATCGGTAGTTAAAAAAATGAGTGCACTGCTGAATCATCCCATTGAATTAGAGTCCGTACCGGGATCTGGAAGCACCTTTACATTAAGTCTTCCTTTAGGTGATAAGCAGCTAGTACCAGAACCTCCGCAAGCTACCGATATAAGCGTTTCAGAGTTAAATGTCTTGGTGATTGATGATGATGCTAGCGTGTTGGAAGCAGTTAATCATTTACTTCAAGATTGGAAGTGTAATGTTAGGACTGCTGTATCCATTCAAGCGGCGTTAGAGTTACTAGTTGAGGAAGGCTTTACGCCTGAGTTTGTATTGTCCGACTATCGATTGGAGGAAGCGGGAACAGGTGTTGATGCTATAGAAGCTGTAAGATCTCATTTGGGTGAAGATATTCCCGCATTATTAATGAGCGGTGATACAGATCCAGAACTAGTGGGGGCAATTCGAGCGCAGCATTTTCATTTATTACGCAAGCCAATTAAGCCGGTGCATTTGCGTAAAGCGATTAAACAATTGGTAGATTAAATAATTCCAAGCTTCCTGGCTTCGGCCACGCAGTGATACCTGTTATCAGCTTCAAGGATACTTATCAATGCTGAGACATGGGCTTTAACGGTTGTTTCGGAAATGCTTAGTGTTTCTGCAATTTCCCCGTTTGAATAACCCTCTGCAATCAGCACCAACACATCTTTGCGTCGGCTACTGAGCTGTTCCAGAATGCGTTGGCGTTCCACCTCGTGGGTGCCTTTGTATTGTTCTAATGCCAAGCGTTGTTCGTTGGTAATAAACGCATTGCCAGCTTCAATGGCTTCTACACACTCTCGAAAAACTTGTTTGCCACTGGCTTTGTGAATAAAACCGCTGACCCCTGTGTCGATTGCTTCTGATACTAAAGCAATTTCGTCGACACCAGTCATCATGATAATGGGGGCAGTTACAAAAAGATCGTTCAAGCGTTTGGTGAGTGCTAAACCATCGCAGTCAGGTAGCTTGTAATCTAAAAAGATCCAATCGATATCGGATCTTTGTGTTACTACGTCGATGGCTTGATCAGCGCTTTCTGCTGTAAGTACTTCTACTTCACCAAAGATATCGCCGAGGATCACCGAAATACCATCAAGATAAATGGGGTGATCATCCACCAGTAATACGACTGTTTTTTCGGTGCACTGGGTCATGGTCTGAAGGCGGCAAATGGCTAAAGAAAGCGCTATCTTACCAAACTATCCCAGACCATGCGCCTTAGGTGCTAAGTTTGTTGTTTTCAAATTGTCAGCGAATGTATCTAGTATGAACAATATACCTAGCTATTTCGTTTATTGTGTTTTCATTGTGCTGACTTATAGGTTGTAAGGCCTTATTGAGAAAGCGCTGACTTTTGCAGGGTTATGTTGTTCATGATATTCCAAGCGGGCCCGCCAGGCTTTTTTATAACGGTAGAATGGAATGGTGGGGTATAAGTGGTGTGCTAAATGATAGTTTTGGTACATCATTAACGGTGTTAGTAACCAATCCCAGCCTTCTCTGATCAATGTAGCTTGATAAGGAGCGTCTTTATCTTTAATAGAGTGAGGCGCATGAGGTAAGAACATAAAGACAAAGCAAATTAGCCATACCATCATTCTTGAAGGGATAAACCATAGAAATAATATTTCCATGGGGTGATAAAAGGCGACTGCCGCCACAATGGATAGCCCTAGGATTAATTCCATCACTGCACGAGTAACATTGAATTGTGGATAGTGTTCTCGATTTTTTAGATAAAAGTACAAGTAACGAAAATCCCAAAAGAACCATAGAAACAACATGTTGCTTTTGTTTTTTACTAAGTCGTGGTCTGGGTCTAGTTTGTCGTTAGTAAAGCGGTGGTGTTGCATGTGCATTAGGCCAAGCAGTTTACCGCTATTGCCCGGTAAATAAGTTAAGGCGGTTTGGTAGAGGAATAAATCATTCACCCAACTAATTCTTGAAATGGCTCTATGCATGGCATCGTGGGCCGGTGTAAAGTTTAAATAGTAGAGACAGATGTTAATCAAGCAGCCTTGCCAAAGTGTTAGAGTGCCGTTGAAACAGAGGACCCATGTGGCTACGATTAGCATTTGAGTAGTGCATAGCAGTAACACTGTTGGCCATGCGACTAGCGGTTTTTTCTTAAGAATTTGTAGCTTGTCTTTACCCTGTTTCTCATTAATAACGCCTTCGCTGATTGCATTCGCGTTGGCCAAATTATTATTGTTCGCCATGTATGCTCTCCCCTGTTATCTAATCCTTTCAGGGTCCCATAATTAGTTATGGCTCTGTAGGGCATTCAACGGCAACAGGGGGACATTTTCAGACAATAAGCGCTATGTCGGTCAGACTTTTAGCGGGGATATTGAGAAGGGGGGATGTTAAACCATCGCTTGAATGCTCTCCGGAACGAGGAAAGGTCGTGATAACCCATACAGATAGCGATTGCTTCAATGGTTAAATCTGTTTTCGAAAGATAATGCTGTGCTAACCGTTTGTACTCTTCATCGACTAACGCCTGGTAGGTGGTACCTTCTTCCTTGAGATGTCTTAGCAGTGTTCTGGTAGAGATATTGAGAGCTTGCGCCATTTCCGGTTGAGAGGGGCGCTTCCCTGGCGTTTGGCGAAGCAAAGTGAGAATTTTATTGCTGAGTCGATGATCATTATTAAGCTGTTGAAAGAGGCGCTCACACTGTTCCTCTGCCATCTTACGCATGGCTTCATTGTGCGAAGCCAAGGGTAATTCGCCATAAGCTTTTGGGATGTGCATTTCAGCGTATTGATGGTTGTAACTAACTATAGCCTGGAGCTGATCATTGATGAGATCGGCATAGTCGGGTGCAGGGCAGTTGAGACGTATATCTATATCGGGAAGCCGTTGCCCTGCAAGAAAATCCAACGCAAGAACCATGGACATGGTGAGTGCTTCTAACAAAAACTGTCCCGCTTCGTCATGATCTACTCTTAATTCATGGCGCAGAATGTAGTGACTACTATTTTCTAGAAACGAAGACTCGCTAAATTGAGCCCGGGTTTTTTGGAACTGTTCAATGGTTCTTAAGCTGTCTGCAATGGATCGGGATGCTGTCGCTGCAACGCCTACTAATCCATGCGTAGCGAGGGTATAACTACGACCCGCTAGAATGCCCAAGGCCGGTGTATGAGATAGCTTTATGGCATTGAGTATGATTCGATGCTGATCTGGCCAATTGATATAGCCTTCTTTGTTAAAGAAGTCCTCTGGGTCCAAGCTTGTGCCCGAAAGGAATTCCTCTAAGTGCCCATCATTAAATTTCGGTTGTTGCTGTAACGTGCGAAATAAAATCTTTGAGTAATCTATGGCAACAACAATATCCTGATGTTCTTTTGAGAGACTATTGGTTTGCATCTCTTTCTTCTAAAAACTTAGCCACACTGTTAGTCGCCTTTACGAGAGCATCAGCGATACCTGGTTCACTGCTGGCATGGCCGGCTTCTCTGATAATATTTAATTCTGCATTTGGCCAGGCTTCTGCCAGTGCGATGGCGTTATCTAATGGGCATACCATATCGTAGCGGCCATGAACAATGACACCAGGTAGATGGGCGATTCTATCCATTTGGTCAATGATTTGATTTTCTTTTATAAAGCTATGATTCAAAAAATAATGCACTTCCATCTTGGCGAGGCTCAATGCTGTGTGAGGAGAGGTAAAGTGATCCATCACACTGCTGCTGGGTTTTAATGTGGCGCAGCTGCCTTCCCAGCAGGACCATGCTTTAGCAGCTGCCATGCGCGTGATTTCATCGTCGCCATTGAGCCGCTTTGAATAGGCCTGTAATAGGTTCTCTTGCTCCTGCTTGGGAATCAGCTTTAAGAAAGCCTTCCATGCATCTGGGAAAATGCGATTGGCGCCATTTTTATAAAGCCATGTTAAATCTTTTTCGCGGCTTAAAAAGATGCCTCTCAATACTAATGCTTCGACCTTTTCGGGAAATGTCTGAGCGTACAATAGGCCTAAAGTCGCGCCCCAAGAGCCACCAAAGACAACCCACTGGTCGATGCTTAAGTGTTCGCGAATAGCTTCTATATCATCGATTAATAGCTGAGTCGTGTTGGCTTCGATGCAACCATGAGGTGTCGACTTTCCGCTTCCCCGCTGATCAAATAAAATAATTCGATATTTCTCTGGATCAAAAAAACGTCGATGTAATGGCTCTGTCCCCCCACCTGGGCCACCATGCAGAAATAGAATCGGAAAGCCTTTGGCCGTACCAGACTCTTCAATATAAAGTTCATGGATTGAATCTACCGACAAGCGATGGGTGGCGTAGGGCTTTATCTCAGGAAAAAGATTTTGCATATCACACCTGTGGTGAGTCTGGACAATATGATTTAAGGTAGCCTAGCAACGAACTCAGTGCTTGTCATTGATCAGTTGTTTGGTTTCCATTGACCCATTCTGTTTGTGCACATTAAGGAGCTTAAATGAAGGCATTGATTCAGCGAGTGGCTCGCGCTTCTGTAACTGTCGATGAAGAGTTGGTTGGGGCTATTGACCAGGGGTTGTTAGTTTTGCTTGGGGTTGAAAAGCAAGATAACGAAGCCGTTGCTGAAAGAATGCTCGAGAAGATTTTTAAGTACCGAGTATTTTCCGATAGCGATGACAAGATGAATTTGTCGTTAACAGATGTTAATGGAGGCTTGCTGTTAGTCTCTCAATTTACTCTTGCCGCTGATACAAAAAAAGGATTAAGGCCGAGCTTTAGTTCCGCTGCGCCACCGGTTGATGGCGAGCGTATCTATGATCATGTCGTAGCAAAGGCGACGGCTCGCTGGGAGAAGGTTGCTACTGGTAAGTTCGGTGCCGATATGAAGGTTGAATTGTTAAACGATGGTCCAGTGACTTTTTTGCTGGAAATGTAGCGCTAGTTTTTAATAAAGATCCGTTCCCAGTCGAGTGCTCGATCAGCATAAGACTTTCGCCAAGGGTGGTTGACGGCGCCATTGTGTAGGTGTTGCCAGGTGTCTTCATCGGATAAGCATTGGATCATTCGGTTCGCGTAAGCAGCCTTTTCTTTTTCGATGTAACCGTTTTGCTCATGTAGCACTAGGTCCCGTAAAGATCCTTCACCGAAGGAAACAATAGGAACACCCATGCCTATCGCCTGCAGTGCTACCTGGCAACCGGTTTCATTGATATGCCCAGGGTAGGGTAGCAGTCGTGAAGAGTGCATTAGCTCGGCGAGCTCTGGTTTTTGGAGAGAACCACGATAGATGATGTTGTGGCGTTTGAGATCGTCGATATCGAAAGGGAATTTTGTACCCGCCGGTGAGCATACGTGCAACTCCGCTTCTGGTAACGCTTTGTGCACGTATTCTTTCCAGCACTCAATGACCCACTTTAAATTTCTGGTAGGGCGCGATGCAAAAAATGCTCGCATTGGTCGATCTGAGAATTTTGTGGCATCGAGTTGAAGAAAAGCCGGTTCGATAGCATGCGGAATGACATGTCGCTGTCTGTAAGGGATATAGCGTGGAGTTTTTTCCAGCGCGTCATCAGATAACGCCACTAAGTCTGGTCGAACAGTAAATAATTGTGCTAGTTCTTTTCTTTTCCAAATGCGAGATAGGCTGGTGCGATTACGTTGCCAAACTGCCTTTGAGCCACTTTGAATGAGTCTTAGAGGTCGCGCTGAGTTATTAGAAACCGCCATTGCCACATCCATTTTTTGCGCTTTATGCATGGGTGTGTATTTTATGCCTTCATACTCTTTAGGCTTTTTGATGCTATTAAAAACTTCAACTTCATAGCCAAGATCACGCAGTGCTTCGGAAAGCATGGTGGTGCCAGAGGCAATACCGCCTAATCCTCTTGTTCTTAGTTGCTCTCCATGAAATGCGTGAAAGCAAAAAAAGACAACTTTGGACATCCATTTTTCCTCGATCTTAAAGCGTGATTAGATAACTGTTTTTTTGGTCTGATTAAGAATCGCTGTTGGTTTGCAGCTCGTTGTCATCGTTTGGCTCTTTTTCTTTTTTTCCGCCCAGCCGACCAAATAGTAAACCTATCTCAAACAGCATCCACATGGGAATAGCTAACATGGATTGTGAGAATGGGTCAGGAGGTGTTAGTAGCATACCGAAGATAAAGCAACCCACGACAATATAGGGGCGTTTTTCGCTTAATGATTTAACGGATGCTACGCCAGACCAGATCAACACCATAGTAATAACCGGTATTTCGAAAGCCAAACCAAAGGCAAAAAACAGTTTCAGTGCGATAGAAAGGTACTGGGATATATCTGGCGTAACAGAGACGAACTCAGGGCCTATAGTAGTAAAAAAGTTCATCACCAATGGAAAAATAACGAAGTGTGCGAAAGCGATACCGCTGTAAAATAGTATGACACTCAATAGCAGCACTGGAATTGCCAGTTTCTTCTCATGAGCATAAAGTCCGGGAGATACGAACTTCCAAAACTGATGAAGAATAAAAGGCATAGCAATAAAAATAGAAACCACCAAGGTTAATTTAAACGGCGCAAAAAAAGTCGCGGTAATATCAGTGGCGATCATGGTCGCGCCTTCTGGCAGCTGTTCCCTGATCGGCAAACTTACCCAATAGTAGATATCATTGGCAAAGTAAAATAAGCCCAAGAAAATAAACAAGGTAATGAGCAGTATCCGCAGGATTCGATCCCGCAGTTCGATCAAGTGCTCAATAAGCGGCATGTTGCCTTGTTGATCTTCTTCTGACATGGCGATTAGGTTGGCTTATCGGAGGAGTTTGCTGTGGTTTGAGATTGGTTTTGTGAGGTAGAGTCACCATCGGTTTCAGCTTGAGCTTTGTCATGTGTGCTGCTGGACTCAAGGGCTTCAGCTGCGGAAGGTTCCGCAAGAGATTTGGTGTAATCCTCTAAACCACGGTTTTCGATTTCTTTTAACGTGGATTCATCTAAAATGCCGTTGCGAAGCGCTTGTTGGGTTTCTTCCAACATTTCTTTGGCATCTTTCATTCCGCTTTTCTCAATCTGCTCTTTGATGCGCTCTTGAACTTCATAGGCATTCACTTCGCGTTCAATTTCCTCGCGAACGGTCATCGCGGCACGGCGAAACTTCCCTAGCCAGGCGCTCGTCATGCGCACTGCATGAGGTAACCTCTCAGGGCCAAGCACTAAGAGCGCGATCACACCAATGATCACTAATTCAAAGAAGCCGATATCGAACATAAGAAATTGCTAACTACTTATAATTACTTAGAGTCAGTTTTCTGTTGCTCAGCGGTCTTTTCAGCTGTGACATTATTTTCGGATTCTTCTTTATCGGGGAGAGACTTCTTCTCATCGTCGTCCATCGCTTTTTTGAAGCCTTTAATTGCACCGCCAACGTCTCCGCCCAAATTGCGTAAACGCTTTGTGCCAAAGAGGAGGAGTACTATGGCCAAAATGATAAGTAGCTGCCAAATACCAATACCGCCTACACCCATGATTTTCTCCTGATATTAAATTCAGATAACTTTTTGCTGTGCTGTGCTTGCTCTGCTAGTAGCAACAATAGAGGTACTAGCATACCGCTTATTTATTTCGATTCTGCTTTTCCACCAGTCCAGACAGATCAAAGCGCCGTTCTAGTTCAGCTAATACTTGATCAGAGTTAACACCTAGCTTGTGTAGGGCTACTAGACTGTGAAACCACAAATCGGCAGTTTCATAAATAACGTCTGCTGTGTCGTTCGATTGTTCCGCATCTTTGGCCGCAAGGATAGTTTCGGTGGCTTCTTCGCCGACCTTTTCGAGAATCTTGTTGAGGCCTTTGTGATAAAGACTCGCCACATAGGAAGAGTCTGGGGCTGCGGATTTACGCTCATCGAGAACACTGTCCAGCGCTTTTAGTATATCACTCATAGTGAAAAAACTGCTTCTTTGTCATCTGTTTAAGGTTGTTTGACTGGACTATAGCGTACGCCGAAAATTTTTCGATGCAATTAAAAATAGTCCGCCCGCACCCATCGCCCAGGCTGGCCAGGGTATATCGCTGAGGTTCGGTATAGCGTTTGGCTGGATAGCCCAAAAGCCACCAATGATGATGCCTGCGAAGCCTAGCAACGTTGTAACACGTTCTTTTCTCAATGATTTTACGTGTTGCTCATGCATTGCCTGAAGGATGCGCTCTTGGTTTGAACTTAGCTTGCGAACCTCTTGAAGCGCTTCGAAGGCCATTTTCGGTATCTGGGGTATTTGCTCTGCAAGAGCTGGGCCGTTGCGTTTTATGGTTTGCATCACCGACGATGGGCCTAGTTGGTCTCTAATCCACTGCTCTAGTAGCGGGCGCCCTACAGACCAGATATCCAGCTCAGGGTAGAGTTGGCGCCCTAGTCCTTCGATATGGATCAGGGTCTTTTCCAGCAGCACAAACTGGGGGAGTGCCTGCATCTCAAAGCGCCTTGCGGTATTGAATAAACGCACCAAGATAGGACCAAACTCGATGTCCTGGAGTGGCTTTTCAAGCACAGGCTCTAGCACTGTGCGCAGTGCGTGGGTAAATTCGGTAACGCGAGTGTGTGGAGGTACCCAGCCAGCTTCGATGAGTAGTAGTGCTATTTGTTCATAGTCTTTATCGAGCAGGGCCATTAACTGGCGTGCTAACAGAGAGCGCTCTTCTCTAGAAAGCGAGCCGGCAATTGCATGATCGAGGGAGATATACTGAGGTTGGTTTGGATCTTCCAGGGATACGAATACATTACCCGGGTGCATGTCGGCGTGGAAAAAGTTATCTCTAAAAACTTGGGTAAAGAAAATCTCCACTCCGATCTCAGACAGGGTTTCTAGATCGATACCAGCCTTTTCCATGGCTTCAGTGTCACTGACTGGTACGCCGTAGATGCGCTCCATGGTGAGCACGTTAGGGGTGCTGTACTGCCAATAGATATCGGGAACGTAGAGTAGCGGCGAGCCTTCAAAATTACGTCGAAACTGGGCTGCGTTTGCTGCTTCATGGCCTAAGTCCAGTTCACCTAAAATGATGTGTTCATAGTCTGATACCACTTGCTGGGGGTGGAAGCGTGTAGTTTCAGGAATCAGAGAAACTAGCAATTTAGCCATGCTCTTTAGCAGGGCTACATCCCTCTTAACGACTTTTTCAATTCCGGGCCGAACCACTTTAACCACCACATCTTCACCGGTGGGAAGCACAGCGGTATGTACCTGAGCTACCGACGCAGATGCCAAAGGCTTGCGCTCAAATTCACTAAATAGCTGAGTTACTGGGGCCTTAAGCTCGCTTTCAATAATGTCGATAGCAGCTTGTTCTGAAAAAGGTGGTACCTGGTCTTGGAGTTTGCTTAGGTCTTCTATCGCATCGTCGGGTAAAAGATCCCGTCGGGTCGATAGCAGTTGACCAAACTTGATGAATACCGGGCCCAGCTCTTCTAGTGCTAAACGGAGGCGTTCCCAAGGATCGGTGCTTTTTTTGCGTCCCCATGCAGAAGGAAATAGGCGAATAAACCATCTTATCGGCAAAGCCGCTGGATGATCGGGGAGCAGTTCATCCAATCGGTACTTGGCAAATACATGAAGAATGGTAAGTAATCTAGCTAGCCTAGTCACAGGGGCCTCTATGATTGTGGTGTGGGAGTATTGGGGCTCAAGTTAGATTCGGATCTGGCTTTTAGTTTCGCTTCTATTTGATTCCAGCGGGCTTCTAAGCGATCGTAATCGTCACGCAGGGTGTCTACTTGTTCGAACAAGGATTGTGCTTCTTGCTTCTCAACTAGCGTGGTGCCTTCGGAATTATTGAGTAGCACACCAGATTCTTCTATTAGTGCTTTGCCAGCTTTCTTTAAAAAGCTGAAAGCACCCCGCGTGGCTCGGGTAATTTGGTGAGCGGCGATGTCACCAAACAGCTCAGAGAGCAATTCTTCTACATCGAAATCTTGTTCGGCGAGAATCGTGGAGAGTTGTTGGATTAACTCTACGTCACCTTCAAGCTTAACGCCGCTGGCCAGCCATTGCCCTGTGCTCGTCTCTTTGGCGAGATTGCGCATCACCGTAAAGAAACTCCCCTCAATTACTGCGTTTGGATTCTCTTCTAGGTGGCTTAGAACTCTTACGCCCTTGCGTTCAATTAAGATGGTCATTTCAACCATGGGATTGCGCAGCTTTAAGCCCAAGGATTTTCCAGCTAATCGCTTTAAACGCATTTTGGTGGCGGGAGCATAGCTTAGCGCGCGGTTTAGTGCTGCTTCTAATTGTCCAGTCACCATGGAAGGTAATAGGCTGCGGTTTTGTTGGCGTGGGTCTTGATACTTATCTTGATCGCTCATGATAGCTTGCTCATCAGTACTTAAAGCCACGATGCAGGGCGACAATGCCGCCGGTGAGGTTAAAGTACTCAGACTTATCGAATCCGGCTTTGCGCATCATATGCTTGAGTTTGTTCTGATCGGGGTGCATACGAATGGACTCAGCTAAGTAACGATAGCTATCCGCATCTTTCGCGACTAATTTCCCCATGGCAGGAAGAATCGAGAATGAGTAACGATCGTAGACCTTTTCCAATATTTCGTGAGTTGGCTTTGAGAACTCAAGCACTAAGCAGCGTCCGCCGGGTTTGAGCACGCGATACATTGATTCCAGCGCTTTGTCCTTATTGGTGACATTTCGCAAACCAAAGCTAATAGTAATGCAGTCAAAGGTATTGTCTTCAAATGGAAGGGATTCGGCGTTGGCTTGCACATAGTCGATGTTTCCAGCGAAGCCTTGATCTAATAATCGATCACGCCCAACTGACAGCATGGAGGCATTGATATCGGCCAGCACGACTTTGCCCTCGCTGCCGACAATGCGAGAAAACTTCATGGTTAAATCACCAGTGCCACCAGCAATGTCTAGAATCTTCTGACCGGCGCGTGCTGCGCTCATTTCAATGGTATAGCGCTTCCAAAGGCGGTGAATGCCAAACGACATTAAGTCATTCATGATGTCGTAGCTGCTAGCCACAGAGTGGAAGACTTCGCCTACTTTTTGCACTTTGTCTTCGACGCGAACAGTTTCGTAGCCGAAATGCGTGGTTTTTTGCTCAGACATGGCGAATCCCTATAGAAAAGTGGCGGGTATATTGGCGAATTCTTGGTGGTCAGTCAAATGAGACTGGGTAGTGCCTAAGAGCCTTATCAAGGTTGATGGTGCAGGAAAATTCCTGAGGTAGGTCATTGTTTCCGATGACCCAAGGGGTGTTAATGGGGGTATATCACCGCGCGAGTGTTTTATAACCGTATCAAGGGCGGTACCTATAACTATAAGAGCCATATAAGGCCAGAACCTTGAACGGACTACTAACATACAATAAAAGGGTCATAGCCACGCTCGTCTTTACCTTGGTGTTTCTGTTGCTTCCTACCTGGGTGATGGCGAACCCTGAGGCGCCGGGGATGTACGATGCGAAAAATGCCGGTATGGGTGGCGCAGGTGTTGCCCATCTTGATACCCCTGTGGCTGTCTTTCATAACCCAGCAAATTTGGCGGGCTCGAAAGAAACTCAATTGCAGGGTAATCTCACGGCTTTGATTGTGCAGCTGGGTGGCAGCTTTTCTGGTCCTGACCAATTTCAAGAAACTGATTGGTTGGCAGTCCCGTTGCCATTCTTTGGTTTGAGTTATCCAGTCAACGAGTCGCTAACTGTTGGTAGTGCGTTTTACTTTGCCTTGGGATTTGGTGGTGGCTACGATGATGTCAAACGCTTTGGTACTGGCGCTCCCTGCACCAGCGAATTAGATGATGTCCTCGTCGTTGATGGCGATTTATGGCTTGTCGATCCGTCAGCCCAAGATAACGATTTTTGTTTGGATTCCGGTCGTGAGGAATACGTTGGCCTGGCGATTTTCGAAGCCAGCTTTCCTTTTGCTTATCAAGTGAACCGTAAACTAAAAGTTGGCGCTGCACTTCGGTTTCCGTTTGGAATGTTTGAACAAAAAACCACGCAAGATATCTGGGGGGCCTTTATTAATAACCAAAAGCCAATAGGTGGTTATGGATTAGGTTACACCCAAGTTAAATCGAAAATGTATGGATATGGAAAACCGGGATTTTTGTTAGGTGTTAGCTATCAAGTCTGGCCATTCCTAACTTTGGCTGCGACTTATCGTTCCGAAGTATCGGTGACCATGGAAGGGGATACCGACCTGCTCTTGGGTACTAATGTGATGCTTGAGCCTCTGATCGATAATTTTGGCCACTTACCTATTGGAAGCTTTCAATCTTTGATTGAGGACTTACCCGGCTTCGGCGATTTATTGGATGTTAAATCTGATGACAGCCTGTCGAGATTTGCGAATCGCTTGGCTACCAACATTAATTCTGAAATCGAATGGTCGATACCTCGTGCTATTGAATTAGGGTTAGCTATTAACTTAACGCCTGATTGGTTGTTGGCCATTGATTGGCGACATCAGTATCACAGTGAGTCTAATAAAGAGTTCTTGGTGATGTTGAAGGAACCCATTTTCGAGAAAACCGGCTTGGATGCTTTAGGCCAAACCTTAGCGTGGAAAGATGTGTATGTATGGAGTTTCGGCCTGGAATATGATTACAGTGATGCCGTTAAGTTCAGGGTGGGCTATAGCGTAGGTAATAGTGCCACGCCGGAAACTTATACCAATCCCTTTACGCCGCCTCCGGCCGATAAACAGGACGCCTATTATTGGGGGGTGGGTTGGTTAGATGGTCGTTGGCAAACGGACTTTGCATTAAGTTACGCGAGAGTTGAAAACTGGATAGAAGAAGGGAAGTACTCTACTTGTCAGCCAGGGCAGCTGGTTAAGTCAGGTTGCCCCGGAGCGCAAAGTGTGACGTCGATTTTTGTTAGCTTATCCCTAAACTATATCTACTGAATCTACGGACTTATTTGCCTTATCCCCATTTGCCAATCATGGCAGGCTCTCTGCTGGCACCAGCCTCTTCAAGCTGATTTAAATAGTCTTGCCACAAAGCTTCTTGATTCTCGCAAAGCTCGTTTAAATACTGCCATGAATAGAGCCCAGTATCATGGCCATCATCATAGGAAATTTTGAGTGCGTAATTGCCGATGGTTTCTACTTTGCGAATTTTGACGTGCTTTTTACCCGTTTGTAGCACGGGTTTGCCGTGGCCTTTTACCTCTGCCGAGGGGGAATTAACTCGCAAGAATTCGTAGCTTAATTCAAACCGCCTAGGGCCATAAACTAATTCCAAGGTATTGGATTCAGTGTGTAATTTAATGGCATTCGGCGGTGTGGTATTCATCAAGCCATTCCTTACAAGATATAGCGGCTGAGATCTTCGTTGCCGGCCAGTTGTGCTAAACGTTGTTCCACATATGCAGCATCAATCACAAAGGGATCGCCATTTTGTTTGCTAGCAAGATCGGTCGCATCGAACGAAATTTCGTCCGTTAATTTTTCCATAACAGTATGCAGGCGACGGGCACCGATGTTTTCAGTTGTTTCATTCACTTGCCAAGCAATTTCTGCCAGCTTGCGAATAGCGTCGTCATTAAATTGAATACTCAGGCCTTCAGTCGCAATTAACGATTTATATTGCTCTGTAAGTGAAGCGTTAGGTTCCGTCAGGATTCTCTGGAAATCATCTGCTGATAACGCTTCGAGTTCAACGCGTATTGGTAAACGCCCTTGTAATTCTGGTACCAGGTCAGACGGTTTGGCTAAATGAAAAGCGCCAGATGCAATAAATAAAATATGATCGGTTTTTACCATGCCGTATTTGGTGCTGACGGTGCAGCCTTCAATTAACGGTAATAAATCTCGTTGCACACCTTCACGTGAAACATCCGTGCCACTGGTTTCGGAGCGCTTTGCGACCTTGTCGATTTCATCTAGAAATACGATACCGTTTTGCTCTACTGCATCGATGGCTTTTGCCTTGATTTCATCTTCATTAATTAACTTTGCTGCTTCTTCATCGCAAAGCTGTTTTAACGCGTCTTTGATTTTAATTTTGCGTTTTTTCTTGCGACCACTGTTCATGTTGGAAAACATGTTTTGTAATTGACTTGTCATCTCTTCCATGCCAGGAGGCGCCATTATTTCAACACCTACAGATGAAGTCGCCAGGTCGATTTCAATTTCTTTATCGTCTAGTTGACCTTCTCTTAAACGCTTACGAAATAGTTGTCGTGCGCTTGAATCTTCGCTAGGTGTGACGCTTTCATCCGAATCCCATTCTTTACGGGCTGAAGGTAGCAACACATCAAGCACGCGATCTTCTGCAGCATCTTCAGCGCGATTTTTAACTTTTTCCATTTCGGTTTCGCGCATCATTTTTATAGCCATATCGGCTAAGTCGCGAATAATCGATTCAACATCGCGGCCCACATAACCAACTTCAGTAAATTTTGTGGCTTCAACTTTAATGAAGGGTGCTTTGGCGAGCTTGGCCAAACGACGGGCAATTTCAGTTTTACCGACACCGGTTGGGCCAATCATTAAAATATTTTTTGGAGAAATCTCGTTGCGAAGATTTTCGTCTAGTTGCATGCGGCGCCAGCGGTTTCTTAAGGCTAGGGCAACTGCACGTTTGGCATTTTCTTGGCCAACGATGTGGCGATCTAGTTCATGAACGATCTCGCGGGGAGTCATATTGGACATGTTAACGTCTCTACTGAATATCTTATTCGTAAACTTAGCAATCGAGTTCTTCGATCACTAAATTGTGGTTAGTGTAAATACAAATGTCGGCGGCGATATTTAAACCTTTCTCAACGATTTCTCTGGCGCTCAACTCGGTATTGTCGAGCAATGCTCGTGCCGCGGATTGAGCAAAAGGGCCACCAGAGCCAATGGCCATTAAATCGTCCTCTGGTTGTATGACATCGCCGTTTCCGGTGATGATCAAAGAGGCTTCATGGTCTGCAACACAGAGCAATGCCTCTAGCTTTCTTAGTACGCGGTCGGTACGCCAGTCTTTTGCCATTTCCACAGCGGCTCGGGTAAGGTTTCCCTGGTGTTTCTCGAGCTTGGCTTCGAAGCGTTCGAATAGGGTGAATGCGTCGGCTGTACCGCCTGCAAAGCCAGCGATCACTTTGCCGTTATATAAGGGTCTTACTTTTCGGGCGTTGCCCTTCATGACAGTGTTGCCCATGCTTACTTGGCCGTCACCGCCAATCACAACTTTGCCGTTGCGACGAATGGATAGAATGGTTGTTCCTCGAAACTGTTCCAAAGTCAGCTCCTCTGACGTGTGTTTGCGCAATTTCTACGATATGGGGTGTTGCTGGGTAATTTCAATAGAAGGCCGGCAAAAATTTGGGATGCTCTATGGGGGCTATTTGGATTATGCGATGTAGAGCACTACTTAAGCGTAAGTACGATATGCTCTATACGATTCTCGTTAAGAATGGTCTTGGCTTGTTGTAAGGTGTCTGACTGATCAAACGGCCCTACTTGTACGCGATGGAACACTTGGCCGGGACGTACTTCTACTTTTTCTGTCTTAACTTCTAGACCTAGCAATAGTAGCTCAGCGCGGCGTCGATCCGCGTCTTGCATATTCTGAAATGAACCGGTTTGTATCATGTATTGATTTGATAGCTTGGTGTCGCTTGAAGTGTTTGATGAGTTTGCTTGGTTGCTTTTCTTGACCATGGCTTCGCTATCGGAAAGCACGGTATAAAAGTCGAATCTAGGTGCGTTAGGATTTGGTGCTTGCTCCACTGCTTGTTGGTTGTCGGCGCCTTCCTGCGGTACTTGTACTCCCGCTAGATAGTACAAAAATGCCAAGAATAACCCAGTGACAACCCCTGTAAATAACCAAGCAATGGCTGGTAATTGGTGTTGGTTGTTGTCTCCCAAGGTTATTCTCCTCTGTTTTTTTGATTAATCTTAAGTAAAGACTTGCTTTGAGATTACATGCTGTTGGGTGCGGAAACCCCCAAAAGTGTTAATCCGTTGTTGAGCACTACACGAACCGCTTCGGTTAGCGTTAGTTGAGCATTACGCAAACTTTCTTCTGCTTCAATGACTTTGCCAGAGTTGTTGTACCAGGTGTGATACATGTTGGCCAGCTCCCGCAAATAGGTGGCCACTTGATGTGGTTCATGCTGCAGAGCTGCTCTTTCTACTACTTCTGGGTACTGAGACAGCTTGCTGGTGAGATCAGTTTCATATTCGCTTTCCAGCAGAGTTAAGTTTGCTTCGCCCTGTTGTTGATCCCATGTCATGCCTTCTTCAGCACACTTAGTATGCACGCTGCTTGCGCGAGCATGAGCATACTGAATATAAAACACGGGATTGTCTTTACTTTGCGATTTCGCAAGATCGAGATCGAAATCCATATGCTGCTCAGATTTACGCGTCACATAAAAGAAGCGTGCGGCGTCGTTACCCACTTCATCTCTTAATTCTCTTAAAGTGACAAAAGATCCTGAGCGTGTCGACATTTGTACTTTTTCACCACCACGATACAAAATCGCAAATTGCACTAGCGGTACGTCTAGTTTGTTTTGATCAAAACCTAAAGCTTGCAAACAGGCTTTGACTCTAGGAATGTAGCCGTGGTGGTCAGCGCCCCAAATATTAATAACGCGATCATAACCACGCTCGAACTTATTAAGGTGATAAGCAATGTCGGATGCAAAATAAGTGTATTGGCCGTTATCACGAACAACAACGCGGTCTTTGTCGTCACCAAAGGCAGTCGATTTAAACCAAACCGCTCCCTTGTCTTCATAGGTGTGGCCTAGTTCTTTTAATTTAGCTAGGGCTTTATCGATATGGCCGTTTGTTGCTAGTGATCGTTCTGAAAACCACTCATCGTAAACGACGCCAAATTCAGCTAAGTCTTCGCGAATGTCACCCAAAATAGAGCCTAAAGCGGCATCGAAAAACACGCTGTAGCCTTGCTCGCCTAAGAGCGTTTTAGCATTTTCTATTAATCCATCGATATGGGCTTCTTTGTCGCCACTTACATTGCCATCGGCATCTTTCGTTTCATCGGCGGGAACATTGGCAAAAACTTCTTCAGGTGTTTTTAAATACGCGTTTCCTGCGGAATCAGCTATTGAGCAAGCGATTTCGTAAATGTATTCACCTTTGTAGCCGTTAGATGGAAAGGTAATATTTTGACCTTGTTCTTCTAAATAGCGGAGCCACACACTGGCCGCCAAAATGTTCATTTGTCGGCCGGCGTCGTTTACATAGTATTCTTTGTGAACATCGAAGCCTGCTTCCGCAAGTAAGTTGGCAACGGTTGCACCGTAAGCGGCGCCACGACCATGACCAACGTGCAGTGGGCCGGTGGGATTGGCTGACACATATTCAATTTGTACTTTCTTACCAGCGCCCACCTGTGACTTTCCGTATTCGCGTTGCGATTGCAGTACGGTTTTAATCACGCTGTACTGACTGGCTGGGTCGAGAAAGAAATTAATAAAACCTGGTCCAGCAATTTCTACTTTGGTTACGCTAGAATCTTCGGGAAGTGCGGCAACAATCAGATCTGCTAACTCTCTGGGCTTTTTCTGAGCAGGTTTTGCCAGCATCATCGCCAGATTGGTGGCAAGATCACCATGGCTCTTGTCTTTAGTGCGATCGATATTGATCCGAGGTTGTGTGCCTTCGGGAATAATTTGGTCTTCGATCAGCTTGTTCAATGCAGCCGTTAGTAGCGATTCGATAATGTCTTTCATTGTCTGGGTTTAGGTCTTACAGGTTGGTTTGCTATGAATTGGCTCATGGCCAGTTGAAGGGGCACATTATCGCTATTCCCACGGCCGAATGCTAGGCGTTATTCCTTAACTAGCTATTCAAGATATAGGGGGTCTACATCCAGGTGCCACTTCACTTTGTTGGTGTTTGGATCGTTTTCTGCGATTTCAACCAATCGAGAAAGTTGCTGCTGTAGCAAAGGGCGGGAATTGCTCTTTATCACTAGCTGGAATCGGTGACGGCCTGCTTTGCGTTGCATTAATGTGGGCACTGGCCCCCAAGCTTCCATGCCCGCTGGTAATCCATGCGAGAAGGTATTTACCACGGCTTGTAGAAATGCCATGGGGAGTTCTACTTTGGTAGCTTCAGCCCGAAGCAATGCTAAATAGCCATGGGGCGGTAGTCCGATCACCTTTCGTTCCACCAAAGTCATTTCAGCGAAGGCGTTGTAGCCTTTGAATAGCAGTGTTTCCAATAAAGGGTGGTCGGGGTGATGAGTTTGAATCAGCACTTTGCCTGGTTGGTCTGATCTTCCGGCTCTGCCAGACACCTGCTCAATCAGCTGAGCAGTGTGCTCTGTGGCACGGAAATCACTGGCGAACAGGCCTGCATCAATATCCATAATCGCTACCAGCGTCACTTTCGGGAAGTGGTGTCCTTTTGCTAGCATCTGTGTGCCCACCAGGAGGCAAGGCTTGCCGCTTTGCACATATTTAAGGTGATTGTCGAGCGCATGCTTACGGCTAGTGGTGTCACGGTCGATGCGGATTATTTTGGCCTTGGGGAACTGATTTTCCAGTGCCTCCTCCAAGCGCTCTGTTCCCTGGCCGATGCTGCGAATGTCAGTACTGTTGCAATCCGGGCAATGTTTGGGGATGGCAGACTGGTAGTCGCAGTGATGGCAATGCAAATGCACGGGTGATCGATGGTAGGTCATTCGGGCATCGCAGCGTCTGCATTGGGCTGTCCAGCCACAGTCGTGGCACATCAGTACTGGAGAGTAGCCGCGTCGGTTTAAAAACAGCAGTACCTGTTCACCTTGGTTAAGGTTGCTGCTGATGGCTTTGGTGAGTTCATCTGTTAGCCCATCTTTCAGTGGGGCATGCTTTAAGTCGATCAGGCGCACTTTGGGAGGCTTGGCGTTTCCTGCCCGATGCCACAGCCTCACCATGTGGTAGCGCTTCTGTTGACTATTATGCAATGACTCTAAAGACGGCGTGGCGCTGCCGAGAATAATCGGGATATTGTGCTGTTTCGCCCTGAATATCGCCAAGTCTCGAGCTGAGTAACGAAAGCCTTCTTGTTGTTTGTACGAAGCATCATGCTCTTCATCGATAATGATTAGCCCAAGGTTTTTCATGGGGGTGAATAGTGCTGATCTAGTGCCCATTACCATGGAGACTGCGCCATGTCTGGCTTGGCGCCAGGTTTCCAAGCGCTCTTTATCTGTTAAGTTTGAATGCAGTGCTGCGATGGGGGCTAAAAAACGCTGTTTGAACCGATTTAGTGTTTGCGGCGTTAAGCCAATTTCGGGCACCAGAATCAGTACTTGCTTGCCGCTCTCCAGTACCGGGCGGATGGCCTGTAGGTACACTTCTGTTTTACCGCTTCCTGTGACGCCATTTAAAAGGAAGACGTCGAATTCCTTTTGTGCTTTGAAGGCGTCTACCGCGCTGCTTTGCTCTTCGTTCAGAGTCAGCTCTGCTTCGGCGAGGATAGTTTGATGATTCCACTCGTCATAACTTTGAGGGTGCTCGTGACACTCGGCAAGCCCCTTCTTTGCGAGCTCACGTAAGGTAGTTGATTTCACCTCAAGGCCGTTAATGACTGTTTGGGAGAGGCCATTGGGGTGTTCTCTGAGCAGTTTTAGTGCTGCAAGCTGCTTTGGTGCCCTGGTGAGTGTTGCAAGATCAATTAGCGAACCTTTATGGCTTGCTTGCCATATATCAATCAATGCTGATAGCGGTGTTTCCGCTTTTCTCAGTGCCACGGGGATGGTGTTGCTAAACACCTCTCCAGGGGGGTGTTGATAGTATTGGCTGGCCCAGGTGCAGAGCTGGAATAAATCCTCCTCTAAGACGGGCTCAGAATCGAGAATCTTGTTGATGCGCTTAAGTTGTTTGGGGTTGAAATCGCTGCTGTTTGTTGTGCCAGTTACAATGCCCACTAGCTGCTGACGGCCAAAAGGAACCAGTACTCGCATGCCAGGCTTGATGGTTTCTAGCTGATCTCCTTTGGGTGGTAGGTAGTCGAATAGCTTGCGAAGCGGGGTGGGAACGGCCACTTGCACTATCAAGGATTCGATTAGTTGATTGGGTTGGTTGCTTGGCATTGGTGGCTGGTCGGTTATGAAGTTCTCTGCCTGTTGGAATTTGACTAAAACTCAATGGCTTAGGATGGGTCTTTAATAAGCCCTTATATCACAGATCAGGTTTTGCTTGCCAAGTAAATAGTCTCTGGTATGATTTGCGCCCCTATATCTATTGTTAATAGCTGTGCGGTGCTTGGCGTGATGCTGGTCTGATTAAATCATGACCCCCGACTGAGTTGCGGTGCAGACTGAAGGAAAAGTTATGAAAGAAGGTATCCACCCAGAATACAAAGAAATCACTGCTACTTGTAGCTGTGGTAACACCATTCAAACGCGCTCTACTATTGCTAAAGATATCCATTTGGATGTTTGCTCAGCGTGTCACCCTTTCTACACAGGTCAGCAAAAAGTTGTTGATACTGGTGGTCGTATCGACAAGTTCAAGAAGCGTTTCGGTGGTATGCGTAGCCGTGGTAAATAACCACCAGCTAGTTAGCGCAGATACAAGATTTGCACAAAAAGGCTCCTTAAGGAGCCTTTTTTGTTTGTGTTTATTGCTTAATGCTTTGTCTGTCTATGGGGGGCAAGCTGATTGTGATCTGGGGAACGATCAGCTTTCGACTGCGAAAAAAGTGCAGATTAGAACCGTTTATGATGGTGATACCGTTGAGTTGGCGGATGGGCGTAAAGTTCGCCTAATTGGTATTAACACTCCAGAAGTAGAAAGAAAGGCCAATCGCCAAAAAGGTTTTAAGGGTACATCTGCCGAACCTGGAGCTGGGGACGCAAAAGCTTTTTTGGACCGCTGGCAACGTCGTTCGATTTTGCTGTTGGTAGGCAAGCAACGGAAAGATCGATATGGGCGCATTCTTGGTCACATCTTTGATGGTAACGGCCGCAACCTGACTGCTGAAATGTTAAGCAAGGGGCTCGGCTTTCTTGTCACGGTTCCACCAAACGATGGCTTTTCTAATTGTTATGCGTTCAGTGCTGCGGAGGCCGCCAAGAATAGTTTGGGTGTTTGGGGTTTGCCCTATCATCGGACGCGAACGACTACCATGCCTCGGGACTTAAAGGGTGGTTTTGGGCGCTTCCGTGGGAAAATTGAAAGAATATATGTCAATTCTAAGGTTATTTGGATAGATCTTATTGGTGATATAAGTCTACGGGTTTCACGTAAGGACCAGTCATATCTTGAGGGGGAGGTGCTGGAGCGAATATTAACCGCTGTTGACGAAAAGCGTGTATTGATGCTGCCGCATATTGATTTCTCTGGCTGGTTAATGGACAGAACCCAGTGGGGAAAGAAATCGCAACAGCAAGTTGAGTCAGGTAAGCGTAAGCGCTGGCAGATGAATATTCGCCATCGGAATCATTGGGCATTGTCTAGCTAAGGGGTAACGCGCGGTTGTGATTGTAACCCCTTTTCGTTATCCTACGTGCCCTCAGCCGCCAGTGCCCACAAGGCTTTCCATGGAGCGGCTAGGCAAGGGTAAACTATTCTTTTGCGCGTTATTTGCGTGTGTAACTACTAAAGCTACGCTTAATTAACAAGCACCGTGCCAGATTTTTATTGTAGGGGTGGCAGGTCTGCCTGTTGTTCCCCCGTGTTTTATCACTGACAATCTAGAGAAGAGATTATGTCGGACTTGAAACAAGACGCGCTAGAGTATCATGCTAAGCCGCGTCCTGGAAAAGTTGGTGTAGAGATCACTAAACCAACGGAAACCTCACGTGATCTTTCGTTAGCCTATAGTCCTGGTGTTGCAGAACCTGTCCGGGAAATCGCAAAAGATCCAGAAAATGCTTATCGCTACACAAACAAAGGCAATCTTGTTGCTGTTATTAGTGATGGTAGCGCTATTCTTGGCTTGGGTGACCTTGGTAGCCTGGCTAGTAAGCCTGTAATGGAAGGCAAAGGCGTTTTGTTTAAACGCTTCGCTGGCGTCGATGTTTTTGATATTGAAGTAGACGCTGAAGACTCGCAGGCATTCATTGATACTGTGGCAAGAATATCTCCCACCTTCGGTGGTGTTAACTTGGAGGATATCAAGGCGCCAGAGTGTTTCGAAATAGAGCGCGTTTTAGTAGAACAGTGTGATATTCCCATTTTTCATGATGATCAGCACGGCACTGCTATTATCGCAGCCGCTGGGTTAGTGAATGCGTTAGAGTTGCAGGGCAAAAAGCTTGAAGACACCAAAATCGCGTGTATTGGAGCAGGTGCGGCTGGTGTTGCGACGCTTAAGCTGATCATGGAAATGGGTGCTAAGAACGAAAATATTTTCGTGTTGGATCGCAATGGTGTGATTCATGCTGGCCGAGATGATCTTAACCAATATAAAGCCGCCTTTGCCCACGAAACGGATAAGCGGACGTTGGAAGACGCGTTAGATGGCGCTGATGTTTTCATTGGTGTTTCCAGTGCAAACTTGTTGACCCCAGAGATGCTGCGTTCTATGGCGCCAAAGCCGATTGTGTTTGCGTTGGCGAACCCTGATCCCGAGATATTGCCTGAAGTAGCTCGCGAAGTGAGAGACGATGTGATCGTCGCTACGGGCCGTAGTGATTATCCAAACCAAGTAAACAACGTCTTGGGTTTTCCTTTTATCTTCAGAGGTGCGTTGGATGTTCGCGCTACTCGAATTAATGAGGAAATGAAAATCGCTGCTGTACGAGCCATTGGAGATTTAGCGAAAGAACCTGTGCCAGATGAAGTAAGGGCTGCCTACGATGGTGCCGAGATGTCATTTGGTCCTGAATATATTATTCCTAAGCCAATGGATCCTCGTTTGTTGGGTCGTGTTTCAGGAGCTGTTGCTAAAGCTGCAGTGGACTCTGGAGTGGCTCAGCGTGATTATCCTGCCCATTATCCTTTGAATAGCTTGGAAGATATTCAAATCGTTTAAGTATTTTTCAGACTTAGCATTAAACAAAAAAGCCGTAACGGGTTTAATCGTTACGGCTTTTTTGTTGGTGCTTATTTTCTAGCATTTAGCACTTAAACTTTAAGCTTAAAAAAGCTCTTCAAAGCTTGAATCGCCGCCTTCATCAGGGTGAGTGATGGCTTCAAGTTTTTCGGCTTTTGGTGCATTCTCTTCTTTGAAAATTTCGAAGATTGAATTTACTTGGCCGGCTACTGCTCGCTTGCCGGTTTCAGGATCAATTTTAACGGTGACAATGCCATCGGGCTGTGCGCGTTGCTCTTCGGTGCTTTGATCAAGAGCTGTGCGCATGTAGTCGATCCAAATCGGTAGTGCAGCGGTGCCGCCATATTCTCTTCTACCTAGGGTTTCAGGTTTGTCGAAACCAACCCATACAGTGGTGACTACATCGCGGTTAAATCCTGAAAACCAAGCATCTTTTTGGTCGTTTGTAGTCCCGGTTTTGCCAGCGATATCATAGCGGTTAAGCGTTCGTGCTTTAGTTCCTGTTCCTCGTTTGATAACGTCTTGTAGCATCGACGTGACAATATAGACGTTGCGTTCGTCGACGATTCGGGGGGCAACAGGAAGTTGTTTCTCTTGAGTTTCCTCTGTCGGTGCCTCTGTCTCGGAATTGTCAGCTTGTTCCAGCAAACTTTCTAAAGATTGAGGCTCCTCTTCGGTTGCAGAAACTGGCTCAGGCGCCATTGTTAACTCGGCCTCTTGCTCAAGCTTTTCGCATTGCTCGCATACGGTGATTGGGGTGGCCTCGAAAAGCACTTCGCCTTCGTTATCTTCTATCCGCGAAATAAACCAGGGTTCTACTTTGTAGCCACCATTCGCAAAAGCGGCATAGCCAATAGCAAGATCCCAAGGTTTTATGGCGGCGCTTCCGAGCGCAAGCGATAAGTTATTAGGGAGGTCTTTGCGGTTAAAGCCAAAATTTTCAGCAAATCGAATTGCCTTTCCTGGTCCCATTGTCCTTAGTATGCGAATTGAAACTAGGTTTCTCGATTTATATAAAGCTTGGCGTAAACGTGTGGGGCCAAAAAATTTGCCGCTAGAGTTTTCTGGTCGCCAAGTGCTTTCTAGACTCCTGTCTTTGAACACGACCGGCGCATCGTTGACAACAGTGGCGGCTGTAAAACCATTTTCCAGTGCTGCCGAATAAATGAAAGGTTTGAAGCTAGATCCTGCTTGGCGACCACCTTGCAGCACACGATTAAACTTGCTCGATTGAAAATCGAAGCCTCCTACCAAGGATAAAACAGCGCCGTTGTTGGGGTTAAGAGATACCAGTGCGCTTTGTACGGTTGGCAGTTGAGCTAGCTCCCAGCTGCCATCTTCTAACTGCCGAGTTCGAATGATATCGCCACGCTTGAGCAGCTTTTCCATGGACTTGGGTTTAGGTCCGCGCTCATTCACATTGAAATAAGTTCGGGCCCATTGTGCGTTTTCTAGTGGGATCTCTATTAATTGTGCCGTTTTCAATAACACTTGGGATGACTTTTCTTTACTGCTCAACACTACTCCAGGGATTAGGTTGGCAATAGTACGATAGCTTCTTAGCTGGTTTAGTAGCGACTTGTTTTGTTCAGTTAGTGCGGCGGGTTTGGTTTTGTCGCTGGTTTCGTCCGGGGCGTTTTCTTGTCTTTTTTCTTCAAGCGTTTCAAGTGTGGGCTCTGGTGGTGGTAACTCTATATGAGCCTCCGGCCCTCTGAATCCGTGGCGCTGATCATAGGCGATTAGGCCGTTTTGAACCGCTAAGTTGGCGCTCGCTTGAAGAGGCTTTTGAATAGTTGTGTAAACTTTGAAACCTTCCGTGTAAGCCCTTTTCCCGTGCTGGCTATATAGCTCTTTGCGGACCATCTCTGCTAAGTAGGATGCCTCAATCTCAGATTTGGTGCGTTGCAGTTCAGCGGTAATTGGTTGCTGTACGGCGTCTTCATACTCGGCTGTGGTTATGTACTCCAAATCTTTCATGCGAGACAAAATCCAGTCTCGACGCACGATCGCACGGCTTGGGTTAGTGATAGGGTTAAATTTTGAAGGCGCTTTTGGCAAGCCGGCAATCATGGCCAGCTGAGCGAGAGATAGTTCACCTATGGATTTTCCGTAGTAAACGTTGGCAGCGGCCTCGATGCCATATGCTCGATGGCCGAGATAGATCTTGTTGATGTAAAGCTCAAGAATCTTATTTTTATCGAGCTCTCGCTCGATTTGCAGGGATAGCAATATTTCGTTGAACTTGCGCAGGAATGTTCTCTCACGGGTTAGGAAGTAGTTCTTAGCCACTTGCATGGTAATGGTGCTGCCACCCGTTTGGATTGAGCCAGTGGTAGCAAGCTCTATAAACGCACGGGTTAGTCCTTTCAGGTCAACACCATGGTGGGAATAGAATCTGGAATCCTCCGCTGCTAGGATTGCCTGTGTAAATTTGTTTGGTATTTGATCAAATGTGATTGGGGTCCGTTTTTTCTCGCCGAATTCTGCAATTAATTCATGTCCTGACGTAAAAACTCTCAGTGGAATCTGTAGCTGGATATCGAGGATTTTTTCGACAGGCGGCAATTTCGGGCTAAGGTATAAGAGAGCGCTGCAAAAAATGATTAGGGCGCCCGATGCGCCGGTGAGCAAGCTCCAGCTGAGAAATTTTAAGATGGGGTGTGCTTTTTTCATGCTGACTGAGTCATTAGACCTGGTTTAGAGGAAAAAAAGATCGGTAAGTGTGAATTATACGACGATATTGATTGCCGGATCTAATTGCAGGATTGCGTATTGTGGTATTTAATGTAATTAGGAATGAGTTTTTTGTAAGTTCGCGAAAGCGCACACAAAACACTGATTGGTAATCGTCCCAAAATGAGTGTGATAGGAAGCAAATAGTGTTCCCCTTCCTGAGTAAAAAAGCGACAACTGCAAAACTTGGCATTGATATCAGTTCCACGTCCGTGAAGATGTTGGAGCTTAGTCGATCTGGTAATCGTTATAAAGTCGAGGCCTATTCCGTGGAGCCTCTGCCCCCTAATGCGGTCGTTGAGAAAAATATTACCGATGTTGAGGCGGTGGGAGAGGTGGTGCGTAAAGTGGTGACGCGCTCCAAAACCGGTCTCAAGAATGTCGCGGTAGCCGTGGCTGGCTCCTCAGTGATTACCAAGACCATCGAAATGGACTCAAGTATGTCCGAAGATGAAATGGACAGCCAGATCAAGGTCGAAGCCGATCAATACATTCCTTACCCGTTAGATGAAGTTGCCTTGGACTTTGAGGTGCAAGGCGCCGTAGATGGGGCTCCAGAGCGCGTTGAAGTGCTATTAGCGGCCTGTCGCAATGAGAACGTGGAATTGCGTGTTGATGTGCTTGATGTGGCTGGGTTGACTGCCAAAGTGGTTGACGTGGAAGCTTACGCTATGGAGCGAGCTTTCAGTTTGGTGGCAGATCAAATCGAAGGTGGTGAGGATCAAACGGTTGCGATCGTTGATATCGGCTCTACCATGACAACTTTAAGTGTGTTGCACGATGGGCGAACTATCTATACCCGTGAGCAGTTATTCGGTGGGCGCCAGCTAACCGAAGAGATTCAGCGTCGGTATGGCTTGTCTTTTGAAGAAGCTGGTTTAGCCAAGAAACAAGGCGGCTTACCCGACGATTACGAAACCGAGGTACTTGAGCCGTTTAAAGAGGCCGTTGTTCAACAGGTTACGCGCTCGTTACAGTTTTTCTTCTCTTCCAGCCAGTATAATGATGTGGACCACATCCTATTAGCAGGTGGTACAGCTTCTATCCCTGGCTTAGCTGAACTGGTGCAAGATAAAGTTGGCACTAGTGCATCTATCGCAAATCCGTTCGTGGATATGGCTATTTCTTCTAAAGTAAACGCTTCTGTTCTCAGCAATGATGCGCCCTCACTGATGATTGCGTGTGGCCTGGCGCTGAGGAGTTTCGACTAATGACTAGAATTAACCTGCTCCCCTGGCGCGAAGAACGACGCCAAGAGCTAAAAAGACAATTTTTCGTGATTCTTTTCGGTATGGCGCTGATTGGTGCGGGCTGTGTGTATTTGGTGGATATGAATGTCCAAGGCCAAATAGAAAATCAGCAGCAGCGTAACAACTTTATTACCGGAGAAACTAAGAAGCTGGATGCCCAAATCAAAGAGATCGAAGAGCTTAAGAAAAAACGTGAACGGCTTGTTGAGCGTATGAATGTAATTCAGGACCTCCAAGGTAACCGTCCGGTCATTGTCCATGTCTTCGATCAAATGGCTCGCACAATACCGGATGGCGTTTTCTACAGCTATGTTAAGTCTAGTGGTGACAGTTTTACCGTTGATGGATTAGCTGAAGCTAACAACAGGGTATCTAACTTGATGCGCAACCTTAACGCTTCACCCATGTTTAAAGATCCTAGTCTTTCTAATGTAAAGGCTGAGGCTAGGGGTGATGAGATTTGGAGCCGTTTTTCATTGACTGTTAAGCAAGGTAATCCGGAAGGTACTAAACCAGAGGGAGAAGGTTAATGGATGCTCGCGAGTTCGTAGATTCTCTCAATAATTTAGATCCAGAAAACATTGGCTCATGGCCAGTTCCTGTCAAAGCTTTTATCTGGGCTGTTGCTGCCATTGTTTGCGGTTTCTTGGTTTACAACTTTATGCTTTCTGAGTCATTAGTTCGATTAGGCGATGAGCAGGGTAAAGAAAGTGGGCTGATGCAAGACTATGAAAAGAAAGCATTTCAGGCTGCCAACTTGGAGCGTTACAAGAAGCAAATGGAAGAAATGGAGTCTACGTTTGGAGCGCTTTTGAGGCAGCTACCGAGCGATACTGAGGTTCCCGGTCTATTAGAAGATATATCTCATACTGGCTTGTCTGCAGGGCTAGAGTTCAAATCCATCCAACTGGGTAGTGAGTCGGCCCGAGAGTTCTATATAGAACTGCCTATTTCGATTGAAGTTCGTGGCGGTTACCATGCACTTGGTGCTTTTGTGAGCGGTGTGTCTGCTTTGCCTCGAATTGTGACGCTGCATGACTTTGAAATTAAGACAGGTCAATCAATGAATGACCTGACTATGTCGATAACAGCAAAAACCTATCGATACAATGATCAAGAGTAAGTTTATGAAGCTGTTAACTGCAATTCTGACAATTTTGGGTATAGTGCTTGTCTCTGGCTGCGCTAGCGACGGTGAGTTTGCTGATCTGCGGGCACAGATGGAAGAAATAAAGAAACGACCCAAAGGGCGTATCGAGCCGCCACCTGAATTTAAGGCTTATAAAACCTTTTCGTATTCGGCAGCGGCAATGCGCAGCCCATTTTCGCCGCCAGTTGTGGTAGAGGCGTTAGCTATTGAGTCCAGAAGAACCAATGTTAAGCCGGACTTCAATCGCGCAAAAGAATCGCTTGAAGAGTTTGGTATCGACTCTCTGCAGATGGTAGGCACCCTGGCAAGGCCTGAAGGTGCACTATTCGCCCTGGTCAAGGATCCTGAGGGTGGTTTGCATAGAGTTAAAACAGGCAACTTTATGGGTCGCAACCATGGTAAGATTTTAGCGATTGAGCCAATTAAAATAGATGTCATTGAAATAGTTTCGGATGGGCAGGAAGGTTGGATTGAACGTCCCCGAACCATTGTCCTCAATGAAAAAGAATAAGCGAAAAGCGGGAAGAGGTTGATTATGATGAGGTCCGTTGCAAAGAAACTGCCTAATACGTTAAAGCGAGTAGGGTGGTTGTTCTCTATTGCCATTGCCTTCATGGCGAACGCCGCTTTGGCTGCAAAATTAACAGGCTTGGAAACGGCGTCGTTGCCTGGCGGCGTGAGAAGTACATTCCCAAAGGGGGGCCGACCGGCGGCAACGGCGGTCAGGGTGGCTCGATCATTTTGCGCGCCGATGAGGGTGCGTTTTCTCTAGAAGAGTACAGGCATCGGAAGCTTTTGCGGG
>JAKSAW010000003.1 GCA_022361455.1 Pseudomonadales bacterium | reverse complement strand
CATCCCAAAGTCGACTAGGTGCAAACACTTTCAGCTTTTGCGTGTTAATAACCGACATCATCCTAAGAATATCATCCCTAGTACAATCAGTAAAATCCTTCCCAAGAATTTCAGCGATCTTTCGCAACTGCGCACTTCTCTTGTAAACAGTTGAATGCTTCAAGTTTCTCGCAAGCCTTTCATTATTCCACTTCTTAATCAACTCCTTATTCTTAGGAGTAATTGGTGCTTCTTCTACCTTGACCAATTCTTTTTCATAGCTTTCCTTCCGTCCGTATATATCTCTCATTTTCTTTTTCTACAGGGAAAGAAAGTTATAAAGCAGGTCGAACTAATTCATGATTTTAGTTCCACGGCTTTAACCCAATCAGAATAAAAGCCCCCTCAGGGATTCGAACCCCGGACCTGCTGCTTACAAGGCAGCTGCTCTAGCCACTGAGCTAAGGAGGCTTGTCTCAAAGAAAGATTCGAGCCATTTATAAAATTTGCCCTCGTAAAGTTTATATACTCCGACGATATCTAGCAACCTAATGGAAAAAGACAGGCTAACAAGATATTTCTTCATAGGGATTATCTTAATACTGCTGTACTTCACTTTCATAATGTTAAAACCTTTCTTAACATACATGACAATAGGAATCATACTTACATATATCACATATCCTGTATACAAGAAAATTAATTCTAAAATCAAAAGAAAAGAACTTGCCTCAGCGCTGATGATATTGATAATCTTGCTAATCTTAATTATTCCAAGTATTTTGATTATCCAAACCTTAATTGTAGAAGCAACCAACACCATGGACTTAGTTCAAAAGGTTTCTTCGGAAGACATGACCGGTTTCTTCGAAGGATTCGGGATAAGAGAAGAGGCTGTGGACAGTTTCACCATAGAATTTCTCAAAAAATTCGGAAACTTCATTGTAAACAGTGCTTCAGAACTTATAGGATCCTTGCCTGAAAAAATACTGGGAATATTTGTGCTCTTCTTTGTGATGTATTATGGTTTCAAAGAAGGAAAAGAGCTTTACATCTCGTTGGAAAAACACTTGCCAATAAAATCTCATCATAAAAATAAGCTTTTAAAGAAAATCCAT
>JAKSAW010000004.1 GCA_022361455.1 Pseudomonadales bacterium | reverse complement strand
ATCTCCGATGTTGTCGAGCGTGCACTCGCATTCGCAAGAGCGTTCTACGACGAACGCGACAAGTGGCGACGATACGAGCGGCTTGTCTACAACGCAGGTCTCAGCGGAATCGGGCATCGCAAGCTCGTCAGAGGACGCCCGGGCGGGGGCTCCTTCCAGATGGGACAGCAAGGCGACGCCATGGTCTTGGCCTTTCCTCGCCCACGGCTCCTGACGCGTGGTGATCTCGAGGATCTTCAGAGTCAGGCCCAAGCGGTCCTTACTATGTTTCGACGGCAGCTCGACTAGAATGCGAGCGAGTCCGTCACGACAGCCGGACGGTCTGACGAGAGGAGAGCTGCAACTGGACTACCCGTTGGGCGGACGTTCGTGGCGGGTTTGGGTCAGCCGGAAGCTCGCTGCCACTGCCTGCCATCCGAGCGAAACAAGGGAGTCAGCAACGCCCAGTGTGGGTGCGCCGTCTCTACTAGAAACTGATGGCAAGGTAGGTCGCACTCAGTACTGAGTGCTGGAACACCAAAGGGAGAGCAATATGGCTACGAAACGTATAGTAGACGCGCAGGCCGACGAGAGCGGGAATATCACTGGCGTTCGATTCCGCGGGAGCACGCGGTTCACAAGCGTGGAGATCGCAATCCGCCAAGCGGAGCGAGGCGAGATCGAGAACGCGCACGCTGTCACGCGACGAGATGGATCGAAGTACCTGCGCAGCAATCCCGACGACAAGGAAGGAAACAATCTGGACGAGTTGGCGAAGAAGTAGGACGCCGAGAACTAGCCCCGCATAGCTTAGGTTGATCGCATCTCGACCACCGGGTGCTCGAACGTCGGGGACTAAGCCCCGTTCTCACGCATTCTTGAACTCGTGGAGGAGAATACTGCCGCGGCGATCTAGCCGCCAATGTATCGACTCATCGGGCGAGTGATCGCTCGATGACAGTCTGCGTCGGCATCGCTGCGCGCAGATACTCGCGGAACCGCTCGACGGCGGCGACTCGGCTGGCCAACCTGTCGACTCTAGCACGCGCGAGGCCAGCGCGAAGAGTAGACACTCGCCTCCCTGTCATGGGATCTGGGCTAAACCCATCCGATGTGCACAAGCCGTCGTCATCTGTGAAAAGCGAGAAATGCTCT
>JAKSAW010000005.1 GCA_022361455.1 Pseudomonadales bacterium | reverse complement strand
GTTCATTTGGATAGCTTCCATTGCTGTCAATTGAAATACTATGAACCTTATTTCCTGTTTCAGTTCTTTCAAAGAATAAAACTTGAGCATCATTACATTCACCTCTATTTGTACAGAGTCTGAAGCGATCTATTAAATAATCACTATGGGTTTCAATTACAAAGTTGTTCTTTGTAATGTCTTTTGACTGGTAGATAAATTCCCCTAAAGCGGCTTGAGCCCGAGGATGAAGATGAACCTCTGGTTGTTGAATAGCTATATATTCAGCACCTGATTTTCTCCTTGCCTCAAGAATTATTGGTAGAACCTGAGATACCCCATATCCAACATTAGAAACAAGAAGATCACTACCGCCCAAATTAACGTTAACCTCAAATGGAGATGAGGCCTCTTTGCCAAAACGTTTTACACCTACAGAATCGAATAGCCCGCTGTTTATACCAAATTCTTTGATTGATTTTATTGCTTTGTTGTCACTTCCCTTCCCGGTTTTCCCCAACATCTTGTTTAATAAATTAGGGATATGGCTTCCTTCAGCCGAGTAGTCAGAAGCTTGGCTTACATAAATTCTTTCAGGCTTGGCTCTAATAGGAGCAATCCACCTACATTCAGGCGCATCTATTTCAATTTCAAAAGTAATTTTACGCTTATCTTTAAGCAAATCTTTTCCTGCCAAATCGGCAACAATAAACTGGTACGCATTTGCAAAGAATAGCTGCCTTGGAAACCCTTCTTTAGAAAACTTTTTAAAACCCTTTGGCCTGCTTTCTGAATGCTCACCGACACTCATTTCAAGTATTTTATCTACTGAATAATCATCACATTCGATAATTTTGTACCTAAGGGAGCTATCTGAGATGATTGTAGTTACAAGCCCAAGAGGGCTTAAGAAACTATATTTGTGTACTACAGGTAAACCTTCTTCATTCTTAAAAGTAACTATCCTAAAGACTGGAAGGCTATCGTTATCTGATTTTTTTGAATCATCAAAAAAACCGATAGTAAAGTATCGTTTGCTTTCTGATTTACGACTCACAATTTCAGAAAAAGAGGAAAAGTGCAAATCAGGATCATCGAAAGACGGTCTAAACCAAAAACGATGAGAACCCAAAACTTTTAAAGAGGAAAGAAACGAGGTCTTTCCTGTGCTGTTTTCTCCAACTAAGAAGTTCACTGACCGCAAAGGAATCAACTCTGAGCTAAACCCTCTATAGTTGTCTAAATATATTGCTTTCAATTCGATCTCCTTTAATTCTCGAGAGCTAACAGTTTTATTATGCGACATTGCTTGAAAATACCGCCTTAATTATTAAAAAATATACAACCCAGTCCCTAAATTATATTAATATTTCAACAACTTAAAGAATCACAGGTTAAAACAAAAAATAAGGCGACAAAATAATGCGGCTCAAAACCGATCGCAGATAACACTCAATTTTTCAACGACGTACAAAAAAACGCCGCCTTATTTAATCAAAGCGACAAGCATTGTATTATGCGCCCGATATTGATTCTACTCAGCCCTAAATCGGCGCATTAACCTTAATCTCAGGCGGCGTGCGAATTTCCGGCATAAATACAGTCGGATCGCCCTTGTAACCTTTATTAATAAAAATGCTCACCACAAAACCAAAAAATCCATCGTCAGGAAAATTTAAAATCTTATAACCCATATTCGGCAACTGCCCTGGGAATCGCTCCGGTGGATCCAGATCGTCCATGCTATCCATTAAATGCAAAGCAATAGGTTCGTTATTCTCATCACCTAGGTAATTAAAAAATGCGGCCAGGTCTAAGTTGCGTTGCGTGGTAACCCAAACCCAATTACGTTCGTTATCAACACCGGATTCGATCATAGCTTGTTCGTTTTCATCGATCATGCCATCCACAATACCACCTTCTACCGGGCCTAGTTCAGTACGCATTAATGCACCTAGCAATTTGTTACCTTCCACAGACATGGATAGGCTTGGATTCGACATTAACTTTCGTCGCCCGGATGGCACCATCACGCGCACATCATAAAGAATGTTCTGTGGGTAGTGATGCATTTGTAGGCTAATTGTTAGCAGTGGTAATCCCACAAACCAGAGGGTAACTTCTTGCTGACTTGCGGAACGGATGGGGCCGACCATTTCGCCTAAAGGCTGTGCTACAAATTGGTCATTATCCAAAGACACTTGTGCAACGCTGGTGACAAAGCCCGTGTCTAATCGGATCTTCATGGAATCCAATGGTGGCTCGCCTAGGTAATCTCTTGCAGTAAAATCTAACCACTTAAGATGGTTTTCTTTATCGTAGGTTAGGCTGTAAAAATCGGTTTCTACATGGGCGAGTTCTGAGCTATAGCGAACGTATTGTTCTTCCGATCGTAATTTGGAACCTTTGATTATGTAGGCGTAGCGGTAAATACCATCCTTACCTTTTAATTCGATTTCGGCGATGACACTGCCATCCACAAATTGACCCTTTTGTTTTCTTGGGCCTGCATCTTTAAATAAGAAAAGGACTTTGTCTGCTTCGTCGAAGATGTCTTTCGTGCCATCAATAGGTACATCCCAACTTTCAAAATACAGGGCACCTCCTTCGTTATATTCATCTACTTGGAAAGGCACCGGCTCTAGCTCATCATCAATGATGGCTGCCACTGATATATCTGATATCTCCATGCCCACGACTTGAGGAAGATCGACGCCGGCAACCTGAATAACTTTATAAGCATCTAATGGCGGTAACGGTGGTGGTTCGACTAACGCGCTTACAAGCGGCGAAAAAAACAGCAGTCCAAGTGCTAATAGCTTTGTACAAAGGTTATTCATATTATTTTCCCCCTACGGCAATATAACCAGCAAACGAAGCACCTTATCACTAAAGCTAGGCGCCTAATCTCCCCCATTTTGGTTATGCTCTAAACAAAAATGTGGCAAGCATGCGATAAAACTTGCGAATCAAATCCCCTTGAGAGCACCAGAAGTGACTAGGAATGATATCAGAGTTGAATGAATTGAGGATAACCTTGGGGGATTTCGATTATCAATAAGCGATAAGCTCATAATGACACTTCATAGAGTCTAGCCGCGATTAGTTAACTATAAGAAGAGTCAAAGAGAGATTCCCTATAAGCCTATCAACAACTAGAAGATAGGCTTAGGAATGACTGATAACGCAGATAGGTGTGATGCGATAAAGGCAAAATCATATTAAACCGCTTGCCAACAAATCAAGGCACGCTCACTCCTCAAGTGGCCTTATCCAGCCCCAACACTGAACGCCCTGATCGCTGTCAGCACATGCGTGGCTATAACCTATTTTAACATTACGAACATTGGTCATTTCAGGAAAGCTAGTCAGACTCATCGCCCTACTTCCCCAACACCGAAGCTGATTCCTAATAACTGCACAAGTAGCATCGGGCCCCATCACAATTTCGGTAGTATTTGTTAAATCTTCTGGCGGCTCTACAACATGATTCAGCTGGTTGTGGTATTGGCAATCAACACCATCTAATCCAGCGATACAAAAACCGTTATTGTTCACCGCTAATGCCTTAGGCTGAGTAATTGTTGTGGTGTAGTTTTCAGAATTTGACGCTGGCCAGAAATTTGCGTCGCCCCAGCAATGCAGGTTTTGCCCTAAGATAAGACAGCCACCCCGTTGACTAATGGCTAACAAATCAAAATCACCCACTACTCTTTCGACAGCGTCATCACTACCTAAGTGCCAACAATCAATACCGGCATTATCTTGCCCGCAAATGTAAGTGCCACTCTGCTGAAAGCTAATCGAATCATTAAAAGGATCCGGTAAGTCTATTAGCGCTCCATCCTTCCAGCAACGCAATCCTTGATTATCTTGAGCGCAGATATGATTCCAGCCAACACCTAACTGCTGAGGGTTTTCCAATTGTGGTGAAACAACTTCTGCGCCGGCAATATTGCCCCAACAAGCTAAGCCTGCTTGTTCTGAATAAGCACAAGTACTTTCATCAGCTAAAGCATATAACTCTGCATCGAATGAACTTGGCTGACGCAAACCGGAATCAATACGCCCCCAACAAACACGACCTTGATCTGAATCGGCGCATACACCCGAGTACGGGTTATAAACATTTAAACCTGTGACACCAGTTAATATCGGGCCATCAAGTATATGTTCTCCCGATGATCCCCAACACAAGGGTTTTCCTTGATCGAGGCCGCACCCAAGAACATCATTCATCACCAACATTTCTGGCTCTTCAAAAAATGGCGTATCGGCAATATATCGATTACCCCAGCATTGCAAACCGGAATCATCAGTAACACAACCAACACCACCACTTAGGTAGACTTTGGCTGGGTTTAGCACTTCAGGCATATCAGTCGCGAAGGTTTCGGGCCAGCATCTAAATTCACCATCGGTATTAATAAAACACTTATTAGCTGCATCGGCCGCGTAATCAACTATGCTGCCTTCAGGAACAAAAATCGCATGCAAATCAAAGTCCACACCGTCATATGCTTCACAGACCCCGGTTGGACTGTAGAGAGTACATACCGATGTAAGCTGGCGCACACAGGAATCACCTAGACCACAACCATCCCAACCAAAGATTTCAAATCCCTGGGAAGGTTCCGCTTTAAACGTAATTGATTCAGTCACAAGAGGTGAATGACTGTAAGTGGCTTCGCATGTATCTGGGCAGTCGATGCTAGCGCCTTCAACAACCCGACCCTCACCTTCATATGTGACGGTAACGTCTGTTTCAACATCTTTACAGCCGGAAAGAGAAAAACCAGCTAGCAGTATGGCAAAGTAGAACAACTTCCTTGTCATTGGAGCAACCCCTAGGTTGTAGTTATAGTGTTAGAGATACTTTGCAATAGAGTATAAGCTACCGACTAATAGCACACTATCTACCAAATGGGGTAGCCCTAATGGTTTCCAAAAGTTATTAGTCAGCGCATCAATAGCCCCAAGCCCACTTAGAATACTTATAGTGTTTTGATTTACCATAGCTCACAAATTTGCCATAGTTTTTATACGACCAATAGCCATGGTGTTTTTTATACTTCTTGTATTTGTTGTACTTATCGTAATTTTTGTACTTAGAGTAGTATTTCTCATGGGAGCAATTTTTATAGGCTTGGTATTGATAATAAACCCCGCCTAAACCTTCGTATAAACCGATCTTTTCCTTCTTACTCAGCCCGATAATGGCTGTGACTAGGTTTTCAATTTCCTCTTCAGGCGTGTCACCAGGAATTTCAAAGTCCGGATCATTAAAGGTTTCACGAAAATCGGCTTCAATACGTTCTAGCGAAAGCGACAGCAGCTGCTTCAAGGCATTCAATTCTACTTGTAATTCACTAACGCGGCTTTCTAATTGAGTGACCTGCGATTCTAACCCACTAACCAGCTGCTTTAACTCATTGATCTGCTCTTGCAAAATCGCGATATACTCATCAAGCGATGCAACTTTAACTTCAAGCTCGTTTACCTGATTTTCCAGTTGGTCGACTTGGTTTTCTAGATCATCGATTTGAGTTTCTAAAGAAAATATCTGACTCGCAGTAATCGTTTCCTGTTCTTCTAGAACGGCTATTTCGATTTCTAAATTAGTATTGGTATCACTTAGTTCAGTAATTTGCTGTTGTAAGTTACTAATTTCTTCATAGGCACTTGCCAGCTCCGCCTCTAACTCAGGATTAGGATCGGCAATAATTAATTCACTATAGAGAGTTGAGATTTCTTCATCTGTTAAGGCGCGGTCATGATATTGCACCTCGTCCAACTCACCGAAATAACTGCTACGACCAAAGCCATTACCACCAAGCCAGATGCTACCAACAAATCGATGACAACAGTTGCCGGAGCCGGCTCCGATTAATACGCCGTTTTTATAGAGGCGCATATTGTTACCTAGCACAGAGAACGCTAAGTGAATCAACTCTCCATCCTTCACTAAATCTTTCATAGTGCTAAAGGTGCAACCGCCATGACGCCACTGTATTCGACCACAGAAAGAGCCGTCATCTAG
>JAKSAW010000006.1 GCA_022361455.1 Pseudomonadales bacterium | reverse complement strand
ATAACAAATCAATCAAGCCGACGCCTGGCGGCGCGGCTCATTGAGGTGTTACATGTCTAAGGAAGGTTGAGTTGGGATACCAAGTATTCGTACAAAAGTTTGAAAATGGGGATTCAGGGATCATTCCATTCGAGGAAATTGAGTCGGTGCTCAAACAATATGGATCTATTTCCGAAGGCAATTTTGGATTAGAGTTTATATCAAGCGTTGGAGAGATTTGTGATTTTGCGTCCTTGTCTGGAAACTCTAAAGATTCCATTTCAGGTGTAACATTCGACAGGCCCACTACGCATGAAAAGTTACCTGAAATCATCTTCGATCTTCTGTCCATTAAAAACACCTGTTTCTTCGGTCCAGATCTGGAGTATCTGCAAGCAAGAACAGATATTTCTACTCAATTACCGGAATCTTTACTGGAAGCAGTGGAATCAGGTCTCCAAGTTATAGAATCGGCTAACGAAGCATGGCCGTTGCAGTGACATGTAAATAGAAATTGAACGGACGAGTCGGTCCGTTCAAAACAGCAGTTATATTTCTCCGGTATGTGAGCAATGTTTGAAGCAAAAGAATATTTAATTTCCAGCATCGAGGATCGAGACCGAACTCCGGAAGATACTGTATTGGAATATATAAAGGTATTCACGAGGTGGTCGAAACACTGTCATTCTTGGATAAAGGACAATAAGGCGGCACCCGAGAAATTAACAGAAGTTGGTGCTAGAAATGTTTTGGATGCAATTCGCAAAAAATACTGCGTTTCAAAGAATCGGCAGTATTCTCGAAGTGATGCTGGTCATTACTACATTGGCGGAGCTTCTAAGGTTCACCCCGTAATCGACTATACGAATCAATTGGGTAGAGATACAGTCGAAGTTTATACAAAACCGAATTTAGAGAAAAGGCTCAAAAGCCACAAGTTTATTGTAAAGAAGGTTGGTGCTATATGGAAAATAAGTGCTTTTTCCAGCGACTCAGGTCAAGGGCGTTGGCGTGAAGAGGAAATATAGCGTTAACAATAGAGCCAAAATATAAATAGAAATTGAACGGTCGATACGGCCCGTTCAAAACAGCAGCAAGGCCAGCAAAGGATTGAGTATGATTTTTAAGACTAAAGATAGGACCAAGGAATTATTGGATAACATTTGGTGCGATGATTACTATATTGTCGCCGCTGGTGAATCTGCTCCTACTGAAAAAGACATCAAAGCATTTGCCAAAAGACAAGGTGTTAAGTTCTCAAAGGAGTATATAGCCCACTCATCCAATTACTTTGGTGGTCTCTATCTTGAAGTTAAGGAAGAAATATGGCCGAGAGCTAAAGCAGGTGATGTTGGTCCGTTTTGGTCTTTCTTGTATGGAATTACCACTTATGCATATAGCGACGAAGCTCCAGATTGGATGAATATAGAAATTGTAACATCTGAGTTTAATGAGATGGGACACAACGTTGTACCTATCTTAAAAGTCATGGGTGATTCTGATGTATATTGCTTTGATCAGAATGGAAGCATTGTGCAGTGGTCTCATGAATTAGATGAATTTGAACCCTACGATGGTGATTTTTATGACTTGCTATCTTATGAGATCCAAGAGCTCGAGCAACGTAGGTTAAAGAAAATTGAGAAGGCCTAATTAGAAATTGAACGGTCGATTCGGTCCGTTCAAAACAGCAGTAATACAGTAGAGAGCAATGAAAATGGATTCTCATGAATTGGAAGCTGAAATATATAGAGCGTTAAAGAGTGCTTTAGAAAGAATGTATTCGGAATATGAGGGACACAATTTCTATTACATCACTCTAGTAACATCTGGTGATGCTCTACGTCCTTATATGAGCGCTTGGTCCGTAGAGCTATTGGCTCAAGAGTCAGAGTCCGAAGAGGATGCTGATGAATTAAAGTGGTCTTGTGTGGATTCACCACTCTGCGGTTACGCAGATGATTGTTTCAGCGTTGTTGACGAACTTTTCAAAAGCAGGCCTGATATTCATTCCTTGAGTGATAGTGACTTTGAAAGTGAATATTCATATCGTATAAATGCTATGGAGCGGGCTCTAGAACGAATAGATTCGGATGGTCTTTTTGGTACTGGAGTTAAGAGAGATAACGTGTATGTTAATATAGAAGTGATGCCTCCCGATCATACAAATACACAAAGAGCATTGAGGCTTAATCCAAAATCAGCTTTAACAGAATGGTTATTAGAGGCGGCAGAATAAATGCATAAATAGAAATTGAACGGCCGATTCGGTCCGTTAAAAACAGCAGTTCGGTCTCCGTGTCTGCTTTGAGGCTTAGCGTCTGAATGCTATAAACTTCCGCAATAGGCTCAATCCAGACAACTTCTCTTACCTATGTAACCATAAACTGGCCATAGCGGCCAGATTATGGTTTCAATACCAGTCACTTGCTTCAAAGATGATATCGTGAATTTTTATTCGGGAGCTTGTTCAGAAAATGTTAGGTCTTGAACATCGACGACAAAATCGAAGGCAAGTTCGTAAAGCGATTGGCCATCGATTTCAACGTTCCATGCGCCATGCCCTATGCCTTCTAGAGGATAAAACTCATAGCGAACACCCGTTTCTTTATAATGATCAACAATCGCTAAACCTTCTTCAAAAGCGACAGTCGGATCTTCTGTACCATGAACGATGCTGACTGGCACATTATTTTCATTCCAACGACTGATATCGTCGAACATTTCTGGCAGGTCGACCATTGCTGGGCCACCCCAGTGATCAATTAAAGTGTGCACCGACGAATCGCTTTCAAGGTTGGTGGTAGCGAGGGTAGGATCCTCGGCCTCGGTTAATTCATCTTTGTAATCCTCGGGGTTGGTGTTGCCCAGTGCCATGGTGATAAAGGAGCCAGCCGAGCCCCCAATTACAGCGATATGATCTGGATTAATATTAAGAGTTTCTGCATTTGCGTAAATCCAACGAATCGCGGCTTTAGCATCTCTTCCCGCAGGGTACATTGCCTTTGCTTGCATTCTCTGTTTGTCGGTTAGATCGGGGATAGCATCGACGACAGCAGCATAACCGCTTGGAAGGGTGCCAAAGTCACCGGCGACACGATAGTTAATTGAGAAACCAACAAAACCACGGGATACGAAATAGTCCATAAATCTTATGGCGGTACCTGTTGTTTTATCACCGCCGATAAAGCCACCACCATGTATAAATACAACTGCTGGTCGCTTAGTGCTGATATCCCGAGGTTGGTACATGTCCAATAAGAGGTCCATCGATTCCGCATCAGAGCTGTTCCAATCTGAGTGGCTTAAGCCTTCGCCATATTTAACATCGCTGGTGGTTTGCACGGTAAATTGTGGATCTTGCCAAATAGTTGGGGTATCCAATTTACAACCTAGCAACAGCACTGATATTAAGGTTAATACTGAGAAGTTAGCTAAACCTTTGGTTTTAATGCGATTTCGAGTCTTTCCTATGCTTGCATGTGCAAAGTACATCATACTCTTTACCTATTTTATTGTTTATTGATCGAGTTTTAAGGATGAGGGTCAGCAAAATACTAACCCCTTTAACACTTAACGCAGTCACATTGGATTGGTTGACAACAAAATGAAAAAACCACTCTCACAGGGCTTTCATGAGAGTGGCTCAAAATGGTTAATTATTTGTTTTTATTAATTACAATTTGGATCTGTATCCATGACATTTAATCCAATAACGATAGCTGAGCTATTGGAATCGATCTGACCGATGCTGACAAACTGATCTACATTGTTGAGGCCAAAGCTTTCGGGGAGCAATACAATGGGGTCACTAAATGAGTCCATTAAGTCATCCTCCACATCTGCTGCCATATCAGCTAGAAAGTCAGCGGCATCTATTTCGGCAGACCAGAATCCCAGATCCCAAAGTATCGAACCCGAAATATCAGCTAGTTCAATATTGGTCACTTCGATCTCGAAACCTGCGCCACAAGCTGGGCTAATTTCAGCGGTGAGTTCTGCTACTGCTCCGATAGTACCTGTGGCGAATGCAAAGTCGGTAGCTTCTGCAGTGATAGGCAAACTAATCATGAGTTCATTGCCACTAACAGAGTCAATATCAAACGAGCCGTCAGGTTTAACTTCTAGGTCGCCTTCGATAAATCCTAGGTCCCAGATCAATCCTACGCAGGGTTCTAGTTGACGTGTCACGGTATAGAGTAAGTCGGTAATTACTTTAAATGGAAATACCACATCAAAGTCATCATCGGTAGAAAGGTTGTTATTGGGGAAAAACCATTTCTTGGTTAGATTATCTGTACAATCGGTGGAGGGGTTATCAGAATCAAAATCTACTAGCCATTTGGTATTGAGGCGATTAAGGCTGTTGCTTGTTTCCACTTCTTCTAATGAGACGGAATAATCCAAAGATGCAGCGCCGATATTGGTGCCACCATCTATCGTAAGCGATATATCCAAGGCTTGGTTGATGGCATCTATTAATGCATCCTCCACTTGCTCGTTATCGGACAGCATATCGCTGGCGACCATATTGACGCAGTCAGTTAAATTGGAGCAACCTACGCCGAAAATATTGGCGACACTGATTCCTGCATTCGTTAGCGTGGTTAGAAATGAAGAGTCGAAGCTAACGTTATCCACTTCTAACTCCATTTTCTCGATAGCAGCAATTTGAACTCGACTACTACCATCGTCTTCTACGGTAACATCGAATTCACCTTCCACGCCGCTAACGTTAACATTCACTCGAATATCGATGTCGTGACCACCCCAACTACAGTAAATCCCACCAACGTTTTTGGGGTAGTCGAATTGCAATTGAAACTCTAAATCAAAGCTATTTTCGTCAATGTCAGTATTAATGCGGCCATTGTTTCTTATGCTGGCAGCAATGGTGTTGGCATCAACGGGTAAGCTGACTTCAATGTCATTTAGATTAAGTTCCCATCTAGCGCTGGTGTTGTGACATGCTAAAAGAATGGTCACGCCGCTGGGTAGGGTGCCGCTCAATACTTCAATGTCCCCTAAATCCAGATCATCAAGTCCAGCGCTATCAGCTACCAGCGGCACAATGTCTTCTGTTACGGCTTCAGCATCATTATTAATTCGTGCTTCCACATAGTGTTGTTGCTTGAACCAGCCAGGTAGCCCTGGGTTAGTGATTATGCCTGGATCAATTGGCTCCGCTTTGAGCTTCTTTGTAAATTCATAAGAGCTGCTTGCGGTGGTGACTTCTGTATTGACAGGTTTGAAGCTGCTATTTAATTCAGCGTTTAATGTTTTAGTGGCGGCCATTACTCCTTGTGAGGTGAGTAAAGCGCCTGCTAGCAATAGATGATTGAGGCGGTTCATATCGGGTCCCTTTATTGTTGAATGTTGAGAGCTAAGCATATGAATCCAAAGAGAAGCCGGGCAGACCCAAAATTGGGGGACTAATATGGGGTGACCCAAGGAGGGGGGCAGTAAATGGGTGTTGTCTTTTGTGTCGGACAATATTTATAATATGTCCCAATGAGACAAAAATAGGAATATGTCCGATCATGGGCGAGCTTCAAATGAGCGAAACAGAACTGCTAGCGCAAATACTGCCCCAGCCAGGCTCAGTAGAGGCCAGAGCTCTCGATGCAGCGGTAGAGTGCTTTGGTGAGAAAGGCTTTAACAAAGTCACCATGGCTGATGTGGCCAGTGCGGCAGGCATGGCCCGTTCCACTTTGTATCGTTATTTTCGAGAGCGGGATGATCTGATCATAGGCGTCGTTGAGCGGGAATCTATTCTTATGTCCCTATCTATTTATCAACGCATCCGTCGATTTTCGAATATTGAAGACTATGTAGTGGAAGGAGTGATTGCTGCGTTAGATGAAATGGAGCGCAATTCAATTTTAATGCGTTTGTTTTCTGATGATTCTGCCGCTCTCGCTGGGCGTATTTTACTCTCGACCAATCGTGTACAAGAAATTGGTGTCAAAGTCTTAAAGTACATTGTGTCCCCTACTGAGCTAGAAAGGGGGCTTCGCAATGATGTAGACGGCAAACAAATTATCGATTGGATATTACGTGTATTGGTGTCAATTAAAATGATGCCGAGTGAATACACTGTGTCGGAAACAGCGTGCCGAAAACTCCTAAAAGATATGCTGCTGCCTGCTCTGGTGAATCGGCCATGAAGAAAGCTCTGGTGTTAGGCGCAAGCGGATTTTTGGGTAGTCATATTGTTAAGGCGCTTGTCGCCAAAGGTTACGCGGTAAGAGTTTTTGTGCGTGCCTCTAGCAATATAAAAAGCATTGAACACTTAGATATTGAGAAACGTGTGGGCGATCCGTTAGATCAGCATGAACTAGAAGCGGCTATGGAAGGTTGTGATACGGTTTTTCATAGTATTGTTGATGCACGTGCTTGGTTGCGTGATCCAGGGCCTCTATATCGAGTCAATATCGATGGATTGGTGGCGTCTATGGAGGCTGCGTTGAGCGCCTCCGTTGAAAAGTTCGTCTTTACTAGCACCTATGGAATTATCGGTAAAAACAAAAGTGGTCTTTCTACTGAAAGTGATTATTTTCACTGGGAACACGGCGAACCGCCTGCATATTTAACTTGTCGTGCTGAAGCTGAAAAGCGATTGATACAATATTGCAAAGAAAAAGGCTTACCAGCAGTGGCCGGTAATGTTGGCAATACCTACGGTGCCGAAGATATACAACCCACACCCCACGGAAAGCTTTTATACGATGTTACTAGAGGCTTGATGCCTTTCTATTGGGAAGGGGGTGGCCCCAGTATCGGTATTAAAGATGCCGCCGAAGGTATGGTGTTAATAGCCGAGCGTGGACAAATCGGTGAGCGTTATATTTTGGGTGGCGAGTATTTAAAGTTTCAGGAGTTATTTGCCTTAGCTGCAAAAGCCGCCGGGCGCAGACCGCCGCGAATAAAGATGTCTGACGGAGCGCTGTCTGTTATGGGCGCGATTTCTGAATTCTTTACAAAGCCGTTTGGTATTGAAAATAAAATGAATAAGGCGTCTTTTGATTGTTCTCAAAAGTTACCTGCCGTTAGTAATCAAAAAGCCATTGAAGAATTAGGTTGGCAACCTCAACCAATAGAAAAATCAATACAAGAAGCAGTGGAGTGGTATCGGGCTAACTTTTAACACTACTAGTTTGTATCACGCCTATCTTGTTTCACAGCAAGGGGGAACCATGGATTACATGGAATTGCTAGCACCAGGCATCGAAGAGTGATGCTTCTAATAAAAATGCTGAATCAGCATTGTCCGTGGAAAATGAATTGGCGCAAGGATTGGAGCCACCTTTACGTTACGACGATATGTTAACTTTGAGTATTCGTTGCAATCGTCCCACTAGTCCCATCGCATGGTCTGATAACCCGCTAGCTCGAACTTGCCGCTGTGTGAGTAATATCGAGCCTTATCAAGTGAACAGAAAGCGTTTTACGGTTTATAGCAGTACCGTGATGAGTTATAGCCGGCATGCTAAAGATAATTACACTTATAATTATCGCCGCGAAGATATTATCGAAAAAATAGAAGGCGAATTTAAAATAGCTCAGCGTAAAATCATCATTGATTGGAACGTTATCACCGCACCAACCGTTGCATTGATTCTCTAGGAGCGCTTCGATGACCTTTCAATTATTGCTTTGGATGTTAGGAAAACGCATCAACTGGTTAGCGGAAAATGATAGCGGCTTTAAGCAAGCTTGGTTTATGTCGATTTCCGATTACTTTGCTCCAGAGTTGTCTTGAATCCAAATTCAGATCGAATCAAACGTTAATTTGTCGTCTTAACCAAAGATTCTGTCATTCGTCGACATTAGCTTTCTGTTGTAGTTTTTATAGTATCTATCAAACCCTGTTGAGTGCCACTGTAACCTGCTGAAGTTGTTTATATTTTTTGGTGTTGTGGTGTGCGTGAATATTGTCATCAAGTTGGTCATACATAAAGTTGACGCACTTGCCGTTAATATGCTCCAGTAGGGTGTTCGCAAAGGATCGCAATGAAAGCAAGGGTATACATTAGAGGGTAAATGTATAGCTGGAAAAATTTATAACAAGAGCTAAATTTAACTGCTAAAAACAATAGCGAGTCCGGCGATGACAAAAAAGATAAATATTCATGGTAGTGTCGCACCAGGTTTTGAATCAATGAAAGCCCTGTTCCGTTCGGAAATGAACACCAAGGCGGAAGAAAAAGCTCAACTCTGTGTTTATTATCAAGGTGAAAAGGTCGTTGATTTATGGGCATCTAAATCTAACGACAATGATTTCACAGCTGATTCTTTGGTTAATGTCTTTAGTAGTGGTAAATCCTTAGAAACCCTCGCCATTGCTTCCTTGGTCGACCAAGGATTGCTTCAATATCACGACAAAATTGCAGATCACTGGCCCGAGTTCGCTGCCAAAGGCAAAGGTGACATTACTGTTGCTGACCTAATGCGCCACGAAGCAGGATTAGAAAACTTTAAATATACGTTTGATCCAGAACAGCTTCTCAAAGAAAACATTAAACAAAATAGTGTGGGCAGTGTGATTGAAGGGGTTAATGCGAAAATCCCCAGCGACCCTCGCAAACGGCGTAACTATCATGCTTTGACTCGCGGTTGGGTTGTTAATGAATTGTTTAGGCGTGTCGACCCTAAGGGGCGAACCCTGGGTGAATATTTACAAGATGAAATCGCACAGCCTTTAGGGGCGGACGTCAATATTGGTGTAAGTGCCGAAGATCTTGATCGGCGCGCTCCCGTGAAAGGTTTAAATTTTGGTTTCTATGTGAGAGAGAGTTTCAAACCTAAATTAATGGGGCGAAAGGTCACACACAGTGCCACTGAAATGGCAGCGATATTTGGACCCATATTTTTACAAGCAGGCAAAGCGATTCACAGAAGTAATAAAAAGCGTAAAAAAGCAAATCTCTCGCCCACCACATCAACCCCAACAGGCAAAAAGCCAAGTGGTCCTTTTAAAGATCTTTCCATTAAGAGAGATCGAGAAAAAATGGTTAACTTTTTCAACCAAGCCATTATTGCTCAAGGTGAGTCTGCGTCTTTTAATGCCAACTGTTCTGCTCGTGGTCTGGCAAAAGTAGTGGCTATGATGGCGGGTCATGGTAATTTGGGCGGTAAAGAGTATTTCAGTGAATCTGCTTGGCAATCGCTTCATGCTCATGCTGATCCAAAGTCCTTGGGGGGAACCGTGACTACTCACTTTACCCAAGGTGGCTTAAATCTATTTACTATGAATGGATCTAAGAATAACACTCGAGATCGTTCATTAAATAAAGGCCGAGAAGGCTTTTATGGTTGGATGGGCTTAGGTGGTTCCATCTTTCAATGGAACCCAGAGGAAAATATTGGCTTCGCGTTTGTTCCCACATCGATGCACATGATGGATCTGTTTAACGAGCGCGGTAAAGTCTATCAAGAAGAAGCTTTGCGTTGCGTTAAAACGATTAGAAAGAACCAAGGCGCAAGCCAGCCTATGATCAGGCGTTTACTTGGTGGCGATCGTAACCCAATATTGTCTTTGTTTAGCTAGACAGATCTTGCGTTAAATCGCCAGTAAATTTTTCACTGCTGTTAAGCTATCGCTTTCTTTGGATAATTCTTTTTTTGCAAAGGCTTCGATAGCTTTTTCGTGCGCGTAGACGTATGAAAAGAAATCCTGATGAATACCCGAAGCATTCTTTTTAAGGCGTAAAAACTTTTCTTGAAAGGGCTGTGTGCCATCGCGCAATAGTCTCATTGAAATAAACCAAGGTAATGCACCAAGTACCGCACCTTCCGCATAGCCTTTTAAACGCCAAAACGTTGGCTCTGTTACCGCCTGATTGGACTCTTGCATATAAGCCAAGTAACGCTCTAAGGTTTTTTCTTCCAATTCTTTTAGAACAAGCCACTTCTTCTTACGCTTGCTGCTCAAGGTTAACTTGGCCGCGGTGTCAAAGACGGCAATACCATAGACCTCTGATTCATGGATGCGTTGTAGGTCATCTTTAAACTGCGGATAATTCATAAGCTTCCTCTTTGATGTTCAGTTCATTGCTAGGATTATATTGCGCTTCAATATCAGATAAAGCCTTTTCCAGTGCGATATTGTAAGCGTCGGTATCCTCCATAAAAGGCATGTGGCCAACGTTATGGAAAACAACGGTTTTTGCGTTACGGATATTGCCTGCTAATACTAGCGATTGTTCCGCTGGTACCACCGGATCATGGCTACCGGCAAAGATATAGCAGGGCATATTAATCTGATTCAGCTGGTCGGCTATTTCTAAGGGCCCAATGCCATTAAATAAAGGAAATAACGCAGCCGGATCTTGTTGACGAGTATTGGGTTGGATGTTCTCGATCATGCGTTGGCTAACTGGGCTTAAGCGATAGGCTTTGCGATTATGGGATAAAAGACTCGCAAATGTGCGTTGAATAAAATCGCTTTTCTGCGCCAATTTGATATTGGAAGCAAACAGACTTTTGGCCCACTTACCGAGTCCCGCCAATTTCACTAACAATCCTTCAACACCCGTCCAATGGCCACTATGAAAGCCAGCAACGCTAACAATGCCCAGCACATTGGGTGCTTGGTGTATCGCCAGATTTAAGGCACTGAAGCCGCCAGTGGAGTGGCCAACGATGATTGCCTTCTTATCACCCAATAACTCTTTTAAAGCACCATTCATTAGTTCGTAGAACCACTGTTCATTCACTTGATCGGGTGCAAAGTCCGCTGGCACTTGTGAAGGATGATGGGCAGGCAAGCTCAGGGAATACCAGGCGCGATTGTCTTTAATACTGTCTGGAACACAATCGAGCCAGAAATTTACCGACGCCAATACCCCGTGGATAAACACGATGCTTGGCTGCTCATCACTAGCCAGTTCTTCGTTGACTGCCAAATACGCTAATTGATGACCCTGGGATTTAACGAAACCCTCCCTAACTTTCATTGGCATACTCCTAACGTGGTGTAAGTGGTGCCCTTAATTGGTTGTTTATTGAGCCTGTTTTGCCGGTTGGCAGGGCAACTGGTAACAATTGACGCTAGGCTAGCAAGCTGGGGTATAGGCGTATTGAACGAAAGAGCTAGTTTTGCTTTAAATGCTTTCACGGTGCGTTTCTATATGAGGTTATGCTAGTAATATCAATAAGATAGGTGGTTTTGCTTGCTTTGGGGATGGTTTGCCGCCGTATCAAGTGTGGTCTGAACATGGCTACCATTTAATGAATACAGACCAGTTTATCCTTCACCCCAGGATCTGTGGCTAAGAAGAAATTGATTAACTTATTGCACAAACGTAATATTCCCCCCCTCAGACTTAAATCGAAACTAGAGAAACACAATGATCAAACCTCATGCATCTGACGAGTTAAAGCCTCTATTTGTCTACGATGACGCGCAACGCAACGCGTTAATCGCCGAAGCAGCAAGCCTGCCTTCCATCCTAGTTAGCTCCGCCGCGGCAGCAAACGCCGTCATGCTTGGGGCTGGTTACTTCACCCCGCTGACTGGGTACATGAACTTGGCGGATGCCCGCAGCGTTGCCAAAGAGCTGAAAACCACTGATGGATTGTTCTGGCCTGTGCCTATAGTGAATGCTGTCCCTAGTGCAGAAGGCATTGAAGTGGGTCAGCGTATCGCATTGAAGGACCCGAATGTAGAAGGCAATCCTGTTATTGCCGTCATGGACGTTGAAGGGATTGATACGGCTAGCGACGAAGAAATCTCCGAAATGGTCGATCAAATTTTTGGTACTCTCGATAAAGACCATCCGGGTGTTGCAGCTTTCAACGCTCAAGGTAATGTATTCCTTTCTGGCCCAATTCAGGTCTTAAACTTCTCTTATTTTGAGAAAGATTTCCCTGACACTTTCCGCACCGCAGTTGAGATTCGTAACGCGATCGCCGAAAGCGGTTGGGAAAAAGTGGTGGCTTTCCAAACACGTAACCCAATGCACCGCGCACACGAAGAGCTGTGCCGCATGGCGATGAAGGATTTGGATACCGACGGCATTCTTATTCACATGTTGCTGGGTAAGCTAAAGCCAGGCGATATCCCTGCACATGTTCGTGATGCATCGATTCGTAAAATGGTAGAGCTGTATTTCCCACCGAATACCGTAAAAATTACTGGCTATGGTTTTGATATGCTTTATGCAGGTCCTCGTGAAGCTGTTTTGCATGCTGTGTTTAGACAAAACTGTGGTTGTACCCATCTAATCGTTGGCCGTGACCATGCCGGTGTTGGCGACTACTATGGCGCTTTTGATGCACAAACCATTTTCGATACTCATGTTCCAGAAGGTGCTTTAGATATTGAAATTTACCGTGCGGATCATACTGCCTGGTCTAAGAAACTTAACCGCGTTGTCATGATGCGCGATGCACCTGACCATACCAAGGAAGACTTTATTCTGTTATCCGGTACCAAGGTTCGTGGCATGTTAGGTGAAGGCATTGCACCTCCACCTGAGTTTTCTCGACCTGAAGTAGCCCAAATTTTGATGGACTACTATCAAAGTTTAGATAGCTAGGGAACTTCAAGAAAGCCCGCTTTTAGCGGGCTTTTTCTTTTAAGCGCTATTGTTGATTCTTCTGAGCGTGCTCCCAAGCTTTCTGTGCACCAAGGTAGGTAAGGCTAAACGAATCTGAGAACTCGCGGCTCATATGGGCAAGGTCACTGAATCCGGCCAACATCGCGGCTTCCATCGGGTTTTTTCCATCTAACATAGCGTTCATTGCCGTTCTCAGTTTAAGCCACTTTTTGTAACTTCTTAATGGCACTCCAGTACGCTCCACAAACCAATGTGAGAAGCGAGTAGGGGACAGGTTAATCAGCTTGGCTAATGTGTCACGATCCACATCGGTGCCTTCACTGAGCTTAGTTTTTATTTCTTGTATGACCTTCTGCAATCTATCGTCAGAAGAGGTGGTGGTATTGGGCGAACTTAAAGGAGCTGAATTAACGAGTTCTCTCAGGTTTGTGTTCGCATCGATAGTGCGTAAAGCATCCGGGAGCTGATCCCGCGAAAGTGCAGCCCAACCATCTTGTGTGTTCTCGTTTAGAGATTTTGGGATGGCATCATGCAGTGGATCAAAATAGATGGAGCATACGAAACCTGATAGCAGCCGATGCTCTGTTTTTGAAGAAAAGTAGACTGCGTCGGAACTCATTAAGCCTGCAGAAGCTTCAAACTCAATCTTGCCACTCAGTGCAATCGTGATTTGCGAGGCCCAATGACTATGGGCGTTATTGTCGCCCACATAGCCTCGAAATATCGCGACATTCTCCGAGAAGACAATATCGCCCCTCCAATCTTTAGGCATTTATAAACCTCATGGTGGAATAGCTGCGGCAGCATTATAGGTTCACACATTGGAAGATTTGGTAACTGCCGCTTATTTAACTCATAGCCTAGCATAGCAAGATATAGAGACGAAAAGGCGGGTTTATGAGTATTACAGAGCAACAGGTGAGCAGACTAGATTTCAATTCAACCAAGTTCGACTCCACCATGGAGCGTTGTTTTGGTGAGCACATAGTGGCGAAGGCAAAGCAGCTGAAGCAATCCGTAGTATTTCAGGAGAAGTTTGCGCGAAACTTTAATGAGGTCGATACGGTAGCGGATGCGCTAGCCGCTAAGATGAAAGCTGATCCAAACACAGCGCGAGACTATTCCCTTGCTGTTAAAGCAGGGATTAGCGCGGTAGATAATCCTAGCAGTGAACTCGTGAGCTTTATTGAGTCTGCGGAAAATATCCCGGCCTTTATTGATCGAGATAAGGTGGATCTTGGTGGCAGGGTGTTTCAGACTAAGCTCGATATCCCAGGTTTGATGCTTTATGGATTTCCGGTAAGTATCTACAATCAGGCGTTTATACCTTCCATCACGCTGGCGTTGTTATTCTCCATGCAACCCAAGGGCGATCCGGCAACCATTATTCAAGCATTAGCGACCAAATCGAATACGTTTAGAGGCTCAGTAAGACTATTAGAAACCTTCAAATGGTTTGGTAAGGTCTCCGATCAAGGGGCGGGGCAGCTTTATAGCGCTCCTTATCTAGAAAGCTGTCGCATAAGATTGGTTCATGCTCATATACGATCCGCCATTAATGCCCACAAAAACGATTGGAATTTTTCTCCCAGTATTACTTGGCGAACCCAGGAGCTTGGAATGCCCCTATGTGCTGCCGATGGATCTATTGTTGTTTCTAGTGTGGTTGCAGCCATCTATTCCATGCGCAGACATTTAAAGAAAAATATCAGCAGACAAGAACTGGATGCATTAAATCATTGGTCCAACTACGTATCTTACTTACAGGGGGTGCCTGAGGACTTGCTGTTTCCCACAGCTGAAGATACCGTTGCTTACTTCGCTGCGTTTATGATGTCTATTAATGTAGAAACCTATCATCACGAGCTTGCATCGTTTGTGGAGAGCTTCCAAAACTTGCATATGGAAAAAGCGATGTTTAGAAAATCTAAGTCCATGCAGTTTGTGTTGAGTGGTTTAATAGAAGCGATTATCGATGAGACATTTTCAGATGATGTGAAGTCGTTCTACCGTATCAATAAAGCACCGCTATGGGCGAAAAGTCTTTTAAGAACCACAAAAGCAGGCATTGCCGGCGTGAACTTGGTGTCAGGTAAATCAAAGTATATTAATCAAAAGCTAGAAGATGGTTCGATTTTGTTATGGAAAGAATTGATACCAGAAGCGGAGAAGGTATTTGGTAAGCGCTTCGGCAGTGTAGTGAGTTAATTTTACTCGCACATCTTCAGGTGATCGATAATTTTATCGTTAAAAAGTTGCTGATAGAGTGCGCCAATTTTCTCGATAGAAACTTGCTCCTCATTCAATAACCACTTTTTAGTGATTTGGTATGAGGAGCTTGCTAGGAATTGGGTATAGATTTCGAAGTATCCTCTATCTTTGATGGTAATCCCATTGATTCTCGCAACATGACCTAGCGCTCTAGCAATGGCGGATCTTAGCTGTTTGAAAAGGATTTCATTGGAATCGTCTTTTACAATTTCATAAACAAGCGATTGATTTTCGATGATGACAGACAGCATTCGTTCAATCACGTTTGCCCATTTTGCTGCTGAGTTGTCTAAATAGTAGTTCTCAAAGATATTAAAAAATAACTCGAGCTTTTCTTGTGCGATATCTGCGAGTATTTCCTCTTTCGATGAGTAATGCTTGTAGATGTTTCTGCGCGACATGCCTAACGCATTGGCAATATTGGTAATGGTGACTTTTTCATAAGAGGAGTTGGCTAGCTGCGAAACAAGTTCATTCTTTATCTTGTCTTTAGAAGAAAGGTTTTCTGTCATAGCCATTTACGTCAGAGGAATATGTCAGCTTTGAAGCTAGCATATGCATTAAACTTGATCAATTGCTTTGCTGATAAGCCAGTTTATCCCAGTAAGTTTAAATGTTTAGGTGCATCAATGCCCTCTAGTTCTAGCTGTTGAAATTTTCTATTCCATATCTCTTGTCCGATAAGATCATAGTCTTTCATAAGCTCTGTTAATTGTGTTCTATATTTGGAGTTCATGATCTCTTCAGGTAAGAGTGGATCAATCGCAAGAGTGTTCACGACTTCACTACCCACCATAAATGATTCTACCACTGCTTGGTTTAAGGGCATTTTTTTTAAGGCTTTTTTGCTTTGTTTGATAGCTTTAATTTGGGCTTGGTAGTTCTTTTGGTGTTCTTGTATGGGCCATAGCTCTCTGCGCCAGCGGTTTTCTAAAAGCTCACTACATTCAGAAACCACATATAGTTGAGCATGGCTGGTGATACCCAGCATTTGTAGGCGTTCTTCTATGTCGCTTCTGCTAAGGGTCAGATTATTCGGGCGTACCCATTTTGAGGCTTCTGAAGGTTTAAATCCCAGGTAAGTAAGTGCTTGAATGGTTTGCTTATCGTTGGTGATGGACTTTTTTTCCGGCAAGCAAGACATCAGCCAGGATTCATTCCATGGTACTCTTCTCGATTCACCCATATGCCAGCTATCAACAATTGTAGAGCGAATACTCGATTGAGGATTCAACCGATAATAGCCCCTTTCATCTTGCTCCAGTGTACCGCTACTCAATAAGCGGGTCACATTAACTCGCATAACATTTGAAGAAAAACCAAACAATAAACCGATTTCGGTGACCATTCGAATAGGAATAGCTTGCTCTGACCCGGTTTGCATAACACCGAGTAATAGGTTCTTAGGGGTGATTTCAAAATGGTGCATATTACGATTCTATACTAATCGTGAAAAATATGTAATATTACGAAAAATATTAAAAATAAAAATATGTGTAATATATGACTATGGAGGAATCAAATGAACCTTAATACAATGACTTATGAAGTAGATGGCGCAATTGCCAGAATCACTCTAAACCGCCCTAAAAGGGGCAATGGCATTACCATGGATATGCCTCGCGAGTTGGCTTACTGCGTTGAACAGGCGGATATCAACCCCCAAGTACATGTAATCGCCCTT
>JAKSAW010000007.1 GCA_022361455.1 Pseudomonadales bacterium | reverse complement strand
GCGGCGACCTCTTCCGGGTCACGGTGAAGAGCCTCGGCAATCAAAAGGCCGACATATTTAGGGTCGAGCGGCTTCAGGTCGATCGATGCAATCGGACATGCCGCCTCGATCTTTTGTAGGGTAAGGGTCAGTGGATGGCCCGGATCTACCTCGTTGTCACGGTAGGCACCGATAACCAAAAGCGGGACTGGATCGGCGGTACGTGCTAACCATTCCATCAATTGTCTGGAACTTGGATCGGCCCATTGCAAATCGTCGATAAATAAGATGAGGGGACGTCCCTTTTCACAGAAGGAGGAAATGAAACGGGTCAATGTGCGCAGAAAGCGCTGGTGAGCCGCTTCGACATCCACGGTTTCCAGCTCGGGTTGCGGTCCCATGATCTTTTCCATGACAGGAACGGCTCGGGTTATCAATCGACCGTTGTTACCCACCGCCTCGGCGATCATTTCTCGACGGTGTTGCAAGGATTCATCAGATTCGCTCAAGAGTTGGCGTGCGAGTTCGGTCAGTGCATCGATAATTGCGGAGCAGGCATTGTTGCCGCGGAACTGGTCGAATTTACCGGAAACGAAATAGCCGCCGCTCTGGGTCAAGGGTTTGAACAGTTCCTGAATCAATGCGGTCTTACCGACGCCGGACCAACCCGCGACTCGCAAGAAGACAGGGCGCCCTTCCAAACAACGTTCAAAGGCGGCCAACAACATGGCCAGTTCCCCTTCACGGCCATAGATTTTTTGGGGCAGCTCAAAATGCGGGGGTATATCTTCGGCCCCTGGTTCGAATAGTTCGATAACGCGGTTTTCGCGGTACATGACGGCACAGCGGGTCAGGTCCGCCAAGAGTCCGCGCGCTGATTGGTAACGCTGCTCGGCATGCTTGGCTAGCAAGCGCATCACCATTTTTGAAATCATCAGCGGAACATCTTCATTAACTTCATGCAAGGGTTCGGGTTGACGGGCTATATGGCAGTAGACCAGAGCTTGCAAACTTTCTTCCTGAAACGGTGGTCTGCCGCTCAAGAGTTGGTAAAAGGTGGCTCCTAAAGAGTAAAGATC
>JAKSAW010000159.1 GCA_022361455.1 Pseudomonadales bacterium | reverse complement strand
GATCTTCTGACACAGAGCCAGAAGATCAATCTAAAAAGTTATGAAGCCTTCTTAGTCACCTTAACCATCATCTTGGTGTAGCCTTTCACAAAGTTAGACTGAACATAGCCTGGCTCACCTAGCACTTCAATATTATCGAATCGCTTGAGAATTTCTTCCCATAGAATTCGCAATTGCATCTCAGCTAAACGGTTACCCATGCAGCGGTGAACACCAAACCCGAAGGACAGGTGATTTCGCGCATTCTTACGATCAATGATAAATTGATCAGGATTCTCAATGTTACGCTCATCGCGATTACCGGATACATACCACATCACGACTTTATCGCCTTTTTTAATAGTCTGGCCATTTAGTTCCACGTCTTCCTTAGCCACTCGGCGCATATAAGCCAACGGAGTTTGCCAACGAATAGTCTCCGACACCATGGATGGAATTAGCTTTGGATTTTCCTTAAGCTTGGTAAACTCATCAGGGAACTGGTTAAGTGCAAGCACTCCACCGGTCATCGAATTACGGGTAGTATCATTGCCACCAACGACCAACAACACCATATTACCCATAAATTCCATGGGTCGGTTGATCATATCTTTAGTATCGTCGTTGTTTAATAACAGACTAATTAAGTCAAAACCTAACTCTTCGCCAGCAGCTTTGCGTGCTTCCTTTTCACGCCATAGCGAAGACATATCCCGTGCCATTTCAGCAGCTGCACCGAATGCTTGATCAGCTAGCGCGGTTCCACCGGTAGACTCAGGGGCGCCAGCGGCAACATCCGACCAATAGGCAAGCTTACGTCTTTGCTCATAAGGGAAATCAAAAAGAGTCGCTAGCATTCTCGAGGTTAACTCAATGGAAACAGTCTGCACCCAATCGAATGGACGATCTTCAGGTAAGTTATCCAAAACATCAGCAGTACGCTCGCGAATCAAGCTTTCCATCTGCGCTAAATTTTTTGGCGCTACCACGCTCTGTACAGCTTGGCGTTGCACATCGTGCTTAGGCGGATCCATGGCGATAAAGGTTTCAATTTCTAAACCTTCAGGTTGTGGGCCTATGGAGATAATGGGCTCTGCAGAAAAAAGGTCATGGCGCTTGTCGACAAATAAAATATCTTCATAACGGGTGACTGACCAAAAAGGACCAAATGGGCTTTTCTTTTGAAAGTGAACCGGCTGTTCATCGCGCAAACGCTTAAAATAGGACTGCCATTTATTCTGACGGAACAAAAATGGGTTACTAACATCAATATCTTCGATCGCTAAGGTGTTAACGTCAGGAATCGGCGTTTCTTTAAAATCCGGAATCGGCCTGCTTTTAAAGAAACGACGCTTAACCGTTTGGAAAATATGAGCGCCTTTAATCTGATATTCAATAGGAACAATCGCTTGGCCCTTTTCTACAAATGGCTCAAGAAACGCAGAACCTTTTTCAATAACTGGATCTATCACTGGAGTTAAAATACTCATTGCCTACCTC
>JAKSAW010000008.1 GCA_022361455.1 Pseudomonadales bacterium | reverse complement strand
TGAACCCCGAAAGTTGACCTCGATTCCCAACCGCCGCGCTTGAAACAATAAATTGCGCAAACCCAATCCAGTCAAGTCCGGCATTCTTCCGGTAGCCGCCGGTCGCGGCTCGTCTCGCCCGTCCCAATCGGGGGTGCGAGGCGACACAACCCAGCGCTCGCCGGGTACAATCGTGTGATCGTACCCCAGAATTTTCCGCCCGATCTCCGAGAAAACAGGCGCGGCCACATCCCCGCCGTTTATCCGTGAGCCCTTGGGGTTGTGAACCACTACGATCATACCATAACGAGGCGCTTCGGCAGGAAAGAAGCCTACGAATGATGAATTGAATTTATCTTTGGCGTAGCGATTGCCTTCTATCCGTTGGGCCGTACCGGTCTTACCGAATACTCTCACGCCTTCGATAGCGGCAGTTTTTGCGGTTCCGATAGTGACTACGCCTTCCAGTGCTTCTGCGATTTTTGAGGCCGTTTCCGGTCTGATAACCCGGGGCGGTTTCCCTTTCGGGCGCAGGTCCGTCACGGTGCCGTCGGCACCTACGGCCTTTTCGGCGATATAGGGCGTAACCAACAACCCGCCGTTGGCAACCGCGGAAGTAGCACGCAGCATCTGTAAGGGCGTTACCGAAATCTCATGACCCATGGCTAGAAAATAGGGCGATACTTTCGTCCAGTCATCCAGGGATCGGAAGATTCCGCTGGATTCCGCTGGAAAACCCGCGCCCGTTCGTTTGCCGAACTCGAAACGGGAAATGTAGTCGTGAAACTGGGAGTCTTCCATGGTCAAGGCGATCTTAATAACCCCCGCGTTGCTGCTATGCCACAAAATCTTGGGCACGCTGAGCAGCCCGTAGGGTTTGAAATTGCGAATTCTCTTGTCGAAAACCTGAATTTTTCCCGGCTTACTCTCGAAAACGTCTTCCATGGAGATGGTGCCGGCATCCAGGGCGGATGCCACCGTGATGATCTTAAACGACGAGCCCGGATCGTAAAGGTCCGTAACTGAGCGATTGCGGCGTTGATAACCACCCGCTTCGCCAAAGCGGTTGGGGTTGAAATCCGGGTAGTTG
>JAKSAW010000009.1 GCA_022361455.1 Pseudomonadales bacterium | reverse complement strand
TGGCGGGGAAGTCTACTCCGATCAATTCGGAGATCAAGAAGAAATTTGGAAAAAGTTCTAGAAAATCGTTGACGACATAAGTAACACTGTGACACTATTGGTTTCAACAAAGTGAGCAATGCGGGATTCGCGGCTTACTTTTGAGACGGGCCAGGATAGACCAGGCTCCCATCAATCACAGCAAGGGGTTTGCTGACATGAGCAAAGCATACGACTTCCTAATCTTTATAGGTCGATTCCAGCCATTTCACAAGGGGCATCTTTCCGTTATTAATGCTGGCTTAGAACAAGCTGATAAATTGATCGTATTGTGTGGATCAGCCCACCAGCCCCGTTCGGTTCGAAACCCTTGGAGTGTCTCAGAGCGCGAAACCATGATTCGTGGCGCTATTAGCGATTCTGACCAAGATCGATTGTTCATCTCCCCGCTAATGGATATCACCTATAACGATGAAGCCTGGGTTCGCAACGTGCAAGCCACAGTCAATGGCATCGTCACAGCCCAACATGGTGTACCTCATCGCCGCCCAAAGGTTGGGTTGATTGGGCATAGTAAAGATCAGAGCTCTTACTACATGAACCTTTTCCCTCAATGGGGTGCCATCGAGGTGGAAAACTACCAGCAGCTAAGTTCAACACCTATCCGCAAGCGCTATTTTACTGATGAGTCAGCTGTCTATCTAGAGAGCGATGAGGCTGAACAATCTATACCGGCAAATGTTTGTGGCTACCTAGCAGATTTTCAAAAGAGCGAAGATTACGGTTCTATCAAAAGCGAACATGAGTTTGTAGATACGTATCGTAAGGCTTGGGAAGCAGCCCCATATGCTCCCACTTTCGTAACCGTAGATGCAGTTGTTATTCAAAGCGGTCACGTACTAATGGTGGAGCGTAAAGCGAGGCCCGGAAAAGGCTTGTTGGCCCTACCGGGAGGCTTCGTGGATCACGGAGAAAAATTGGTAGATGCGTGCTTGCGAGAGCTTAAGGAAGAGACGCGTTTGAAGGTACCAGCTCCGGTACTTAAAGGATCCATTAAAGCCAACGAAGTATTTGATGATCCTTATCGTTCAGCAAGAGGAAGAACCATTACTCACGCTTTTTATATCGAGCTTAGCCCTAACAAGGAGCTACCAAGAGTAAAAGGTGGTGAAGATGCTAAGCATGCTATGTGGGTACCGCTTGCTGATTTGGATCCCACAAAGATATTTGAAGATCACTATTTCATTATTCAAGAAATGACAGGTATGTAGATTAGAACACTAGCGTGGAAGCGTTAGACAAAAAGCAGGGATAGACCCGGCTTTCACATTAATGACTGGAGGATTTCCATCATGAGAAACATTATCTTAAATGCAGACTCTTACAAAGCGTCACACTACTTACAGTATCCGCCTAGCACCACTGAGGTTTCTAGTTATATCGAAGCGCGCGGCGGTGAATTTCCAGAAGCTGTATTCTTTGGCTTGCAGATGTTTATCAAAGAATATTTAGTAAAGCCTGTCACCATGGCTGATGTAGAAGAAGCCGAAGCAGTATTTCAAGTTCACGGTGTCTCTTTCAATGCAGATGGTTGGCGTTATATTGTTGAAGAATGTAATGGCTGTTTGCCTATTGAAATAGAAGCCATTCCAGAAGGCACCGTTATTCCTGTACAGAACGCGATGGTGCAAGTTCGCAACACAGATCCTAACTGTGCATGGTTAACCAGCTATGTGGAGACGGCACTGTTAAGAGCCGTTTGGTATCCAACGACTGTAGCGACAGTATCATGGAATTGCCGCAAAATCATCGAATGGTACATGGAAAAAACAGCGGATAGCCAAGAAGGCATTGAATTCAAATTACACGATTTTGGTGCTCGAGGTGCTACAAGTGAAGAGGCTGCTGCAATTGGTGGCGCTGCTCACTTGGTGAACTTCATGGGGTCTGACACTTTAAGCGGCATTATGGCGGCGCGAAGATACTATGGTGCGGACATGGCCGGTTTCTCAATCCCTGCAGCTGAACACAGCACTATCACTAGCTGGGGCAGAGATAACGAAGTAGCAGCTTACGCAAACATGTTGGAACAGTTCTCTGGCGAAGGAAAGATTGTTGCAGTCGTTAGCGATTCATACGACTTATGGAATGCCATTGATAATATCTGGGGTGGAGAATTAAAAGATAAGGTGGAAGCCTCGGGCGGTACTTTGGTTGTTCGTCCTGATAGTGGCAATCCAATTGAAATTGTCGTTGAAACCATTGAGCGTTTAATGGCTAAGTTTGGCTACAGTACTAATCAAAAAGGATATCGTGTATTGCCTGCTTGTATTCGTGTTATCCAGGGTGATGGAGTATCCTTAAAAACCATTGAAGCTATTTTGGCGGCAATGGAAGAAAAAGGTCAAAGTGCCGAGAACATCGCTTTTGGAATGGGCGGTGAGTTATTACAGAAGGTGAACCGCGATACCATGAAATTTGCGATGAAAGCATCTGCAGCTAAAGTTGATGGTCAATGGCGGGATGTGTTTAAGGATCCTATCACTGATAGTGGAAAGCGTTCCAAAAGAGGAAGGTTAGCAGTTAAGAGTAATAACAGAACCCAATATCAAACAGTCCGAGAGGAAGAAGTTATGGACGGCGGTAATTTGATGGCACCTGTTTTTCGTGATGGTGTTTTGTTGAGCGATGTAAGCTTTGATCAGGTAAGATTAAATGCTAGCAATATAACTGCTTGTTAAAAAATGATTGTAAACTAGATGTTGAAAGAACTAATTGAGTGGTGAATTAGTTGGTTCTTTCATATCTATTCAAGCACATTACAACAATATGTTATTAACTCGTAAGTATGGAAAATAAGTCTCAAATGAAAGCGTTGGTGCCAGGTTCT
>JAKSAW010000815.1 GCA_022361455.1 Pseudomonadales bacterium | reverse complement strand
CTCTATCAGTGAACACATCTGGCAAACTGGCATTAAAAAAAATAAAACCGAAAAAATGATCTTCCCAGATCATCGGCACTGTATAGCTCGATCGATACCCTGCATTTAATAACGACTGAGTATGTTCATTCTCACTATCTTCAAACTCAGTCAGATTATTTACAACACGATTAGCTCGCGCCTTCGCCACTTCATTTAACGAATAACACTCTGATAGTTTTGCTTCGTATACCTGCAAAGGGGACACTTCTTCGCTGCTATAAGCGAAGGTTCTTACGGTATCGGTGGAGGCATCGTGTAGTGCCACCGCAACTCTATTGATGAACGGATAGGGTTCTTTGATGGCGTCATGAAGGGTATGTAATTTTTCCGCCACGGAGCCCGAATGCGAGAGCGAGCTAAGCGTATCGAAATGGTAATTCATGGGCACCCATCCACGGCGGTCATATTGGTTTAATTTTAGACTATATGCTGCGTTTTGCTGAATAAATATCACAAATTCGACACTCGACTAAATCTTCAATAAACTGATTTTATTAATAAAACAATAAATGGGCTGAGGGAAACCATGGACATTCTTAAAACCGGCAAGGATCTACGGCGACTGAATGAGATCATTAACATTCTGATTAAGTACGGTTTTGGCGACATGATTCGGCGCATGGGCTTGGCCGAAAGCATGGAAAAGGCTGGTAAATTATTAAGATACCAAATGCCAGACGAATTTTTATCACTACGCCCACCAGAAAGAGCCCGGCGTGCTATGGAGGAAATGGGCCCCACCTTTATTAAGCTTGGACAAATCCTAGCGACCCGCGTGGACTTATTTTCACCAGAATGGATCGAAGAATTTGAAAAGCTCCAAGATGAAAACACCGCCCTGCCCCTAGATTCCCTTATTCCACAAATCGATAACTCCCTAGGAAAACCGAATAAGGACGTGTTTCGTTACATTGATCCTTCACCACTGGGTACTGCATCGATGGCTCAAGTGCATCGAGCGACTCTGTTTTCTGGAGAGCAAGTAGTATTAAAGATTCGTAAACCGGGCATCCGCGAAAAAATAGAATCTGATATGCGCTTGGTAAATCATCTAGCGAGAGTTGCTCAAAGCCAGTCCGTCGAACTGCGCCGTTATAAACCGGTCGACATTGTTAAAGAGTTTGAAAAATCCCTTTTACGAGAATTAGATTTCAGTATTGAAAGTAAAAATGCTGAACGCATAGCTGAGTCTCTGAAAAAAATCAGTTACGTCAAAATCCCTAAAGTCTATTGGGACTGGACTTGCGAAGATTTAAACGTTCAAGAATATTTTAAGGGCATTCCTGCGAAGAATATTAAAGAGCTCATGTCCAATGGACTGGACCCTCAATTGATTGCCCATCGCGGTGCCAAAATAGCTTGGCAAACCATGCTGATCGATGGTTTTTTTCATGCAGATCCTCATCCAGGTAATTTTTTGGTGCTGCCGAAGAACCAAATCGCCATGTTGGATTTTGGCATGGTGGGCAAGCTGTCGAACGCTCGGCGCGAACAGCTCATGAAATTAACCCGACATATCGTGCTTCAAGATGCACAGGGCGCAGCAGCAGTACTAATGGAATGGGCCGATAGCAGCGTCAATTTTGATGCGCTAGCGGGTGAAGCAGAAGATTTCATTCAGCAATACTACGGTCTATCGCTGAGTGAACTGAACATTCCGAAAATGATAACCGACTGTACGGGTATTCTGCGCAACTACGACATTCAGTTACCGCCAGACATCGCTTTGTTTTCAAAAGCTTGTATCACTTTAGAAGGTTTTGGCCGACTCCTAAACCCACAATTTGATTTGATGACAGAGGCGGAGCCACTCATCAAACAATGGGGTAAAACCCGTTATAGTCCGGCATCGCTTGCTAAAAAATTGGGGGTTCGTGCTTTAAACGTTGTTGATAAGTTATATGAAGAACCACGACCAGAAATCCACACTAGGTCAGTACAGGCAATTCAGGCACAAACCTGGGATAAACAACAAGTTGAAAGATGGGCAAAACGTTTTGAACATCAAAAGTTTCGCCAAACACAGGTCGCTGTAGCTTGTTGCTATCTCATCATTTCCGCACTACTTTTATTAGTACCTGCCGGTCCCCAGTTATATGGTTATTCCATTATTGGCATCATTGGCTTGATGCTTTCCACCTTTAGCATTCAATGGTATCTGTTTTTGATGTGGTGGGCTAAACGAAGCCAGGATTAGCTAGATTCCGAGCAGACTTAACCGCTTGTGTTAGACTTTATAAGGAATATAGTGTGGCTGGCTACGGAATGACTAGAGATACCACAAGCAGTTCTGGTTCTATCGGTGCTAGTAAACCTAGCAATGAAAAAGAACAAGCACCCAATTTAATTTGGCATGGATCGCTACGCTTTCGACTCACCTTTATTTTGTTACTGCTTGCGGTTACCTTAACCGTCGCAAGCCTCGCCGTTGTTTGGTTTCAGACTCGACCAATTCTTGAAAAAGAGAACTTTGAAATCAATCGCCACGTCGGCGAAAACATTCTCGCCAACCTAGGGCAGAAAATTCGCCAGGTGGAGGCGATCACCAGTCAAATTGCTACAGTTGGTGCCAACGTTGGTACTAATGAAGAGTTAGTACGATCTCTCATTCCTCAGATTCTAAATTACAACGATCTAAGGCATGTGGTTGCAGGTGGTGGCGTTTGGCCTGAACCCTATAAATTCAATGGTGAGAAAATTCGCGACAGCTATTTTTGGGGGCGCAATTTAGACGGTTCTCTCTCTTTTTATAATGACTATAACGATTCCAACGGCGCTGGTTATCATAATGAAGAATGGTACACGCCTTCTAAGATCACTCAATCGAAACGTCCCTACTGGTCAAAATCCTATATTGATCCATATTCGCTGCAACCTATGGTGACGTGCACGGTATCAATGTTTAGAGATAACCAATTTATTGGTGTGGCAACGGTTGATTTAATGCTCGAAGGTGTTGCCGATTTGGTAAAAGAAAAAACGCAGCCATATGGTGGCTACGCATTCTTAGTTGACAGAAATAACCGATTTATTAGTTTTCCTCATTCAGATTCTGTCAAAACTACGCGTTCAAGCGATGAAAACAATATCACCGAGGCCTTGACCGCCCACGAGTTTGGTAATATCTGGACTGCATTTAAACCCATCGCCAGTACCCTGGATCAAATTAAAGAATCGCTCTTTAAGCAAAGTCAGATTGAAAAGGGAATTATTGATCAAACTGCAACGGCCATTGCAGGGGATAGCTATCAAATCGAATTAGACGAAGCATTTCGAATTGCCCATGGCTACTTCTATAACAAAGAACGGGATATCGATAACTTCGAACTGGGAAGAATTAATATTCCTACAGACACCCTGTTAAATGAACCAGCTACGGTTAGCTTTTTTACAGTACCAGGAACCTCTTGGATTCTCGCTACGGTTTTCCCACTGGATAATACTATTGAAAGTGCCAATAAAATTACCCGTCAACTATCTGCATTTTCCGTGTTATTCATTTTTACCTGCATTGCCATTGCCTATGTGTTTTTGAGAACGTCCCTATTCCGACGCTTAAACCTTATGGAGAGAGGATTAAAAGAGGTATCCGCTCACGAAACCCAAGCAATTGAGTTGCCGGCATCGAGCAATGATGAATTGGGACAAATCACCTATTGGTTTAATCGTCGTACCCGAGCCTTATCTGAAGCTTTAAAACGAGAAAAATTAAACAGCGACCGATTGGAAGAAGAGAATATTGCGCAAAAACGTACCGAAAAACTACTGCGAGTCAGCAATGCTACTAACCAAGCCATATTAGATAATGCCAACCTGGCCATACTCACCACAGATATTCGTGGGGTGGTCAAAACCAGTAGTTTAGGTACCGAAACCCTACTGGGTTATAACCGCAGTGAAATTCTTGATAAGCCCTTTAGCAAAGCGGTGATCGTTAATCATTATCATGGCCCTGATTCAGCTCATGTGGACTCCTTCGAAGATCTTATTGCTAGCGACCATCGTGCGAAACATCAAAAGCTATATGGTCTGTGCCAACAAAAAGATGGCCAATGGTTTGATGCCAGCATCGATGTTTCGAGTATTCGCGAATCTGCTGAACTCAATGGCTTCTTGATTGTTATTAACGATATCTCCCAGCAAAAAGCGGTGGAGAAAGAACTGATTTCAGCCAAAGAATTAGCGGAAAAACATAGCCAGGCCAAGTCAAACTTCTTGGCGAATATGTCCCACGAACTGCGCACACCTATGAATGCAATTATCGGTTTTACAACGCGATTGGAAAAATCATTAAAAGATCAGCTAAGCCCAAGGCATCTGGATGCCCTTTCCACTATTCATCGCAGCGCCTCCCACCTACTGGCACTCATTAATGATCTACTCGATATTTCTAAAATTGAATCCGGCAAGCTAGAACTGGTGGCAGCTAAATTCGATTTAGTTCAGCTAGTGAAAGAGATTTATGAACAAACGCAACCGTTAATCTGCGCTACTGATGTAGTGAGCTATGACCTAGCCCTACCCTCAGAACCTTTAATGATTTATGCCGATCGGACTCAAATATCACAAATTCTATTTAATTTAACCTCCAATGCGATCAAAGCTACAGAATCCGGATCGATAACGGTTAAAGTCGAAGCATTAAATTCAGAGGAAGTTTCTATTGTGGTATCCGATACAGGGCAAGGAATGACCGCACTACAGCTGAAGCACTTATTCGAAAAGTTCACCCAATTCGAAACCTATCATTTAAATCAAAAAAGCTCAGGCTTGGGCCTTTACTTAACCAATCAATTTGTCGCCATGCATCATGGCAACATTGAGGTGAATAGTACTATTGATCAGGGAACCACGTTTACGATTAAGCTTCCCAAAATCTATCAACCAGACAATCTTGACGAAACGCATCATTGATGAAGCTTGCGATACTTTCCTGGTGATACACCAGTCCAACGTTTAAAAGCCCGTTGAAAAGCACTTTGCTCAGAAAAACCCAGCAAAAAAGCGAGCTCATTTAATTCGATATCGTCGTTATCAATATAACCTAGCGCCAACTGGTGACGAGTTTCATCCAACAGGGTTTTAAAATTAGTATTAAACTGACCAAGATCTCGTTGTAGGGCCTTTTCGTTACTTCCCATATTCGCGCTCACCGAATCCAAAGTAGGCACCCCATCAGGTAATGCGTTTCTAATGACTTTCCTTACTTTTCCAATAAACTCACTCTCGGCTTCTAGGTCTTCTAATTGCTTTTGTGCTTTTTTATCCAACCAGGTACATAAATCTAGATCAAACTGCGGTAGCGCTATTTCTGTATAGGCAATGGGAAAACGAACTGAAGTCTCTGCTTGATTGAAACGTACATCGCATTGGAACACTGCTTCATAAACGCTCAGTGAGCCTTGGGCTTCATGGTTGAAACTAATCCATAACGGATGCTTATCTTGCCCTGTAATCCACCGCGAATAAGTCACAATACTACTAACATGCTCCTCGACGACTGCCGCTGGTACTTCTTTATAGTCTGAGTGCCAACGCACCTCTGCTTCGTCGTTATCAAAAACAATGTCTGAGTAACCAATATCGCCCACCAATTTCTGATAGCGGCCGGAGCGCATCAACACTTCACCAAAATTGCGGCAAGCCATAAGCACATGCCCAATAACGCCATAGCTACCAGGCATTACTCGACTGCCGACTTTCAGCCCCACTAAAGGGTCTTTTGTTAAACGTACTGCTTGTTGGAAAAGATAAAAGTACGTTTGCGCATCCACCCGGCCTTTCTTATCAAGAAAATCAGCTTCATTGAGCTTGGTATTAGAGAGCATTTCCTCCATCGCCACCCCTCGCTCTTTGATGTATTGAAGCAAACCGTTGAGGTAAGCGATGGAAACGGAACTGTCATTTTGTGTCGCTGACATAATCTGGAGTCAATTTTTAACAGGTGAACGGTCAATACAAAGAACGCTCGATCCTACAAAATTTGCCGCACAGACTCAATCTAGAATGTCTGACTTTAAAGCCGTTAACTAACTAAACAAAAAAATAAAAACTATTACTTTCAAGGAGTTATTTTATGGAAAGCCGACAGTTATTGCTTTCTGCATTGTTTGCATTGGGCACCAGTAGCGTTTGTAGCGCGGCCCCCTATCCTAACGACGCACCTTGGCCAGTCTTTCGTGGCGACAGCAAGAATACCGGCAACGCCAGTATTCAAGCCAATTACAATGGCCAATCACCTTGGTACTTCCAAACCAGTAAGGGTATCTTCAGTACGCCGGTTATTGATGCCAATGAAACCATCTATGTGGGCTCAGCAGATCATCGTTTTTATGCCTTAAATTCCGATGGGTCAGTTAAATGGTCCTATAAAACGGGCGAAATTATTGATTCAGCAGCTGCCCTTACCCTGCGGGATGATGAGCATTTCATTACCATTCCCTCTGGTGATGGCCATCTCTATCACATGACCCTAGATGAATCGCAAGGATCCCCTGCTGATCGGATTCGTTGGTCCTTTAACGCTAACCTACATCGCCACGAAAAAGACATTGGCTACGATTGGTTTGAAGGGAATGTCGTGGCCGGGCCTGATGGTACCATCTACGCCGGCAACACCAATTGGAACTACTACAAACTCAACCCTGATTCTGGTGAATTATTGTGGCGTTTCCCTACTAATAACATGAACTGGAGTGCCGGTGCTTTCGATGATGAAGGCAATGTGTTTTGGACATCTTTAGATTTGAATATCCGTAAAGTCGATACCGATGCCGAAAAAACCTTATGGAATAAACTTACACTTGGTTTCGTTACCGCGAGTGTTGCCCTGGGTAGTGACGATACCGCTTATGTCGGCTCTTTCGATAACGGTTTTTATGCCCTAAATACCAAAACCGGATACTCTAAATGGCGTTTTCAAACCACTGACCATATTTATGGGTCTGCAGCACTCAGCGAAGATTCACAAGGTAATACCATCGCGGTTTATTTCACATCTGCCGATGGCTTTTTATATAAAGTAAATACCGCTGGCGAATTGCAATGGAAATATGATGTGGGCGATGTGATTCGATCGTCTCCGGTGGTGAGCTTAGCTCCAAATGGCGAGAACCAAGATATCATTTACTTCGGTAGCGCCAATGGCCGCATTTATGCCATTAATGGTAGCGATGGTACGTTACGTTGGGCATTTGATACCAATCAAGATAATCCTGAATTAACTGATCGCAATGATTTAAATGGTTCACCTGCGTTAGGTAAGAACGGGCTTTATATTGCTGGCGAACATGGCTATATCTGGCATGTCCCTTACGATTACCCATTGCACAATCCACAAGATCCTCGCGCAATTACGTCCCTACCAGCACGCCAAGATTCTGCCAATATGCACTTTGCATCGGCAGGCGGATCAACCATTGCTAAAGACATATTACCGACAATTTCGGGGTCATCGGTAATCAATACACGTTTAATCGTGCAGCGTGATGGAGAGCGTATCGATGCCGGAATTCATACCAGCCCCAGCAAAGGTATTAGTGCAGAGACTATTACCAACATTACGCCATTTGTGCCATTTAACATCGAGCCATCTGCAGACGCTCATTACCTTCATATCGTACCGCAAGACTTTCTAGAGCCCGACACCACTTACCATCTGGACTTTTCCGGTGAATATATGTGGGATGGTTTCCGCTTTGGAAATATTGAAATAGGCGCGAAGTACTATGATAACTTTAGTGACTCTATTACCCTACAAACTGCACCCGCTTACAACAACCGACTACCGCTATTTGTACAACAGGATAGCGTCACTGCATTCGAACTACGTCGCTTAGCAGTTCCCTACCCCGCTATGATGACCAGCTTAAATCAAATCGGATTCGATAGTTATCATTGGATTGTGGGTGTGGTTGATATTTCAGAGCCTGATACTGATAACCGTGGCAACTTGATTATTTGGGCAATTGGAGCCTACTACAACGAAGCTGGCGATTTAGTACCGTTAAAGGGTTCGGAATTTATGTTCCCGATGACAGGAAAATATAGAAACGATAGCTTTATGCTAGAAGGCAAGCAAATTGAATTCGAAGTAAGTGGAATTCGCGTGCCCTTCAACACTTTCCAAATGCGCGGCCAATTAATGGATGATCTAAGCGTTCTACCAGGTGCGACTGTTTATGCAGAAGTAAGCCCGTTTAACGATCCAGTGTATGGGCCATTATTAGCTGCCGGCGGCCTATTGAATGCAAACACCAAAGTAGTCGCATCGGGAAGCTTTTTAAGCAGCGCATATCAGTCAGATGGCACGGCCAACAAGCGCCCAGAAAACTTGACCGTTGAAAATATAATTTACGAAAAGCCAGCCATTAATAAATCCGGAACCATCACAGTTCGTTTTAATCAGAACAGTGACTACTTAGCACAAGATCACTTAACATCGGTACTAATCGTCGACGATGCCACTGGCGAACCTGTGTGGATTAATTATCGAACCTTAACTAGTGAATTGGTGGATGACAACGGCGCGCTGCAAGCCATTACCTTAGAATTACCAGCAGCAACACCCATACCAGAAAAACCAAGGGCTATTGTCATGGCCGATGTGTTTCCCATGTATCAAGAAACACTTCAGCCTGCCACTTGGTGGGAACGTCTAATGTCCCGCTTATTAAAATGGTTCTACTCTATTTTACCGTAACCACTAAATATGTTTTTAACGATTTAGGGCGTTAGAATTACTTTACCAATATTCCGGCGAAGCTCAATATAACTATGAGCTTCGCCGGCATTTTCAAAAGAAAAGGACTTATCGACATAAGGACGAACCCAGCCTTCATCATATCCGGCCATGATCGCATTCATCCAAATACGAATCTTTTCATGCTCATGCCACAGGTGCCCCATATTCACTCCGAATACACCTTTATTGTTATTCATTAATCCAAACGGATGGTAAAACGGTGTTTGAAAAACCATTTTCACCATATTTAGTTTTCCACTAATACCTGCATCCGCCACGGTGGAAATACCAAACATGCCTAAGCGCCCGGTATTAGCTAAATTTTTATAGCTTTTACGCAAATGGCTACCGCCGATAGGATCAGTAATTAAATCCACACCTCGGCCATTAGTAAGCGACTGCAAAACTTTGCCCCAATCATCGTTACGATAATCAATGGCATGATCCAAACCTCGCTCTTTCAAAAACTCATGTTTTTTAGCGCTTGAGGTACCATAGGTTGTTGCGCCAATATGCTTAGCCAAATCTAAAGCCGCTAAACCAACACCACCGCCCACGTTATGAATCAATATGGATTCATTGGCTTGCAATCCACCCATGGCCACCACTAATTGATAGGCAGTGAGATAAGTAACAGGAATAGCAGCGCCTTGTTCATAACTAAGATCAGCAGGCTTATCAAAAACCTGATAATCCTGAACCACCACTTGTGAAGAGTGACCATTAAATCGAGTCAATGCGATGACATCTTTGCCTAGCCAAGCCTCGTCAACGCCTTCCCCAACCTTATCGACTACACCACAAACTTCATAACCCACAGTGCAAGGAAGTGGCGGTGCATCGAGGTATAAGCCCTGGCGAGCAAGAATATCTGCAAAGTTAACACCAGCCGCTTTCACATCAATACGCACCTGGCCTTTTGCTGGCGTTAGATCTGCGCTTTCGCGCACCTGGAGTACCTCTGGGCCACCTGCTTTGGTGATCACTACCTGCTTCATAGCTACCTCGTTGGAATTCGATTGTTGTTCAAATTAGGATGGTTAGATACTATACGACATTTCGACAGCTATCAAACTGTATTCAAAACCAAGGATTGGTAAATATTGCCCAAAGGGAACACGCAAACTTATGCGGTATTGATACCTTAAAGTAACCACTTTGGGCAGGTTATGCTTTCATAAGCAAGGAAGCTTCTCCGCTATGCGCCTTAAAGCAAAAGTTCCGCGCGCTGATAATCAGCAGTATTTTCAACCAAGATTGATGGTAGAGCTGACCGCTCGAATGATCAAAAGCTACTTCTCCGCAGCCTTAAGCGGACATAACGATTACAATGAATCAATTAATATTCAATCACCACGAAGCTTTTCTCTATATTTTATAGGCTGGAGCCCAGTCCATTTTTTGAAAGCCTTTCTAAAAGCGCTAACATCGGAGTATCTAAGGACTTCACCCACATATTCAACAGAATTAGCCGGATCATCTAGCAACACTAATGCCCAATCTCGTTTAATCTGATCGCGTATATCGAGAAAGCTAGTACCTTCTTTCTTGAGCTTTCTCCACAATTGGTTTGGATTTAAATTGAGCGAACTTGCAACCTCGTCGACTTCCAACCAACCTTCATTTTTATTGGTTAGCAGAATACGACGAACTTCCTGACTGAACGTTTT
>JAKSAW010000010.1 GCA_022361455.1 Pseudomonadales bacterium | reverse complement strand
GTAGAAACGCTCATTCTCATATAAAAACTCAAATGTGCCTGCGCCGCGATAATTGATACGCTTACAAGCCTCTACACAGGCTTCGCCCACTTCTTTACGCAGCTCATCGGGAATACCAGGAGCCGGTGCTTCCTCAACTACTTTTTGGTGGCGGCGTTGCAAAGAACAGTCGCGATCACCTAAGTAAATAGCTTCCCCTTGACCGTCTGCCAATACCTGTATTTCTACGTGTCGAGGTGTAGTAAGGAATTTTTCCATATATACCGTTGGGTCACCGAAGGCCGCTCGTGCTTCTGCCTGGGTGATAGAAACGGATTTAATAAGCTCCTGTTCATCATGGACAACCCTCATGCCTCTACCGCCACCACCGGAAGCGGCTTTGATGATGACGGGGAAACCGATATCGCGACCGAGCTTTAGAATCTCGTTGTTGTCATCACTTAATGGGCCGCCGGAGCCAGGTACACAAGGTACACCTGCTTCTTTCATGGCGTCGATGGCAGAAACTTTATTACCCATTAAGCGAATGGTTTGTGCTTCTGGACCAATAAAGGTAAAGCCGGAATCAGTCACTCGCTCGGCGAAGTCAGCATTCTCCGCAAGAAAACCATAACCAGGGTGGATGGCATCTGCATCGGTAATTTCAGCTGCACTGATAATGGCAGGAATATTTAGATAGCTCTCTGGGGCAGGCGCAGGACCAATACAAACCGCTTCATCGGCCAAGCGTACATGCATCAGGTTTGCGTCTGGCTTGGAATAGACAGCGACTGTCTTTATCCCAAGCTCTTTGCAGGCGCGAAGTACTCGCAGCGCGATTTCGCCACGATTCGCAATCAAGACTTTTTCAATCATTGTGCGGTCTCTTTGTCGTTGGCAATGGGGCTACTAAGCGATAATGAACAGTGGCTGGTCGAATTCAACGGGCTCTGCGTTTTCAACTAGGATGGCTCTAATCGTGCCGGAGCGATCCGCTTCGATTTGATTCATCATTTTCATCGCTTCAACGATACAAAGCGTGTCACCAGCTTTCACGGATTGACCCACTTCGACAAAGGATTTTGCATCAGGAGACGGTGATCTGTAGAAAGTGCCCACCATTGGCGAAAGCAGTTTAGATCCTTCGGGTTCGTCTTCGCTTGCCTCTGGGGCAGCAGGAGCAGCTGCTTGTGGGGCTGGCGCTGGAGCAGGTGCCGCTGGCTGCGGTGCTGGTGCAGGCGCTTGATAGGCAATTGGTTGCGCTGCAACGGAATGGCTGTTGCGACTAATGCGAACCGACTCTTCACCTTCTTTTATTTCGATTTCGTCAATGCCAGATTCTTCTAGTAGTTCTATGAGCTTTTTAACTTTGCGAATGTCCATGATGCGGGTCTCTTAATGCGCTTAAAATCAAAAGGGTTTAATGGGATGATTGTGCCAAGCGGTCTATGGCCGCCTGCAACGCTAATTCGTAACCTTTGGCCCCTAAGCCAGTGATAATGCCAACGGCAACATCTGATAAATAGGAATGATGGCGAAACGATTCACGGGCGTACACGTTAGAAAGATGCACTTCTATAAAGGGAATGTTAACGGCAAGCAGTGCGTCGCGGAGTGCGACACTGGTGTGTGTGTAAGCCGCAGGATTAAATATGATGAAATCCACTTTGCCCATGGCGCTATGGATTTTATTGACTAATTCACCTTCAGTATTGCTTTGGAAACTCTCAAGGCTGTGGCCTGCAGTGCTTGCTTGAGCTTCGAGTCGCTGAGTAATGGTTTCAAGCGTATCAACGCCATAATGCCCAGGTTCTCTCTTGCCCAGTAAGTTTAAATTCGGCCCGTTTAACACGAGTAGTGTTGCCATTGAGTTGTCCTTTTGCTGACCGGTGTGCGTTATCGCTTTGCGAGTTTTGTCAAGATTATAACGAGAGCTTTTCGCAGCATCTCTAGTTATTGCGGCAATCTTACAAATGGTTACAAGTTAGCTGGAGTTGTTGCTCTATTGCCTGCATGTTAGCCGACATTCGCTACAGAATTGTAGCTCTTTTTGCCGCGAAAGTTGTAAGAATCGTTACAAAGTTTGGCTGAGTTGAAATGAGCAAGAGGTTACTGCAATTGCTGCAGGTGGCTGATGAAGGGCTCTGGCGCCTTGTAGGCATAGATGCGGGCATCTTTGATTTCTTGTCCCTGCTGATCAAAAAATAATATGGCAGGTGGCCCCACCAAGTTGTAGCGATCCAGCAGTGCTTTGGCTTCATCATTGTTGGTGAGATCAAGTTGTAACCAGCGGTGACCGCTCAGTAGTTGTTGTGCTGTTGGATCGCTAAAAGAGGTGTGTTCCATTTCGATACAGGCAATGCACCACTCAGCAAAATAATCGAGCATCACTGGTTGTCCACGAGCACTGGATTCTGCAAGGGCTGCATCAAGTTCTTCAGAGCTACGTAGTGTTTCAAAAGGTAGATGTTTAGCTGTGCTACTTGCTTCGGCTGTACTGTAATTGCCCGTAGGAGCGGCAATACCATTAAATGTGAGGGCGGCACCGGCCACTAAAGCAGTGATGGCTAAGCCTCGAAAGAGTTGATGCTTACTAGACTCATGATGTTCAAATGCGCCTAAATACAATCCAGCTAGGACCAGCAAGAACCCCCATAATACAGATTCGATGGTGTCTGGAATAAGGTGCTTGGTTAGCCATACCCCGGTCGCTAAAAGCAAAATACCAAAGATCGCTTTGACCTTGTCCATCCAGGGGCCGGCTTTGGGTAGTACGTTAGCACCAGTGGTGCCCAAGGCAATTAATGGTGTTCCCATTCCTAGACCAAGGGCCAATAGCGCTGCGCCTCCAAACCACATATCACCGGTCTGACCTATATATAGCAGTGCGCCCATTAATGGAGCGGATACGCAAGGGGATGCAATTAATGCAGCTAGCATTCCCATGACTGCTGCACTCATTAAGGTTCCACCCTGCTGTTTTTGGCTGATGCTGTTGAGCTTGCTTTGAAAACTGTTAGGCAGCTGTAGCTCATAAAAGCCAAACATCGACAACGATAGAATCACAAACACACCAGCAAAACTAAATAGCACTACGGGCTGTTGCAAAACCACTTGAACTTGCTCGCCACTAACACCAACCGCCATACCAGCCACGGCATAGGTGGATGCCATACCGAGAACGTAGGTGCTGGATAGCATAAAGCCTTTGAAGGTAGAGGTGTTTTTACCTTGGCCCACGATGATGCTGGATAGAATTGGCACCATAGGTAGAACACAAGGAGTGAAACAAAGACCAACGCCAAGAATAAAAAATAAACCTAAATTAAAGAGAAAGCTTTTTTCCGCTAGAACAGATGCTAGGCCGGTGGCTGATTCTGTATCAGTGCTGTTTTTTTTTAATTCGTTGGTAGCGCTACTTTGCTGATTCTCGTTGCTCTGGTTGCCTGCATTGTTGTTTGTATTTTGGCTATCTACTTTTGATATTGGTGCCAGTTCGAAACTGAGCGTTTCTTTTTGAGGAAGATAGCAAAGCCCAGCATCGGCACAGCCTTGATATCTAACTTTCACTGTTAATGGACTGCTAGGTAAGCGGTCTACAGGAATCATGATGTCGATATCATGATAAAAGGCTTCTACATCTCCAAACGTTGGATCCTTTTTTGGTTTGCCCTGCTTGGAGAACAATGGCTCGCCAAGAATCGCGCCCTCAGGTGATTCCACCTTAAATTGAAAACGGTGTTTATATAGGTAGTAGCCGTCAGCCATGGTCCAGCGGAAATGCAATGCGTCGTCTTTGGCATTGCTAGACATTTGAAATGCCTGCTCAGCAGGAAGGAAGTCATCTTGTTGCGATCCACCACCAAGAGCTGAATCGCTGCTCCCTGAAAATAACGATTCAGCGATCGCAACATTAGTTAAAAACATCGCAGCACAGATCAACATCATTAATCTTTGCAGGTGAGAGGTAGCTCGCTTGGTGATCTTGTTGCTGCTCGTTGCTTTCATACTTCTGTGCATCTATAGAGGCTTTCGCTGTCGTTGATCGTTGCTGATATTGTATCAAGTGCTTGGTTCTGCAAGCATTTAACGTCTTTCTCGTTGCGCTGCAATCAGGCAGGTAGCAGCTGCATCATAGGGTTTTTCGGGGCTCTATGTCTAAATATAGGTCACGTTTCCCAGTTTCAGGTATTTAAGCCTGCTGTGGGTCTTCGAGTCTTTCCTAGAAAAAGAGTTCCATAATGACCTAAGCGGTTCATTATAAAGTGTTTTTATATCATTTTATGCTGCGATCTAAATCCTCCCGGTAGAACCAATCTCAGTTGCTATAGTTAATGGATACGCGGTATTTGAGTAGTACGTGATGGGTTACCGGAGCAAGGGTGCGGTTAGGTCTTTTTAGCAAACTGGCGATTTTGATCATGGGTTTGGTGTTTTTTCTGCCAGTTTTCGCCGTGGCCGAGAGTGGACTTGGATTCACGGAATTCTATCTTGCTAAGTTGCGTAAGCAATATGGAGACGATGCAGAGCAACGCGTACGTGATTGGAGTTCCTTAGTCGATCGGTTGCAGGGCAAGCAGCAAGATGAGCAGATCGAACAGGTGAACCGCTTTTTCAATAGCGTTCGCTTTTTGGATGATCAATTGCATTGGCGTCGCGGCGATTATTGGGCCACTCCGGTGGAACTTTTAGCGACTAATGGGGGTGATTGTGAAGACTTTGCAATTGCAAAGTATTTCACCCTTAAGCACTTGGGATTGCCGGTAGACAAAATGCGTTTAACTTACGTGAAGGCCCTTGAATTGAATCAGGCCCATATGGTGTTGACCTATTACAAGGAGCGTGGTGAGCCACCGTTGGTGCTCGACAATCTCACCAACAACATCTTGCCTGCTAATGAACGCAGGGATTTAGTGCCCGTTTACAGCTTCAATGGTGATGGGCTTTGGAAAGCTAAGCAGCAGGGCGACACGCGCTTAGGGAATGCCGACGATATTGTAATGTGGCGGGAATTGCGAGATCGCATGCCACTGCAGCTAAGACCTTAACTGGAGAGAAGACTGTGACACTAAAACGACAACTCTTTATCGTGCTGACGCTTTTATTGTTGCTGTTATTGGCGGGTATATTTGCCGTCACTATTAATCACGCTCGCGATTATGTTCAGCAGCAAATGCACGCTCATGCGCAGGATACAGCTACCTCATTGGGGCTTTCGATAGCCACTGATCTGGGTAAAAAGGATGTCGCTATGGTGGAAACCATGGTGGATGCTATTTTTGACCGTGGCTATTACCGTGAACTCACTATCCATGGCCCAGAAGGTGATTTATTGGTGAGTCGCCACTTGGATCCGCCTCCCAAGCGCGTGCCTCAATGGTTTATTAATTGGCTGTCCATCGATGCGGTTCCTGGGGTATCAGAAGTCAGTTATGACTGGCAAATTATCGGCAAGTTAAGAGTTATGAGCGATAGTGACCAGGCTTACCGTCAGCTTTGGCGCTCGGCAAACCAAACTTTTATTTTGTTCTTTTCTGTTGGTGCTATTGCTTGGGTGGCAATGGTATTTATTTTGAAGAAAGTATTTACGCCCTTGGAAGAGCTGGAGCGCCAAGCGGAAGCTATCTGTCAGAAAGATTTTAGTGTGCAGCAGCCGCTACCAAAAACTCGTGAACTGCGCCGAGTCGTTCAAGCCATGAATCGCATGACTCGACAACTTAAGATACTTTTCGATGAGCAAGTGGTTCAGATCGAGCAGGTGCGTAATCAGGCGTATGTTGATTCAGTGTCTGGATTGGGTAATGGCCGATTTTTCAGTGCGCAGCTTGAGGCGCGGGTTCATTCAACTGAAGAGCCATTTAATGGCGCTTTGGCACGTATCCAATTAACAGGTTTGCTGGAATACAACGAAGAGTTTGGTAAAGCGGCAGGCGACGAGTTGCTTAAACAAATTGGCAAACGCTGGCGTCAGTCCATGGATGATGTTGAAGGGCACTGTGTTGCGAGGGTATCTGGTGCAAGGTTTGCGGCGTTGCTACCCAATGTGAATTTAGATCAAGCGAAGACTAAAGTACGTGAAGCTCTCACCGTGATTAATGAACTGCCTATGTTAACCCAAGGTGGTTCGGGGTTATCGGTTAGTGTTGGTATGAGCTTTTGTGCCATTGGAGGGGATGCACGCCTGCTTGAGGCTCAGGCAAACTCAGCACTCAATGAAGCCAGGCAAACGGGCAGTGATGTGTTTGTGGTGTTTGATGAAACCACCCATGGCGATCCTTTATCACCGCAGCTAGCCCAAGTGGGTGATTGGGAGTCTCATCTAAAAAGCATTATTAATCAGAAGCAGGTGTCATTTGAATTTCAGCCGGTGTTGTCGTGCGTGGATCAGTCGGTGATGCATTACGAAGCTTTGGCTCGAATTGATGTGCAAGGGGAACTATTGAATGCGGGCTTGTTTATTCCCTTGGTTGAGCGTTATGGCTTGGAAGAGAGCTTTGATCAAATGATCGTGCGCGCGGTGATCGAGACTCTGGAGCAGCAGCCAGCAGTGGAACGTAAGCCCATTGCGGTGAATATTGCGCCTCACTCGGTACGTAGCGAGGATTTTATTGATTGGTTAATTACAAAGGTTGGTCATCATGGATCCGTGGCTTCTTTACTGATCTTTGAGGTACCGGAAATTACGGTGCGCCTTTCTCATGGCAAGTTACGACGCTTGGCTGAAGGCTTAAAGTCAGCGGGCGCTAAATTGTCCATTGACCATTTCGGAACGACCAATAGCAGTTTTGGCTACTTGAGCGGTTTGCCCTTGTATTCTATTAAAGTGGACCAAAGTTATATCAGAGATATTCGCGATAATTTAGATAACCAGTTCTTTGTACAGTCATTAGTACGAATCGCCCATAGTCGCAATATATTGCTAACTGCTGAGATGGTAGAGCAAGAAGTGCAATGGAATTTGCTACGTAGCTTTCAATTGGATGGTGCTCAAGGTTATTATCTGGGTAAGCCAACGAAATCATTAGAAGCGGCCTAGAAGCCGCTACCTTAATTGGGGGAATTATTGAATGGATAGTGGACAGACTGGAAGCACTATAACGAAAGCTGTTGTTAGCTTGTTGCTGGTGGCTTTTGTTATTGCGCTGGGCTTAGGCATTTATTGGAGTGATGAGCCTGATACCTGGAATGTGGATGCCCAAGCGAGTATGGAAGCGCAGGCGGCTAACCAACAAGTAGTCATAGGCTATACCACCACAACTGCATTGATAGATTTGGCGGAGATTTTGCTCGACAAGCCAGGTGGTTACATGACCAATGATATCCTGCCACCAGGTGTGTGGTTGGATAACATGCCGAATTGGGAGTTCGGAGTGCTCGTTCAGGTTAGAGATATGTCGCGAGCATTACGAAAAGATATTGCGAGATCCCAGTCAACTTCAGCAGAGGATCCCGATCTTGCCCAAGCTGAGCCTCAATTTAACTTTGATAACAACAGTTTTATGTTTCCATCTACCGAAGGCGAGTATAAGAAAGGTATTCGACATCTTCGAGATTATCGAGAGCGTTTGGCTGACTCAAACAGTGGCCATTCGCAATTCTTTGCCCGTGCCGATAATTTAAGTAATTGGTTGGCAGATGTGGAAACGCGTTTGGGTAGTTTGTCTCAACGCTTGAGTGCCAGCGTCGGTAAAGAACAGTTGAATATTGATTTGGCTGGCGATAGCGCAGCGCAGCGCGCTACCTCTGTCCCTACTGAGCTTACTGTAAAAACACCTTTCCTAGAAATTGATGATGTCTTTTACGAAGCTAGAGGCAGTGCTTTCGCATTAGTCCACTTAATGAAAGCCATCGAAAAAGATTTCCAAGATGTGCTGCAGAAGAAAAACGCTTTAGTGAGTTTACAGCAGATTATTCGTGAATTGGAATTAACTCAGCAATCAGTAGGTAGCCCAATGATTTTGAATGGCTCTGGGTTTGGTATGTTGGCCAACCACTCATTGGTTATGGCTAACTATATATCACGTGCTAATGCGGCCATTATCGATTTGCGGGAATTGCTAGCTCAAGGTTAATGATTTTTCTACAATTCGGATGGGATGAATTAAATAAGCGCTATCGCCATTACTGGAGATAGCGCTTTTTTTATGCCTCTTCAGCGGCTTTCTGATCCAGTGATAACCACTGGGTAATCATTGGAAAATACAAAGCAATCTTAACTTTTTCAAAGCCCGCCTGTTGCAGCGCAAATTGGTACAACTTTAGTTGTGGTTCGTATTGCTGCCGTTGATGCTCCAGAAACTCTTCTAGGCTTTGCTCAGGTTCGGGTGTCGCCGTTTTATAGTCGACCACCCATGTTGTGCCTTGACGCGTGGTATAGACACGATCAATCACTAAGTTTTTTGGGCCTGTTTGCGTTTTCAATGTGATTGGGTATTCGCAGGCATGGAACGGATGTTTATTCGATAACATGTCTTTCGCATTGTTGTCCTGCAAGATAAGTTTAAGTGCCAATACCACTTTATCCATTGAGTCTTGAATGTCGTTATTGGGGACCGCTAGGGCCTTGAGTGCTGCCATTATAGGCTTGCGTAGTTGTTGCACTCTGTCCGGGGACCAGCTTTGAATGCCGCTATCTACAAATAACTGTAAATACCGATGTATCAAAGTACCTGTATGCCTTGCGCTGGGTGACTGCCAATTTAGATCTACTCGTTGATGATCGTCACTGTATTGATAGCGGGGAATATAACGATCAAGAATAGTTTCTTTTGGAAGCTCAGGTAGCTGCCAATCTTTAGGAAGCCTATAAAGTGGTTTGGTAGCGCGGATTGATGACTTAATTGGCGTAGCTTCTGTGGCTTCGAGTTCATGGCGAATCACTTGCAGTTTAATAGCAGGCCAAATTGCATGCATTAAAGCCGTTTTTGATGGCTCTTTTAGGCAGCCATTTTTTTCATTCGCTTTTAAATTTGCGAATAGATACAGCGTTTGTTTTGCGCGAGTACAAGCAACGTACAACAATCGACAAGTTTCAAAATAATCCTTTTTAGCATTTTCGGTTTGCAAGTGATTTTGGATCGGATGTTTGCCATCGCCGCTTGCTGTTATGGGTGCCATCAATAATTCAGGTTTGCCCTGTTGATTAAGTCGTTGATGCCACATCAACAAACTAGGATCTCCTCGGCGTGGAGTTTTATGCAATGCCGGAACAATCACTACATCAAACTCAAGTCCCTTTGATTTGTGTATGGTCATGATTTGAAGGCTATCATCTGAGTCTGGATCAGGTGCAGCAAATAGCTTGTTAATGGCCTTTTGTAGGTGTTCAAGTGACGGCAGATCCGTGCTGTATGGCCAAGTGTCCAGCAAATTAAAAAACAGCTTAGCATTGGTGAGCTCGGTATCGCTGGCTAAACAGGCAGGGCCGCCCAAGGCAATCCATAGGCCTTCTACCCAATGACGAAAGCCTTTTCTGTCTTTGTTATTTAGGCTTGTTTCAAGTAAGGGTAGGATCCGATTGAGTCTATCTCTACCATCTTGGCTGAGAGTCCGGGTTGCCACTTTATCTGTAGCAATCGGATTGGAGGCAAATAAATCACTTTGCTCTGGATTTTCATTGCTTTCATTCGTTGGTTTAGTCGTTAATGCAATGGATGCTTGAGAAATTACTGTAGGAAACGTATTGCTGTCGTTTAATCGTACATTAGCAATAGCTTCCAGGTCCATTAAGCTCAGGCCGCACCAAGGCGCTCTAAATAAAGCTAACCATGCTGTTCTATCGCCAGGATGTAGCAAGGCTTGAGTCAATGCCATTAGATCTTGAATGATGCTATGGTCTTGCAAAGGTTCCAGTTCAACCGCACGGTATTTAATATTTGCTATTTTTAGTTGAGCTGCAATTTCCTTTACGTGATTCCTGTTGCGAACAAGAATAGCAATAGTTTTTTCTGGAGCATTGCTGCGCAAATCTTTAATGATCTCTAGAGATTTTTGTGCTTCTTCGAGGTTATCTTGATGATCAATAAAACCATGAACAAACACAGCTTGTTGCTCGTCGTTATCATGAAAAGGTTCCGATGAAGAGTAGGTCACTGCCCCTCGTGATATATCACTAATCGTGGGAAACGCTTTTGAAAAAGTTTTATTCACCCAATCGACAACACCAGCTTGAGAGCGAAAGTTAGTGTTTAGTCTTAATGGAGTTAACGGTAAATCCCCCAAACCCCTCTCCCGGCAATTTAGGAATAGACCGACATTAGCGCCGCGAAATCCATAGATAGATTGCATGGCATCGCCAACGCAAAATAAGGTGCGTTGATCTCCTGGTTGCCAACCTTCGGTTAAACGCTCTAATAATTCAATTTGGCTGTAAGATGTGTCTTGAAATTCATCCACTAAAATATGTTGGATTTTATAATCCATGCGCAGTGCTAATTGTGTTGGCTCGTGTAATGCTCCTAGCGCTTGACGAGCTCGTATACTAATTTCTGAGAAATCCACGGTGTTGGTGGATTTAAAAGCAAGGGTAAGTTGAGCGGCCAATATGGGTAACACTTCAAATAAAGCGTTTAGTAGTGCCCATTGGGCTTCGTTGTAGTTTTTAGTGGGTAGGCTATGCAGCTCATTGAGAATGTTTAGTCTATCCAGTGCAGCGCTATCAGTTTTTAGTTCTTCAATAATGTCCAATAGCGCTTGCTTGCGTTCCTTGAAAGCGCTTTTTTCAGCAGCATTTTCTCCTGCTGGGAAACCGCAGCGTTTATCGAGTCTCGAACGCCAATCGCCATCCTTTTTTGTCAGCAAGCTAAGAATGCCAAGCCATTGATCAACATCTTCTGATTGGGTGCCGGGTAAAACACCATCATTAACATCCATGTCCTTGCATTGAAGGATTGGTGAATCAAGTCCTTCTCGCTCCAAATTGGCAGCGGCGAATCCTGCTAATTCTACTAGTGGCTTATGAATATCCTGGGGGAATTGCTGGCGAATAATGGTGAGTGTTTCGGTGAGTGCGTTCTTGAGATTGCTTTCTAAAGCTTGCTTGATTCGTGTTTGATCTTGCTGATATTCAATCAGCGGCATCCATTCTTCGCGGCGTCCAAGCATGCTCATTAACAATTCTTCTAAGCGCAGGTATTTGTTGTCTAGCTGCTTGAGTAGCACGCTGAGGCTTTCTACCCAATGTGCATCGTCCTCAAGTGAGTGCAATAGCGCTCGGGCAGAATGGCGATAAAGTTCTTCAGATTCTTCACTGACTTTAGGTTTGGCGCCGAACGATGACTCCAATGGTAGGCTGCTTGCTAAGGCGCCGCATAAGCTATCAAACGTTTTTATTTGAAGTCGATTGGGCGTTTCAAGTAATTGCCACTGGTACTTTTTATCGGTTTCTAGAACTGCTTTTGCCAATTCCCAGGTTTTGATGCGATGAGGTTCGCTAGGCTTTGGTGATAGTCCGCTTTGAATCGCATGAAAAACGCGCTCTCGCATTTCCCCCGCAGCTTTTCGCGTAAAAGTAATCGCAAGGATTTGTTCTGGCTTTTCGACCCTAGCTAGAAGCGTCAAAACTCTTTGTGTTAATAGTTCGGTTTTACCACTGCCTGCCGGAGCCTCACATATAAATGACTGCGTCGGGTCTAAGGCGAGTTCGCGTTGCTGAAAGTCAGAAGGTAATTTGCTCATGAAATGGTTCCTCCTTCTGAACTTCTCGTGCCGAAGTCTCCGTTGCTTTCTTCTTCGTTAGCTTGAGAAAAAACGGTTTGGTCTTTAATGCGACAAAGCGCGGCAAGGTCGCAGAAGCGACAGGTCTCGCTGGGTTTTTTCGGAGCAACCTGAGCTGCGCCTGCTAAAAACTCATTAGCTATTTTTTCTAATACCGTGCCCCATTGGGCTACAGCATTATCCCAGTTATCGGTATTGCTGGTAATAGTAATCTTTTCAACGGGAGATAGACCCGGTGCAACGGAGTTATCTGCAGCAATACCTTTAATCGCTACTTCGTCAACATTAACTTGTCCAAAGGCCGCTCCCGATACTTTCTCTTGGTTAGCTATGCAGTAAAGCGGTACTTGGGGTTCATCGGGTCGATCAGTACCCCAGCTATTGATCATGGGTTTCCCTGTTTTATAGTCCAACACAAACAGGGAGCCATCCTCCAGTTTGTCAACACGGTCATAACGAATTCTTATAGGTAGTTGGCTGAGTTTGACGGTGCGTTTGCCTTCGTTGAGTACAACCTGGAATGGCGAGCGACTTTTTTCCAGGGCTAGCCATTGCTGTATTTGCAACGTAAGGCGTTCAGTTTCGATGTTGATGAAACGTTCGCCCACAAAGCGCTTGGATTTTATGTCTTGTATCGCTTCGTTTATAGCAAACGCAATGAGCTCGTTGAGATCGAGCTCTTCCATTTCAAGCAAAGCTTGCTGGTTACGCAATTTCTTCCAGATAATTTCTAGCGCAGTATGTAGTAAGTTTCCGCGCTCGCTGGCATCCAATCCAATGGTAATGGTTGGAAGGCCTTCACTGTGTAAACGGTGACGAGCAAAGGCTCTAAAGGGGCATGCGGCTTGATCCTTTAGTAATTGCGAACCTCCCCTAAGTTCACTTGGATCCATAACATGAGGACCGCAGTCATCCCATGATGTTTCAATATTATCTCCACCGAATAACTGTTCCGAATAAGTCTTATGTTGATCAGTTGGCGCTTTGGCTACCTCCGGATTCGATTTATTGATGGTTGCTGTTAAGGGGCTAACCATTAACGGTTGGCCCTCTTTAGCGATGGCATGGGAGAAAATGATATTCCTGGTACTGTGAATAAAGCGCTGGGTTAAGCGCTTGGCATAGAGTAGCTCTCTGTTAGCGGAACTCTGTGGTAACTGCTTTTGAATTTGCAAGGTTATTGGTATTAAAGGGTTTGGGTTGGGAGCTGGTGGCCAGGTTTCATCATCTAAGTTCATAATCCAAATTGATTCGAAAGGCAGGCCGGCTGCTTCAAGAACCCCCAATATTTGAATTGGTGAATCTTTTGTTTGTGCCTTAAAACTGGCTTGAGTCATCAGTTGGCGAAGCAGCTTTACTGCTTCTTGAATACCAATTTTTCCCGCCACATAATCAAGGGCAGCAAATTGATCGAGGGTTTCTTGCCATATTTGTAGCTGCTGGAATTCTATAGTGTCCAAAGGGCGATTTCCTGGCCAACCCATAATGGACAGTAATTCAATAAGCTCTAGAATCCATTGACTAGGTAATGCAGTGTTTGATCTTTGTTGATTGATTCTTTTTTCAAATTCACTTAAGCGTTGATAAAAATCTGGACACTGATCTGCTTGTTTAAAATGACTGGCAATGTTTTTAAATTGTTTAAGGCTGATATCGAAGTCATGATCACGCAATTGCAAATCGATAATAGCTCGATGATCGAGTTCGGGCATAATCCCAACGAATGGAGAACGCAACAGTTGGGATAAAACTTCGATATCAATAAAATCACCGTGGCAGCTCAAAATCTTTAGTGCAATATTCACCACTGGTATTTGATGCAGAGGGGTGGCCGCTGATAGGTTGTACCCGGGAGCGTGCTGTTGGGTGTGTGGTAATTGGGATTGCGGAGAAAAAACTTGATCGAATACTCTTTCAACTAAGGTTTTGTTCTGCGCTAAATTTGGCACAACGACTGCGATCCTGTTATTGGTATCAGCATTATTTTCTGCCGCTAACAACGATTCAACTTTCTGTTTGGCCCATTGTGCTGCTGCCAACATTTCGCTTTCTAAATCGGTAAACTCGTATCGGGATTGTGTGGCTGCAACTTGGTCCAATTCAAATTGAATTACGCTACATCCGTTATTTGAAAGGGCTTCTAAAAGTAGTTCTAGTTGGGGTGATAGTTCATCGAATCCATATAGATATACGGTCGTGGGGTTTTGGATCGATTGATCGTTAATTGATTCAATGATGATGTTTACTTGCTCTGCGCTGGAAATTAATTGCCTTTCTTCGCAAAGCTTTTGAAATTCATAGCACCATTTTAAAAACAGCTGTGTATTTGAATCTTGAATTTCATTCAGATCAAGATGCCATTCATGCATGAGCCGCCAGGCACTTTGCGCTAGCTTTATAGTTGCAGTCAGCGCTAGTAAGGGTGGTGTATCCGGGTGCTGCTCGATGGCCTTTTCCCAGACCAACGATTCTTGGAAGCTGGACAGTGGCACTTTTTCGCTTTGTGGATGTAAATTCAGGGTGCATAAAGATGTCCACTGTTGCTCAATCCAACCGCGTATGGAGTGGCATTGCAACGAAAGCCAAGCCCCTCGATTATTATTAGATAGGCTACTTTGGTACTGGCTGTGTTGATCAATTAAGTAGCGGCTGAGTCGCTTATTGGGAGTGAGAATGATGCTGCTTTCAATACCAGTCTCGCTGACCTGGTTGAATAAGCTGCTGAAGTTTTGATCTTTGATGGTGTTGTATATCATCGCTGTCGTTGGGTTCAGTGTTCACTTATTTCTTACTGGAAATATAGTAACGGCTCTAGCAACGCTTAGCGAATTTTTTCTGTATATATTTACAGTGTTTTGCTGCAGTTTCTATTATTAGTCGGCGGTAAGGATATTGGCTGGCTGGAGCAAATTTAGAGGTGATTTGCTTTGTTAGAGAGCGTGGTGTTTTGGAGAGGTTGAGATAGGCCAGGGCGTTAGTAGCCCCAGCCTCGCATCACAATACGAAAAGACTACTGATTGTTATACGCGTTTACGGACTTAAGTACTTCAGCTCGGGCCGCTTCGGCATCATCCCAACCGTCAACTTTAACCCACTTGCCAGCTTCTAGATCTTTGTAGTTCTCGAAGAAATGCTCAATTTGGCTGATTAGAAGTTCAGGAAGGTCTGAGTAGTTCTCGATTTTATCGTAAAGAGTGGTTAGCTTGCTGTGTGGAACAGCGAGTACTTTGTGGTCTTGGCCAGCTTCGTCAGACATGTTCAAAATGCCTACTGGGCGGCAGCGAACCACAGAACCAGGAACTACTGGGTAAGGAGTAACCACAAGCACGTCTAGTGGGTCACCATCTTCAGATAATGTGTTTGGCACATAGCCGTAATTGGCTGGGTAGAACATTGGAGTTGCCATGAAACGATCAACAAATACAGCGTGGCTTTCTTTGTCGATTTCGTATTTGATTGGGCTGCTATTGGCAGGAATTTCAATGGCTACGTTAAGGTCGTTAGGAATGTCTTTCCCTGGAGGGATATTATCAAAGTTCATGGCGTTAACCTTGCGCTCAGTGTTTCAAGATAGAAAGTGACTCTCAGAAAAGGAGACTCACCAGGCATAAAATCGGCGGGATTATACCTGAATAAGAAGCTTTCTCATAGGTCAGGTTTTTTGATATGATAGCGGCGCTTGCCGGCGCGTTAGGTAGTGAGCTCCGTGATTGGGACCACGGGCTTGGAAATCAGGCGGATTTCCTAGAGGTTTGTCTAATCTGTCTCGGCTAGCTGGGACCTGTGAACTGCGCGTTGTGTGTGCGAAGGCCATGACCAAATCAGCGGTAACGATACCTCCAAAATCTGCTCTAAATAGCCCCTTTTGGGTTATAGGCAGGGTCCCAAAAATGAACTAACATACTACGACATAGTTCTGAAGAAAGTGCAAATAAGTATTTCAGCTAACAAGCTAAGGAAAGCTAAACATGGTCAAGGAAGCGAAGCGACCTTCATGGCAAGTCACATCTGAAGCTGATCTCGATCGAGTAGTGATCGAAGATCGCCCCTCATTCTACTCTGTATCATCTGACGTCAATTGCACGCAAGACGAGGATTCCATTCCAAAATCGACACTAATACCTGCTTCATTTACAGATAGTGAATCCATGATTGCCAAGCTAAAGCGCGAAATTCTTCATCTCGAAGGCTGGCTTGCTTCACAAAAACAGGGTCGCAGGAAATCACGATTGTCCCTTTCAAATACCATTAGATCATTGATCGATACTCGTAAGAAGTTGCTGCAAAAGCTTGAATATGAAAAAAGATAATTTTTGAAGGTGTGGGGGCTAGAGATGGATTGGACCCACCTACCTAAATGTCCTGTACTGACACTTAAGCTGAAGGGTGGGCCCGTTTGGGGGAGCCGATTAACTTAGCGGATGTTACTGCTCGTGTTTTAGCAGCTTAAGCAGCAATCTCGATTTTTCCATCTTGTTCACGTACTGCATACACCGGGATGCTGTAGCCTTCTTCCAAGCATTCACCAGTTTCCAGATTAAAGTGGTTTTTATAAATTGGCGATGCAACCACTTTATGTCCTTTTAAGTCGCCAACAATGCCGCGAGAAAGCACATTCGCATTGCTTTTGGGGTCATGATTGTCGATTGCATGCAAGCTTTCGCTGCCGTCAGGATTCTTAAGCAAGAAAATCGCGATCTGTTTGTTGTTCACCTTGGCGCATATGCCAACATTGGGAATTAAGTCGCTATCTTCACAGACTGCTACCCAATCGGCTTCTACAGGTGCATTTACCGTTGCGTTCATGAGTTGTCCTCTAACTGCTCTTTTAGTTTAAAGATTTGAAATCTATGTGGTTTAGCCTAAACAGCCACTACGTTTAAACGTCGTTTTTCATCAGTTGTAGCGGGGCGAATTTGCTCGCGCTCATTGACAAATACAACGTTGGAGTCGGTGTCATCAGAATTAACAAAGTGCTTAAAGCGCTTAAGCTTCTCAGGATCTTCGACAGTCGTTTTCCATTCGCATTGATAAGTACCTACCAGGTACTCCATTTGTTTCTCTAATTCCGCGCAGATTCCAAGCGAGTCATTGATGATCACATCTTTAAGGTAATCTAGGCCGCCTTCCATATTGTCCATCCATACAGAGGTACGTTGTAAACGGTCGGCAGTTTTGATGTAGAACATCATGAAACGATCGATGTATTTGATAAGTGTTTCGTAATCTAGATCTGAAGCAAACAGGTCGGCGTGTCTTGGCTTCATGCCGCCATTACCGCATACATACAGGTTCCAACCTTTCTCGGTTGCAATAATCCCTATGTCTTTACACTGTGCTTCGGCACATTCGCGGGTGCAGCCTGAAACCGCCATCTTCATTTTGTGCGGAGAGCGGATGCCGCGGTAGCGTTGTTCAATATCTATGGCTGCGCCTACACTGTCTTGAACACCGTAGCGGCACCAAGTGCTGCCCACGCAACTCTTCACTGTGCGCAATGCTTTACCGTAGGCGTGACCACTTTCAAAGCCCGCTTCAATAAGCTCACCCCAAATATGAGGTAGTTCATGAACCTGCGCACCAAATAAGTCTATGCGCTGACCACCAGTGATTTTGGTGTATAGGTTATATTTCTTGGCGACTTCACCAATTGCAATGAGTCCTTCTGGAGTGATTTCTCCGCCTGGTACACGTGGTACTACCGAGTAAGTACCGTCTTTTTGCATGTTAGCCATGTAGTAGTCATTAGTATCTTGAAGACCGGCTAATGGCTTCTCAATAATATGTTCGTTCCAAACCGAAGCGAAAATTGAGCCTGCTGTTGGTTTACAGATATCACAGCCGTGACCAGTGCCGTATTTCTCTAGCAGTTCATCAAAAGTTTTGATTTCTTCAGTTTGAATTAAATGAAAGAGTTCTTGGCGACTGTAGGGAAAGTGTTCGCATAGATCTTTCTTAACTTCGATGCCTTGTTTCTCGAGCTCTGAATTGAGCACTTGGCCAACTAATGCGGCACAGCCACCACAGCTAGTTCCAGCTTTGGTGCATGCCTTTAAGTCGCCTAGGTCAGTAACGCCTTCGGCAATGGCACCGCAGAGATCACCTTTAGAGACGTTGTTACAGGAACAGATTTGAGCGCTCTCTGGTAGGGCATCAACGCCTAAACCTGCTGGGGCTGCACCGTCTCGCTGAGGTAAAATTAAAGAATCGGGATGTTCTGGACACTCGATCTGATTGAGCATCATTTGTAGAAGAGTGCCATATTCGGCTGCATCACCAACCAGAACAGCACCTAGTAAATGTTTCCCGTCTTCGCTGACCACAATCTTTTTATAAACCTGATTGTGTTCATCAATATAGGAGTATTTCTGTGCGCCAGGTGTGTTGCCGTGAGCATCACCGATACTAGCAACATCAACACCCATTAATTTCAATTTTGTGCTCATGTCGGCGCCGGCAAATTCACTCTCAAGTTTCCCGGCGATAGTATCAACAGCAACATCGGCCATTTGGTAGCCAGGTGCTACCAATCCAAAAATTCGACTATTCCAAAGCGCGCATTCACCAATGGCATAGATGTCAGGATCGGATGTTTGGCAATAGTTGTTAATGACAATGCCGCCACGTTCGCCCATTTCTAATCCAGCTTCTCGCGCTAGCTCATCACGAGGACGGATACCGGCCGAAAATACGATCATGTCAGTTTCTAAAGTGCTGCCATCTGCGAACTCCATTTTTAGAGCATAGTCTTCACCGTCGGCAATATTTTGCGTGTTCTTTTGTGTATGAACATTCACGCCTAGCTCTTCGATCATAGTGCGAAGTAGTGCGCCACCACCTTCGTCCACTTGCACTGCCATCAAGCGAGGAGCGAATTCAACAACGTGAGTTTCCAGTCCTAAGTCTTTAAGTGCCTTAGCAGCTTCCAAACCTAAAAGGCCGCCCCCGACTACCACACCTACTTTGCTTTTGGCTGCTGCAGATTCAATGGCTTCCAGGTCTTCAATGGTTCTGTAAACCAAACACTGGGGGCGGTCCTTGCCTGGAATTGGCGGAACAAATGGAAAGGAGCCTGTGGCTAAAATAAGCTTGTCATATTCAAGTTCAGTTCCATCGCTAGAGGTAACTTTCTTAGCTTCGCGATCAATGCTTTCTGCTTTGCTATTCAAAAGTATGTTGATGTTGTTGTCTTCATAGAAGCCTGGCGTTACGAGTGAGAGGTCCTCAGCGGTCTTGCCAGAAAAGTAGGCAGATAGCTGAACTCGGTCGTAAGCTACTCGAGGTTCTTCACAATAAGTGGTGAGCTCAAAGTTGTCTCTACTCTCTTGGCTGGCAAAAGATTCTAGAAACTTATGGCCTACCATTCCGTTACCAATGACGACGATACGTTCTTTGCTCACAGTGTACTCCACGACTTATGATCAGAGTCCCCCGCTAAGTGGGTGCCTCTTTTGATTTAACCATCTGCTCTCACAGTTACTATTCATCGTTTAGCAATAAGTGTGCCTGACTCTAAAATCTCGCAAATGAAGTGTTTTGGTGCGAATGATGGATTTCAAAGCCCTTGATATATATGGGGTGAATAGCCAGCCTTGATCTGGTGCACCATAATGGTTTGTTTGGGTCAAAAAAGTGCACCTTATTGGAGAGTTTTTGTTGAGCTTGCCGACAGCAAAATGCGATTCATGAGTGCGCTTAAAAGCAATTAGCGCGCCAGTGTTGGGCGATATGTTGTTTTGTGTGGTTGGGCGTATACATGGGTTGCTTTTATGTTTTCTTTCTTTCGTCGCATTACCCATTGTCGTTTTTCCAAGGGATGTAAAAGTTAGAGGATCCCCATTTGGTGCGCTTGGGCGATACTTTTATTCGATTCACGGTGGTTAATTCCACATCTGTATTCTTCTCTCCATGTTTAACATCACTGAAGTAAGAGCTAGACCCACGAGTTTGTTAGCTGCACATATAGAGGGCGCAAATAAGTGTCTTGTGCACTCTTGAAAGGCTGCCCTGTTCAAATAATTTCAAACCCAAAATCGATTTTGGTGACGTCCATGGGTTTGTCTTTTGGCAGTTAGGCTGCATTTATATTGCTGTTATATGAAACTTGCAGCCTTATGTGCGTCTCTAGCGGTCATTGAGCGGGGTGCTTGATCTGTAGCAAATTGATAGTGGGAAATTAATGATAATTCTGTAACTCAATCACCATAAAATCGCGGAATTCGAGTTTTGGGATTTCAGCGGGTTGAAACGGATCTGCAACACCAGTGAGTTTACTTTATGATCTATTCAGAGTTTTCAGCAGTTATAATTGGCGTCTTTGGCTTAGTGATAACTTGGCTAGTGTATCGCATGGTTTGCAAACAGAATGGTGGCGATGGTGTTGCCCGTGAAATAGCCGAAGCGATACATTCGGGGGCAATGGTTTTTATTCGCCAAGAGTACGCCATATTATTTGTGTTTGTTCTACTGCTCACTTTTATCCTTTCTGTGTTTATTGATATCTACACTGCGCTTGCTTTTGTTGTTGGTGCCGGTTGTTCTGGTCTGGCTGGCTTTATTGGTATGCACACTGCGACCCGCGCGAATGTTCGAACGGCGTTTGCAGCTAAAGAAAAAACAGCAGCCGATGCCCTTTCGGTAGCATTCTTTGGTGGTTCGGTGATGGGCATGACAATCGCAAGCATTGGTTTAATAGGTTTAGGACTACTGTTCTATTTTTACAAACACGATCCGCAAACCTTATTTGCTTTAAATGGGTTTGGTATGGGTGCTTCCGTGGTTGCCTTATTTGCCCGTGTGGGTGGTGGCATTTATACGAAAAGCGCGGATGTTGGAGCTGACTTAGTAGGTAAAGTGGAAAAAGGAATACCGGAAGATGATCCACGTAACCCAGGTGTAATAGCCGATAACGTTGGTGATAATGTTGGGGATGTCGCAGGCATGGGGGCTGATATTTTTGAATCTTATTGCAGCTCTATTATTGCAACTATTGCAATTGCAGCAACATTGACAACGCTGGCCTCAGATGAGATTCGACAGACCTTAATGATGTTGCCGTTAACGCTTTCAGCTACTGGTTTAGTTTCATCTGTACTTGGTATTGGTTTAGTAAGAGTGTTTTCAGATAGGGCTCCTGCTGTGGCTCTTAGAATTGGTGTGCTTAGTGCTGTTATCATTTTCGTCACTTTGGCATGGATTGTTGTCAATCAATTAAATCTGGACGTTGCCTACTGGTACACTTTGTTGGTGGGGGCGCTTGGCAGTGTGATTATTGGTTCCGTTACGGACTATTACACTGAACAAACACCTGTAAGACGCATAGCAAAAGCCGGGCAGACCGGACCAGCAACAGTTATCATTAGTGGTATTGCTGTTGGTATGCAATCAGTTGCTGTGCCAGTCATTGCATTGGGTGGTGTTATTATTCTAGCTACCAATCTTACCGGATTGTATGGTGTGGCATTAGCAGCTGTTGGTATGTTGGCTACGGTGGGTATCATCATGGCCATCGATGCCTATGGGCCCATTGCCGATAATGCCGGGGGCATTGCTGAAATGGCAGGCATGGGGGAGCGAACCCGTGCCATCACTGACCAATTGGATCAATTGGGGAATACCACGGCAGCGGTTGGAAAAGGATTTGCTATTGGTGCAGCTGCATTGGCTGCTCTTGCTGTTATTAGTGCGTTTGTTGCTAACGTTTCTATTCACACAGAAAACTTTTCTCTCAGCCTTGATCAGCCATTAGTGTTAGTTGGTCTGTTCTTGGGTGGTATGCTGCCTTTCTTGTTTTCTTCAATGACAATGACAGCCGTTGGCGATGCCGCAGGTGAAATGATTGTTGAAATTAGGCGCCAGTTTCATGAGATCACCGGGTTGATGGAAGGTACAGCAAAACCTGATTATGAGCGTTGTACCGCGATCGCTACGAACGCTGCACTTAAGCGCATGGTTATACCTGGGTTGCTTGCAATTACTTCTCCCATTGTTGTGGGGTTTAGTTTAGGGCCAGAAGCTGTAGGTGGTTTGTTAGCGGGCTCGCTTTTGGCAGGGATGTTATTAGCAATTACCTTGTCAAATGCCGGTGCAGTTTGGGATAACGCGAAAAAATATATTGAGAAGGGTAACTTGGGTGGCAAGTTTTCTGATGCGCATAATGCTGCTGTAGTTGGAGATACCGTTGGTGACCCATTTAAAGATACGTCTGGTCCCGCGTTAAATATATTAATTAAGGTGTTAGCGATGATTAGTTTAATCATTGCCCCGTTTTTATAGCTTTCCTTAGCGAACTCTAGTATTTGGCAAGTTTAGCTAATTGGGTGAATGCACCGATTCGAAAATCAGGCTTTCGCAGGGTTTTTATCGCAATGAAATACGCTGGGTCGATCCGCTCAGCTCAAGTCCCAGAAAACTATTAATAAGACTACCGTTACCATTCCGACCAAGAAATTCATTGGTAGCCCCACCTTTAAGAAATCACTAAACCTATAACCACCAGGGCCATAAACCATTAGGTTGGTTTGATAGCCGAGAGGTGTCGCAAAACTTGCTGATGCAGCCATCATAATGGCTAGTACAAATGGCTCGTGGGGTATACCGGCCTGATCTGTCACAGTGAGAGCAATGGGTAGCATGAGTATTGCAGCGCCATTGTTGGTGATGACCTCTGTTAATATTGATACGCAAATATAAACCACAACGAGCATTAGCCAGATTTCACCCGCGCTGACTGTTAGCACTGAGTTTGCGATCAGTTCAGCAACTCCCGTTTTCTTTAATGCCATCCCTAAAGCGAACGCAGCTCCAATGGTAATCAATACTTTTAAATCCAAGCTGCGTTCTGCTGTGTTGATAGAGCAACAACCTGTGATTACCATCAAGCAAGCACCTAGCAAAGCCGCATTTAACATACTAATAATGCCTGTTCCGGCCAATACAACAATTGCGGCTAGGATGGTCCATGCGATATAAGCTTTTTCATGGCGTGGTGATTCGGTTTGTAGATCATTAATTAATAAAAAATCCTTAGCATATCGTTGCCGCGAGACGAATGCGGGACGTGCTTCAAGTAACAGCGTGTCGCCAGGTTTTAAAATCACGGTGCCTAAGTTGCCTTCGACCCTCTCGCCGTTGCGTGCAACGGCCAATACAACCGCCCCATATCGATCTCTAAAGCGCGCATCTCTTATACCTTGGCCAATGGCGGCGCAGTGGGGTGAAACAACTGCTTCAACTAAGCGTCTTTCTGCTCGTTCCACTTCTAAAGTTGAAGTTTCTTGATTTTCAGGCGAAGGAGATAAGCCATTTATTCTTAATAAATCAGAGATTGCTTGAGTATCTCCAGTGAATACTAATCTATCTCCACCTTTTAATATTTCTTCAGAGGGCACAGCTGTCACGATAGCGCCGTCCCGCTCAATTTCAACAAGATAAATACGGGGGAGATGGCGCAATCCTGCCTGCTCGATTGATTTCCCAACGAGAGGCCCACCCTTGGTGACACTAACTTCAAGTGTGAATTCTCTTAAGTCCCCAAACAGTGATTTCTTTTGTCGGTCGGGAAGGGCCTTGGGAAACCAAAGCCACATAAATATCACAGCAACTATAGTTACTGGCAGACCGATCACCGTCACAAAGAACAGGGGAAAGCCTGGCCCGCCCGTTAAAGCTTGATACTCGCCGTTGATGATTAAATTAGTACTAGATCCAATTAGCGTTAAAGTACCACCTAAGATTGCACCATAACTTAGTGGAATCATCAGTTTAGAAGGAGCTATGTTGATGCGCCTTGCCCATGAGCGGATTGCTGGAATCATAGTGGCAACGACCGGTGTGTTATTTAAGAATCCACTGAGCAAAATAACGGGTGCAAATATGCGCAGCATCGCCGAACGTAAATGCTTCGGTTGTCCCAATGCCTTTCTAACTAATATTTCGATTCCGCCAGATGAATTCAAACCTGCTGCCACTACAAACATGGCCGCTATGGTGATTAAACCGGGATTCGAAAACCCTTGTAGAACCTCTGATGGACCCAGCACCCCTGAGATACTTAAAATTACTAACGCCCCTAACATCACAATATGTGGACTAGCGGGCGTTAGTACTAGTATCAGCAAGCATGAAAGAGTGAGGATAAGTGAAAACCAGCCCTGCCACTCCATATTATGATTCCAGGGTGGCGGCAGCCTTTTCTAACGCTTCAACTCTTGTACTGCAGACGTGATCAGCGGGTATTATTTGATACACACCAAGTCGTTCCAGCGATGTTTTTGCTTGATCGTGAGGCTTAATAACAAACACTTCTCTTTGAGAATCCACCGCATCTTTTATGGTGTTCTCGATTGCTAGCGAGATGGTTGTGTCAATCAATGGGACATCATATAAATCCAACACGATGGCTTTATATTGGTTAATGGTATTTTGTTCTCGAGCGATCGCTTTTGAGACACCGAAAATCATAGGTCCGCTAAGGTAAATTAATACCACTTGCTCATTGGTGCTATCTAGAATTGCTTTTTCATCTGTAGTCAGTAGCGCGTCATCACCCGCGTCTCTTATTGCTTTCACATTTTTAGTTTGTAACTCGCTTAACCGTTCAATGGTCAGCACGTTTGCTATGAAAACGCCTAGGCCGACAGCAACGATTAGATCGAAGAAGACAGTTAGCAGCATAACGCCATACATAATGAATGCGGCTTGTCTCGACACTCTATGAGCGCGTTTTACAAAGCTCCAATCCAAAATATTGAAACCAACTTTAATAGCGATAGCGGCAAGCACCGCCAGTGGTATATGTTGGGTTAGATTCGCTGCGCCTAGCACTACTACGATTAAAACCACTGCGCGTGTGACCCCAGACCATGCGGATCTCGCTCCAGCTTGAATGTTAACTACTGTACCCATGGTTGCGCCAGCGCCAGGTAGACCACCGAACAAACCAGAGACGATATTACCGACGCCTTGGCCAATGAGTTCTTTATCTGATTTATGCTCTTGGCGCGTTAAGCTATCGGCGATAACTGCTGTTAGCAGTGAATCAATACAGCCCAATGTTCCTAGAACCATGCCATCTAAGATCATGGTGATCATTTGGTCTTGAGTGAAAGTAGGTACTGTAATGCTTGGTAAGCCGAGTGGGATTTCACCGATTTTTCGAATGTCGGCGTCTTTGAAAAGGAAGAAACATACAAGCGTCCCCACCACTAGAACGATTAATTGTGGAGGAATGATTCGGGCCCAGGCTTTAGGCATCAAAAATAACAGCGCTAGTGATGCGGCACCAAGTAGCGTCTCTAATGGATTGATGTTTGCCCATAGCGAAGGCAGGTCGCTAAGTGTTCCTGTGACTCCACCGGCAGGTGCTTGCTGACCAAGGAAAGGGGCTATTTGTAGAATGATAAGAATGATGCCGATCCCTGACATAAAACCCGATATCACACTATAAGGCATTAGTGTGATGTACTTTCCTAACTTCAATACCCCCAATAATATTTGAAATAAGCCGGCGATCATTACCACCGTAAACGCCATGGCCAAACCATTTTCCGGATTAGCTGCCATCATGGTGGTGAGAACGGCTGTCATTACCACCGTCATCGGGCCGGTCGGTTCCGAAATCAAAGTAGAGGTGCCGCCGAAGAGCGCAGCGAATAGTCCTACCAAAATTGCACCATACAAACCGGCAACGGGACCAGCACCTGATGCGACCCCAAATGCAAGCGCCATGGGTAAGGATACGACAGAAGCCGTGAGGCCACCGAAAATATCACCACGTAAGTTGCTTAGATTGAAGGAATTAAAAATGCGCCCCTGAATATCCATAGAATTACTTTCCAATCGATAATGTTTTTTCGTTTCCGCGTAGAACACCAAAATTAGAGCAAGACAAGCACAATCACTTAACGGTTAATGTTCGATTTATCCTGGTTGCAAAACTGCACAATGTGCTGCTTAAAGATGCTGCTATTGAGGTGCCACAAGATTGTTGAGCCTGGCGTAAGGTCTAGCTTGAACTTTTGCGCCTCCTCTCTCTCTGATTTGGCTAGAAGCGACCATTTGGCTAGTGGCTCGTGTGAGGTTTCAGCTCCCCTTGCTGTCGTATTGGCGCTATATTGAGCTATTTTATCGATAGATAAAAATAGATTATATTTAGTTTAATGATAGATTGTTATCTATGATAACGGATTTTCGAGGCCCTGCTGGTTTTAACTAATTGAAAAATATATAGATTTTATTTCTAATGAGGATGCTTATGAGTAGTAAAGTTAATTGGCTATTATTGATGAACCTTAGAACTTTGATTGTGTTTCATATAATCTTGTAAAGTCTTCAGATATTGGGAGGTGGTATGGGATCGCGTTTGCATGCTCGTATCGGTACTATTCGACAACTAGAGATCCTGTTAGCAGTTTATGATGGCGGTAGTATCAAGGCTGCAGCGGAGTCGCTACACCTGACTCAACCTACTGTTTCCATGCAGCTGAAAAAGCTAGTCGATGCCATTGGCATGCCGATCTATGATCAAGTTGGGCGTCGTTTGGTTTTCACTGAGGCTGGTTTGGCTATTGTAGCCACTGCAAGAGAGGTGCTTGAAAGCTTTCAGCGGCTTGATATGCATTTATCGGATATGCGTGGCTTAAAGGCAGGAACCCTGAAACTAGCTGTGGTGACCACGTCTAAGTATTTTATTCCGCACTTGTTGGGACCTTTCTGCGAACGCTACCCAAACGTGGATATTCAGTTTAAGGTGGGTAATCGCGAGCAGATAATGAAGAGACTCAATGATGGAAGCGATGACTTTTACGTATTTAGTCATGTTCCAGAAGATGTTGATATCGATAGGATAGAGTTTTTACCCAATCCATTGGTTGCAATCGCTGCTCAAACACATCCGTTTGCAAAGAAAAAAAATATAGATATTAAAGAGTTACTTCAGCAGCCGTTTCTGATGCGAGAAAAAGGTTCTGGAACTCGCCATGCTCTTGAGCAGTTTTTAAAGCGAGAGGGTCTCAAGCCTAACACGAAAATGACCATTGAAAGTAACGAAGCCATCAAGCATGCTGTGATGGCGAACTTGGGTGTGTCGGTTTTATCGGTTCATTCATTGGCCTTCGGCGGTGATGATGGGTTAGCAGTATTGAATGTTAAACAACTGCCAGTGACATCTAATTGGTATTTTGTTTGGCTCAGGCAAAAACAGCAATCGGTAATCGCAGAAACATTCCTACAATATCTTCACACCGAAGGACGAGAAATGTTAGCCAATGAAATTGAGCGTTTGAGATAATTGCCTGCTATTCTGTTTGTCACTATTTAATATAACAAAAACTAATGTTAGAGAAGTTGTCTTGGAGGAAAACAAATTATGTCAGGGATAAGTGAAGAACAACTTCAAGAGCTCGCCGATGCTATTGCGGATAAGTGTGATGACATGGGTTTGGATCATGAGCAAATATTGGATGGAATTGCCAGTACGCTCTTGGCTGCAGCTGCAACCTTTGGTGTGCCGAAATTTAATAAGACTCTAGAGAGTCATGGAGTTTGTGTAGTCACTCTAAGTGAAGATTTAGGATAGTTATTCCTATCTACTCAGTTGCTAGATACTTGCGGTGGAGCTGTATTCGGAACCCACTCCCACCACTGATGAGTACCGTCTTCAACTTCATCTTGTTTTTTATAAATATCCCAAGTCACTAAGTAGTCTGGATCTGTGATATCGATGCCGCTGTCTGCGTTTTTGTATTGGCCTTTGGGTGCGTTAAACCAACACGATAACGATGAAGGCAAAACAAAATGTTCCTCTTTTGTCGACTCTTCCTGCTGGTTTTGACCATTCGAGCTGAGCAATTTTACCGCGATCCCCTTTTCCTTGTCTGTCTCCACCACTAGACCACACAGCTGGTGTTGTTGTAGTAAATTTCCATTCAAGTCAAAGTAGCTCAGGCCGACCAGCACTGATTTATTGATAATTGATTCAAGAGAAATGCTCATGCTTTATGTTTTAGTCGATTTAAATAAACTGCTATATATCATTGCTTAGTGGGCATCAGGAACCACGCCAACTTGTGGCATGTTAGCTAGTCCGATATCACGAGCATGCTCTTCAAAACCTTTATTCTTCCAGAAGAAAGCGCCAGGCATAGTCGTTGGAATAACTAGCACGTAGAATAATGCGCGACCTGCAGTAGCGGTAGCGATTAGTGCTACTCCCGCTATACCCCAGCCAATTAAAATCCATGGCATGGTAATCCCTGAAGTAAGTAGACCTGTTATGAATACTAGATTAAATGCAATTAACGCATTGCGAGCTTTATAGGTTTTGCCAAAGGTGGTTAATTGTACATAGTGGGATGCTGCACCTTCATGCTCACCTTTAAGCATGTCTTTGTTGTGGAAGAAAAGGCCCACGGCTTCAAGTAACAAGCCAAATAACATGGCGCTGCCAAATACCACTAAGCTTGAACTTATGCTTTCCCCTAATGCCAGTAAAGTTGTAATCACAACAGTCCCTGCGATTAAAGACCCTAGTGATAGCATGTTGCCGAAGAAGGACGTTGCCACTTGCCAATGATTCCAAAATGGTCGTGCTTCAATGCGATAACAACGATTCATATAGTAAAGGCCGACTAAACCTGATGGGATTGCGAGTACACCAAAAACTGTTGCGATATTTGCGAGCATTTCTAAATTAAACCAATGACTAAAACTGGTTCCTGTTATTGAAAGGAATAAGTCTTGAACCACAGCATTATTCGGCAAACTGAATGCTAAGTGTGCCCCGAGGGTTCCCATAAAGGCAGCGATGCCCAAACCTTCTCGACTCACTGGAGAATAGCGCCAATTATTAAAGCCGCGATAAAAACGAATAGGTTTACCAAGGTGCATGGTTGACATGAACAAAGCGAATCCAATCAGTAAAAAGCTCAAGGCTCCTAGCGGTATGTACATGCTAGATTGGCTAAAGCTGCTTAGACTTTCTACACCGAAAAGACTGCCTAAAAAGGTAATACCGAAGGCGCCAATAGCTGCTTGGGCTGAAAGGGTAAATAACACTAATGGATTTTCCCTTGAGCTCAACCGTGAGAGATTCCAAAAGGTTTGCTTACCTGTCTTCTGGTCAATGACAGGTGAGTAGGACCCTTCCTCATTTTTGTGATATTTCACTGGCATTGAATCTGTGCGGGTCATTTCATCCGGCATAGTTCGTGTCTGTTGAAAGCGGATGTTAGGGTGAGTGATGTCGGGATTTGGGAATCCAGGAATAGAGGTTTTAGCTTGCTCTCTATTCTCTGGGATATTCTCAACGACGCCAAAATCCAATGCATTGCCCAGGCACGCAGAAACGCAAGCGGGTTTTAAACCAACTTCGAGTCTATCAACGCACATGTTGCATTTAGAAACCTGGCCTTGAATTGGGTCTAGTTGTGGGGCGTTATAAGGGCAAACCCAAGTGCAGTATCCGCAACCGAAACAAGTTTCAGGATCCTGCAATACCGCACCATATTCTGCATGTTTGGTATAAGCTTTTGTTGGGCAGCCTTTTAAGCAAACGGGATTGTCGCAGTGATTACAAGCCATGGAGATATTCATGCGCTTATAGTCTGGATAGGAACCCCCTTCAACATAACCAACAGAACGGAATGCGATATGTGCTGGGTTTTCATTCTTCTCGCTACAGGCCGCCTCACAGGCGTGACAGCCTATACAGTTGTCAGCGGTAAAGAAAAAACCATGCTGCTTGTTTCGATTTGGATTGGTGCCTACTTCAGGGTTTTCATTGATAAACATGGGACGTTCTTTCGGTAGCCCAGTTAAATCAATGAGATCTATCTTTTGCCCATATCGATTGGTTTCTTCATGGGTTGGGTCATTTAGAAATGCATAGGGGCGCTCTTCTGTGCGAATTTCCCAAAGCGTACTTCCATCTTTTTGCTTGGTTTCTTTAGATTGAGTGTCTGCCTGTGAAGACTGAACGAGGTCGTCTCCCGGGAAGCGCTCCGCTTTATTTTGTGGATTATCTTTGGAATCAAACATAATTAATCTCTCTACGCCCTTAGTCTCTCAATGCCCTTTGTCTTTAATATGCCCTACGTTCAGCGTTCAAGCGGGCCGCTTCCTCCTGGTCCACATGCTCTATTCGAACCGCGCACTGTTTAAATGCGGGTTGACGAGAGTAAGGGTCCAGTAAACCAAGCGTTAATCGATTTACACAATCGTGATAGTGGAAGGGAATGAATACCATATTGCGCGGTACTCGCTGAGTAAGCTGTACCATAACCACCGCGTCTCCTCTTCGCGAAGTTAAACGCACATAAGATTGATGCTGCACACCTAGCTCTTCAGCGGCATCAGGATTCATTTCCATATAAGGGGTTGGACTGAACTTATTGCAGTTGCCAATTTTTCCGGTACGGGTGCGAGTGTGAAAGTGCTCCACAACGCGACCACTGTTAAGCCAGAAAGGATATTCATCATCGGGGCATTCATTATTATTAACGAACCGCACCGGGATTAAATTTGCTTTGCCGCTAGCTGTTTGGAAATGACCATCGGTATAGAGGCGAGGGTCTCCTTTTAAGGTTTCGCTGTCTGCACGATAGGGCCATTGAATGCCTCGTGCTGCCTCAATCTTTTCATAACTCATGCCGGATATATCGAGCGTACGCCCTGTGCCAACCGATAGCTGCTTCATTTCGTTGAAGGCGCCTTCTGGTGTTTCAGGGAATTCAATTTTTTCTCCATTTTCAAAACGTTTGGCCATTTCTTTGAAAATCCAAAAGTCAGGTTTTGAATTTGCATATGGCTTGAGAACGTTTCGGGTCAAGTTCACTCGTCGCTCAGTGTTAGTGTGGCAGCCTTCTTTTTCTGCCCAAACCGCAGCAGGGAAATAGACGTGAGAATATTGGTTGGTTTCCACATCTTCATACACATCTTGAACCACTAGGAATTCTAAATTTTGGAATGACTTACGAATTCTTGGTAAGTTCGGCATCGATGTCATGGGGTTGGTGGCGATTAGCCATAGCCCTTTGATTTCTCCAGATTCAATGGCAGGAAAAATATCTGTCTGAGCTAGGCCGCGCTTTTTGGGAAAGAATTCGGGATCTATACCCCAAAAATCTGCAATGTCTTTTCGGTCTTTTTCATTTTCCAAATAACGGTAGCCTGGTAAACCTGAACACGATGACCATTCGCGAGTACCCATGGCGTTACATTGGCCTGTAATTGATAGGCTAGTACCGCCTGGCTTACCGATATTGCCTGTTACTAAATTAAGGTTGTTGATGTTAACGACACCGTCGGACCCATGGGTGCTTTGGTTGATACCCATCGTCCAAATACTCATGGATGCATCCGCTTTAGCATATAGCCGAGCTACTTGGCGAATGGTGTCTTCATCGATACCGCAAACCTTCTGTGCAAGTTTGGGATTGTAGTCTTGAGCGAGTTTTTCTAGCTCTTCTATGCCTGATGTATTTGCTTCTATATAGGAACGATCTTCTAAGCCTTCGTCAAAGATCACATGCATCATGGCGTTAATTAAGACGGTGTCTGTACCGGGTGTGATGGGTAAGTGAATATCTGCGAACTGAGCAAACATGGTTACCCGAGGGTCCACTACAATAAGTGGAAACTTTCTTTTTTCGCGAGCTTCTTTCAAACGCCAGTAAATAACTGGATGCTGTTCCGGTAGGTTGGAGCCGAAAGCCATCAAGCAGTCTGTGTGCTCAAAATCTTCATAGCAGCCTGGTGGGCCATCGGAACCAAACGAGCGTTTGTAACCAGACACTGCTGATGCCATGCACAGAGTGGTGTTGCCGTCATAGTTGTTAGTGCCTATGCAGCCGCGGGTAAGTTTGCCAAGGGTATAGAACTCTTCGGTGAGCAGTTGCCCGGTAGATACCACTGCAAAAGAATCGCGTCCGTATTTAGCTTGGATTTCTTTGATCTTGTTTGCGGTTGTGTCGAGTGCTGTATCCCAATCAGTTTTTTCGAAGGGTTCGTGAAATCGCTGGCGTATCAATGGCTCGGTACCGCGGCCGGGTGATTCAAATAGCTCGGTCTCTAGCAATCCTTTGATGCATAGCTTGCCCCGGTTTACGTCCGCACCGGCGTGCCCTCGGCTGGTAACTACTTTGCCTTGTTCGTCTATGCCGATTTCAATGGCGCAACCGGTAGAACAATAGTTACAAGTTGTGTACTTCCATTCCTTAACAGTCTTGTTCGGAATCACAATCGGTTTGCGCTTTCTTCGGCCGAATAACATAGAACCAATCACCAATAGTTAAAATGAAAAAATTGATTAGCGTCAATTTTTGCAAAGGGTGTGCCAGTGTTTGCTCCTTCTGGTTAAAGAATTTCTCTGCTTTATATAGAGGCATAAATTGATTCATTGATGAGCAAAAGAGGTGTTAATGCCTTCATTTGGTTCGTGTAAGTGCAAATGTGCTCATGCGTGGTGCCAAATGAAAAATCATCGAGTGATGCTGGTTGAGCTATTTTGGAAAAAAATAGCAAAATAGTGCACCTAAATGATGCTTGGTTCCTTTCCCGTGATGATGTGGTGGGTTTTTTTAGTGCTGACTGCAATAAATTAGGGCTTTGTTTCTTGAATAATAGATTGGTGGCATAGCGGTTGCAGAGGCTGGGCAAACGTTTTGTGCTAGGGCAAATCTACCTAAACGTTTTTTGAATTACTTGGTTTTTACCTTACTTAGTTTTTGGAGAGAAACATGAGCACTGAAAAGCTCAATTTGCTAGATTTTTCTAGTCCGAGAATCAGAACGTTGCATATGACATGGATAGCGTTCTTTATTACGTTTGTCGTATGGTTCAGTCACGCCCCTTTATTAGCGGCGATAAAAGAAGCCTTTGATTTGACTGGTGCTCAAGTAAAGGCACTTTTGATTCTCAACGTTGCTTTGACAATTCCAGCGCGAATTATTATTGGAATCTTAGTAGATAAGTTCGGCCCTCGAAAAGTTTACAGTGGCTTGTTAGTGCTAGGCTCCTTTGTTTGCTTTGGTTTTGCTTTTGCTGATTCTTATGAGCAGCTGGCTCTAATGCGATTTCTTCTTGGCTTTGTCGGCGCTGGTTTTGTTATCGGCATTCGTATGGTCGGCGAATGGTTTCCTGCTAAGCAAGTAGGTGTTGCCGAAGGTATCTATGGCGGCTGGGGTAATTTTGGATCTGCCGCAGCGGCAATGACTCTGCCAACTTTGGCTCTTTTGTACGGTGGCGACGATGGCTGGCGCTATGCTATAGCTACTACAGGTGTTTTGGCTGGTTTATATGGAGTGTTTTATTTCTTTAAAGCACAAAACACTCCTAAAGGCTCAACTTACTTTAAGCCAAAAAAATCAGGTGGACTAGAAGTGACAAGCGTTAAAGATTTCTATTTCTACTTGGCTATGAATGTTCCCATGTATATTGCACTTGCAGTCTTAACATGGAAGCTGTCTCCAGCGGGAGTTGCCTTGCTAACAGATAGTACAGCTACCATGTTATATGTCGGTTTAGTGGTGCTGTTTATTTTCCAAACATCGCAAATCTATAAAGTGAACAAGCATATCTTTAAAGAGCCTGTTCCAGAAAATCAGCGTTATAGTTTTAAACAAGTCGCTGTTTTGGATGTTGCATACTTAGTAACCTTTGGTTCTGAGCTCGCAGTTGTGTCCATGTTGCCTCTATTCTTTATGGATACATTTGAGCTTGATGCAGTTAAGGCAGGCTTGTTGGCCTCAGGATTCGCCTTTATGAACTTGGTGGCTCGCCCAACAGGCGGATTTCTTAGTGATAAATTTGGACGCAAAAAATCCCTAAGCATTTTGGTCTGTGGTTTGGCCGTTGGCTATTTGATTATGAGTCAAATTGATGGTGGCTGGTGGATTCCGCTAGCTGTGCTGGCGACTATGTCATGTTCCTTCTTTGTACAAGCTGGCGAAGGTGCTGTGTTTGCTATTGTACCTTTGGTGCAGCGTCGTATGACAGGTCAAATTGCAGGTATGGCTGGTGCTTATGGTAATGTAGGTGCAGTTATATTCTTGACGGTGCTATCTTTTGTTGATGCGTCCACTTTCTTTATGGTGATAGCTGCTTGTGCTGCAGTTGTGTTCGTTGCTGTTCAATTTATTGATGAACCAAAAGGACATATGACAGAAGTATTGCCAGATGGTACTGTGCAATTAATTGAAGTGAGCTAATCAAATCGATGTCTAAGAGACTATTTTGATTCGTTGGTGAAATAGCAGGGGCGTTGATCGCCCCTGTTTGTTTTTTATTATCTACATGCTGTTGCGGATTGAGTATTGCTATGAATGCCCCTGTTTTTGAACAGTCGTTAAGTGTTTCTACCGCACAGCGTTCTGAGGCTGGGGTTAAGCCACAAAACGAGGATAGTATTGGCATACATATTCCAGAGGGGGTTCAGCTTACCTCCAAAGGTGTTGCGGCTGTTATTTGTGACGGAGTAAGTGCGGCAGAGGCGGGTAGGGAAGCAGCCGAAGCATGTGTTAAAGGTTTTCTAAATGATTATTTCTCTACACCAGATCCTTGGAGTGTAAAACAGTCTGCACACAAGGTATTGACGGCATTGAACCGTTGGTTATGGGGACAAAGTCAAAGCTACATTGATCATGAAAAAGGTTACGTTTGTACCCTAAGCGCTTTGGTGCTCAAGTCACAAACTGCCTATATCTTTCATGTCGGAGATAGTCGTATTTATCGTTTTCGAGATGGAGAGGTAGAGCAGATCACCAAGGATCATGTAGCCCATATTTCCGCGGAAAAACACTATTTAGCCCGTGCTATGGGCATTGATTTAAATCTCGATATCGATTTTATTCGTTTAGATATTGAGCCTGGGGATGTATTTGTTTCGACTACCGATGGAATTCATGACTGGATAAAACCAAAGCACTTCAAACAAATAGTCAGTAAAGGCTCTCTCAGTGGTGATCTACAAATATTGGTTGATGAGCTCGTCGAGGTCGCTAAAGATAATAACAGTGATGATAACTTAAGTTGCCAAGCAATACGGGTTGATTCATTAGGCTTGCAAACTAATGAAGATGCAGTCAACCGTTTATCTGAAAAGGCATTCCCGCCGGAACTAGCATCTGGGATGCGCTTGGATGGATTAGTGGTACTAAAAGAAATCTATGCCAGCCAACGTAGCCAGCTGTATCTGGTTGAGGACATTATTAGCGCTAAACAGTACGTGATGAAGACACCATCTCGTAATTATGAAGATGATCCCGCATATATTGAACGTTTCATCATGGAAGAATGGGTAGGCTCTCGCGTCGATAGCCCCTACGTCGTTAATGTTTGTCAGCCTACTCAGCCGCGAACATTTCTATATTATCTAATGGAATATGTTGAAGGTCCCACATTAGGAGCCTACATGGCTGAAAAGGGGCATGTTGATGTTAGGCAAGCGGTGGAAATTATTGAGAAAGTAGTGAAAGGAGTTCGTGCGTTTCATCGTCGTGAAGCACTCCATCAGGATCTAAAACCAGACAATATAATAATGCGTGATGGCGATCCGATAATTATCGATTTTGGCTCTGTGTTTGTTGCCGGTGTTGATGAAATTTCTAGCCCCATTGATCATGAAATTCCTTTGGGAACTATGGAATATTCTGCACCAGAATATAGACTCAATCGACCGCGTAGCGAAAAGAGTGATCAGTTTTCCATTGCGCTAGTACTCTACGAAATGCTTACAGGAAAACACGCATACGGGATGAAATATGAGGTTTCTGAGAATGTTAATGCGGTTAGTCGATTAAGTTACACCCCTGCGTATCGATTAAACCCACATGTTCCTTTGTGGATGGATGGCACGCTTAAGAAAGCATTACAAATATCAGCGGAGTTGCGCTATGAAAGTCTCTCGGAGTTTGTGCACGATTTAAAAATCCCAAATCCAGTGTATCTGGAGGCGGAGCAGCGGCCTTTGCTAGAAAAAGATCCTTTATTATTTTGGAAAGTTACCAGTGGTTTGTTGTTGCTGTCGCAAATAGCGACCGTGTTTTTCTGGTTGGGTTAATGATCAGACTTTTAAAGATGCCTAGCTACTTTATGGTAAAAGGCTTGTTAAGCTTCTTAGGTGCCATTTCTAATTTAAGGCGTGCGATTTTGGGAATGCCGTTTTCATAAGGAGGATACGCCTCCCCTTGAATTAAAGGTTGTAAATATTCGCGGCAAGCTTCGGTAATCCCAAAGCCGTCGGCCGAGATAAATTCCTTAGGCATTTTTCTCTCTACGTTGGCCACTTCAGCTAACGGCGCTTCGCCAATAGTCCAACTATATTCTGGGCCATCGCCCCGTAAAATGGCTGGCATGACAGCATTCTTACCTTCAATGGCGTATTCAACAGCTTTTGCACCAACCGCATAGGCGTGTTCTAAATCAGTAGCCGATGCGATGTGTCTTGCTGAACGCTGTAAATAATCCGCGACAGCCCAATGATATTTGTAGCCTAATTCCTTCTTTATCATTTCTGCTAAAAAGGGAGCCACTCCACCCAACTGCGTATGGCCAAAGGCATCTTTACCACCTGAATCTGCAAGGAACTTGCCATCTTCATACTGAGCTCCTTCGGAAACAACAATCGCGCAATGGCCAAATTGTTTTACGCTTTGTTTTATTTTGCGAAGTGCTTTTTCTTTGTCGAAGGGGACTTCGGGAAAAATAATCAAATGGGGCGCATCGCCGTCTTGTTCATTGGCGAGCCCACCTGCTGCGGCAATCCAGCCTGCATGACGACCCATTACTTCCAAGATAAATATTTTGGTGGATGTTTCGCACATGGATTTAACATCAAGTGCACCTTCGCGAATGGATACGGCAACATATTTAGCAACAGAGCCAAAACCTGGGCAGTTGTCGGTGATCGGTAAGTCGTTGTCAACGGTTTTGGGAATGCCAATACATTTAAGATCGTAACCTAGTTTTTCGCTGAGTTGAGATACTTTGTGTGCAGTGTCTTGTGAATCATTGCCGCCGTTGTAAAAGAAGTAGCCGATATCATGGGCATCGAAGACTTCGATTAAGCGCTCGTACTCCGCGCGATTTTCTTCCAGGCTACGCAGCTTGTAACGACAAGATCCAAACGCTCCGCCCGGTGTGTGTTTTAATGCAGCAATGGTTTCATCCGATTCTTTGCTGGTATCGATAAGCTCTTCAGATAGCGCCCCAATAATACCGTTGCGACCAGCAAAGATGGTGCCCATTTTATCCCCATGTTGACGCGCAGTTTCGATAACACCGCAAGCCGTTGCATTAATAACGGCGGTAACTCCACCAGATTGGGCATAAAAGGCATTTTTCTTCGACATTGGGTCAGTGGCTCCAAACCTAAATTAATTAGTGTGCACTAGGGCGAGTGCGCAAATAATAGCGAAATCGTTCTGGTTTTTCATGCGGATTCCTCAAACCCTGATTTACCACTAGCACTTAGACCACAGCTTTGCGAGAATCCGACACTAAAATAGCTTTGAATACAATGACTTTAGTATTCCAAGACAGATTTCAAATCTTACAATAGCCGAGAATTAATGAACGCCATTATTCAGCTCTACTGGCAGATCTGCCGCATGCGTGTTGGGCCAGATCAAGTCCCAACTGCCATAACCCTAACTATGTTCACCTTTTTGACCTATTTGGCATTGAGCGTTGGCGCGCGACTTTTGATTGCAGAAATGCCGTTGGACTACACCGCGGTGAGCATCGCAGCTATCGTTGGGTTATGGGTAATTCTGGTTTACGGGGTTTTGGCATTTAAGGGAGTAGCTAGCCGCTTTCAGCAAACCTTTACGGCAGCTATTGGTACCGATGTTATTTTGACCTGCTTTAGCCTGCCCTTGGTGATATTGGTGGGCAACGTGCCTGAAAATTCCCCAATAGCAAGCCTAGGGGCTATTCTAATGCTGGTGATTTTTATTTGGGACGTGCTAATTAAAGGGTTTATTTTTCACCACGCTTTCAATGTGAGCCCACTGCAAGGCAACTTGTTTTCTTTCATGTTGAATTTTTTAATTCTGCGAATGGATCAAGCGTTGTTGCTGCACTTCGTCCCCGAAGCATTAGAAAAAGTATAAGGCTATCGATTTATGCATATTCATATTTTGGGTATTTGTGGCACCTTTATGGGTAGCCTTGCGATTCTTGCGAAGGAGTTGGGGTACCGGGTGAGTGGTTGCGATGCGAACGTCTATCCGCCCATGAGTACGCAACTGGAATCTCAAGGTATTGAGCTTATCGAAGGATTTGATCCAAAGCAGCTAGATCCTGAGCCGGATCTGGTGGTGGTGGGTAACGCCATGACTCGCGGTAATCCCTGTGTCGAAACTGTATTGTCCAGAGGGCTTCGTTATACGTCTGGACCCCAATGGTTGCGTGATCATGTGCTTCACGGGCGTTGGGTTGTTGCTGCAGCAGGTACCCATGGCAAAACTACAACGAGTTCCATGGTGGCGTGGATTTTGGAAGCAGTGGGATTAAAACCAGGTTATTTAATCGGAGGTGTGCCCAAGAATTTTTCGGTGTCTGCCCGTTTAGGTGATGCGCCTTTCTTTGTGGTTGAGGCGGATGAATACGACTCGGCATTTTTTGATAAGCGTTCTAAGTTTGTTCATTACATGCCGCGTACCGCGATTTTGAATAATTTAGAGTTTGATCATGCTGATATTTTTGATGACCTAGCTGCTATTCAAAAGCAATTTCATCATTTGGTAAGAACCATTCCAGAGAACGGTTTGGTGATAGCGCCTCAGCATGATCCTGCCATGCAAACGGTTTTTGAAATGGGCTGTTGGACACCTGTTGAAAACTTTTCTGTAGCTGGGCCAGGTGGTTGGAGCGCATCGCTCCGTAAGGATGATGGAAGTGCCTTCGACGTCATGCTTGATGGTAAAAAAGTTGGTGAAGTGGACTGGAACATGACTGGCAACCATAGCGTGACTAATGGCTTAGTCGCTATTGCAGCTGCACGTCATTGTGGTGTTAGAGCGCAAGATGGTGCCGAGGCTTTGTCGGCTTTTGGTGGGGTTAAACGCCGTATGGAAATTGTCGGTGAACCCAATGGCATCACGGTTTATGATGACTTCGCTCATCATCCCACAGCCATTGAAACCACTCTATCCGGATTGCGAAAGCAGGTGGGTGATAGCAAAATTATTGCGGTGATTGAGCCTCGATCTAACACCATGCGCATGGGTGTGCATAAAGATCGCTTGGCGCCTTCTGTAGTATTGGCAGATCATGTGATTTGGTACCAGCCGGCGAATATGGATTGGGGTATGGAAGCAGTGGCTAATGCCAGTGGTTCAAAGGCGCAATGTTTTGATGATATTCAAGCCATTATCAACGGGGTTAAATTACTAGCGCAACCGGGTGATCATGTGGTGGTGATGAGTAATGGTGGCTTCGCAGGAATTCACGGCAAGTTAGTGTCCGCGTTACAGGCCTAACGCTTCCAAAATATAACCGCAGGCTTCACCGACTCCAGTCGGTGCAATCGATCGACTTGCTTTACCGCGGTTCAAAAGTTGAGCTGCCTGCTCTGCAAAATTACCTTCGTCAAAGGCTTCCCGTTCCACTTCCAAGCAATGGTTGTTTTCTTCCAGCCATCTCACTAGATGCGGCCCCTCAGGCCATTGATCTCTTTTTACATAGAGCACAGGCACACCGTTGCAGGTCGCTTCTGTGAACATGCCATAACCAGGTTTACAGACGACTAAATCTGCCTGGCTAAGAATATCAATGAACGAATAGGGCACATTTTTAATGGGGATAATATCAGCTCTTCCGGGCTGGCCTGGTCCTGCATCTATCCAAGTAACATTGTCTAAAACAGGCCACTTTTCACGATGGGTTTGATGGGGGATGCCTCCCATAGAAACCAGAATAATTTTGTGATCTTGAGGCAGATTCAAGCGCTCGCGGAAATTAGGGTAGTGGTTCCCGAGCCTGGCCAATGGCCCAATAGTTCGTTGGTTTCCCAGGGTAGACATTGGCATCCCCGGTGTCGGAATTAAAAAACGATCTGCTTCGCGGTAGTGCGATAGGGCTTTGCTATAGATTTCCTCGCTACCTGGGAGTTTGCCGCAGTAAGCTAAATAGATGTAAGCCCAGTTAAGTGAACAGATGCCAATGGAAGGAGTATTGAGTTGTTTAGCGGCAGCTAGAGTTAGATAGGAAACGTTGCTCACCACGGCATCAGCCCGCTGACGATCAATTTCGCGCACCTTTAGCATTGCTTCTTTCGGCCATGTTTGATGATAGTCTCGATAAGCGCGGTGGGACTTTTGCGGCTTAACTTCCATAGAGTCCACCATGAGCATGCCAATATCATCAGATTTGGCGATATGCTTGAACTCAAAATGGAGGTGTCGCTGCAGGAAGTCTTCATTGATGCCTGTTTGAATAGTAAAACGAATACGGTTGCCATGCTCCATGGCGAGTTTGTTAAGAATGGGCGCCATTTGACCGAAGTGCCCATAACCATGGGCGCTAATAGATACGTAAAGACTTTTCTTTTTCGGTTGGACTGCCGACAAACTGTGCTTCCTTGGATTTGCTAGTATTTTACATGCCAGAACATGCGAACTTGGTTAAAATGGTCGAACCAAAATTAGTTTAACTTAATAGTTTATCAATAGGTTGTTTTTATGAAGTTCAATAAAATCATGGGGCTAGCCGCACTTTCGTTAGGCATCTTAACCTTAGCTGGTTGTAGTAAATTAACCAAAGAAAATTACGATCAGTTGAAAATAGGTATGGAACTGACAGAGCTGGAAGACGTCATAGGTTCAGCTGACAAATGTAACGAAACCATGGGTGCTCAAAGTTGCACATGGGGTGATGACAGCAAAAATATTCAGGTGAAATTAGTGGCCGGTAAAGCCGTATTTTTCTCCCATAAAGGTTTAGAGTAATCTAATACGTAAACATCGTAGTTAAGCGCAGTTAAGCAGCCCCAGTAGTTCTAATGTCTGAAGATGATTTCGACCTGTTCAAGCAGGAAATGGGGGGTGTAAAGCCCATTAAGCAAAAGAAAGTGGCAGCTCCCCCGAATCAACAACCGCCTAGCGAAGCTCAATTGGCTAGACGTGAAGCCGCTGTGCGTGAAGAAGAAGTCGATAACAATCGCTTGTCTACAGAATACGTAGAGATGATAGGGCCTCATGATCTGTTAGAGTTCAAGCGCCCCGGTGTACAAGATGGTGTTTACCGTAAACTGAGGTTGGGTAAATACGACACTGAAGCGGTATTGGATCTGCATCGTAAGTCCATGAAGGAGGCGCGGGAAGAAGTTTTTGATTTCATTAACACCTGTATGGCGCACCATTTGCGTACGGTGATGATATTGCATGGCAAGGGCGAGCGCAGTAACCCGCCTGCGCTATTAAAAAGCTGCGTTAATAAGTGGTTGCCAGAGTTATCTTCTGTAATGGCTTTTCATTCAGCCCAGAAGCGCCATGGTGGCACTGGCGCTGTCTATGTTCTGTTGCGCAAGAGCGACTATGAGAAGACTCAAAACCGCATAAAGCATGCTAAAGGTCGAGTATGATAGCTGTGTAAACCATGTCGCTAACTGGTGAAGATGCTCCTGTCATGGATCTTGATTAGCTTTTCAGTTCCCAATGTTTGCCAGTTCAAGCACTTCTATGCGGCCACTTTTCCCTTATCCGCATTGACTAATAGGCTCGAGATAAAGTCATAAATATCTTTTACTTCGTGACCTGATATTTGGCCACCGTCTGTGAGTGAGATGGGAGAACTTTTTTGAGCGGCGATTCTGTAGTCTCTTAGGGACAAGTGCGACATTAATGGGTAGCTGTGACTGTTGTCCGAAAGGCTGATCTTGTCGAAGATTCTGATCACGGGTTCTTCATTTGAATGTAGGTAGGTGCTCTCAGCACCATATAAGTCACCTTTTTCTACGACTACGACAAAGTAAGAGTTGTGATTAAACCATTTCATTTCTTTTTACCTCTCGTGTTTTCTAGGACAAAGACAAGCTTTTCTGTCGGTTTGTTCAATTATTGTGCGGTATGGCTTTTTCGCTGTCTAACTATGTCTGAAGTTTGTCGAACATCTTATGGCTCGATGCTAGGTATATATCTAAATGTTCTTAGAAATGATCTGAGCATTAAGCGGGGAGTCACAACGCATAAAGCGTCTGGATACGTGAGTGGATACTAAGGATTGGCATAACGCTATGGTGGTTTAGCTGTGTTGGCAGGACTATTCGCCCTGTGCTTGAGAGTGAGAATCTAAAAGAAAAGTAGCGAGCGCATCTTTCAAGCGTTCAGCTTCAACAGGCTTGGCTAAGTGAAAATCCATGCCCATATCGAAAGCCTTTTGCTGGTGCTCTTTAACTGCATGAGCTGTCAGTGCAATGATGGGGATTCGGCCGATGCCTTGCGATTGTTCATAATCACGCATGGCCTTGGTTGCGTCATAGCCATCTAGATTAGGCATTTCGCAATCCATAAGAATCAATGAATAATCTGCATGATTCTCTTTGTACATGTTGAGAGCTTCTTCACCATCATTGGCGACATCATAGGACATTCCCAAACGTTTCAGCATGCCTTTAATGACCATTTGATTGACGGCGTTGTCTTCTGCGATGAGCGCTTTGTGGTGTTTTAGCGCCTCTACTAAGCGCGACGATCTGGCTTTGTTACGTTGTTCCTGCTCAGTAGTATGTCCTGTTAATATTTTTAGTATGGTGTCGCGTAGTGCCCTAGCTGACGCAGGCTTTTGTACTGCAACGGAGATACCTGCTTCGTTGAGGATCTTCTTATCGGGGACCTGGCGCAATGCCGTGAGTAGTAATCGAGGCACTGGGCTTAAGTTTTCTGATTGTTCCATTTTTTGTGCCACTTCGAGTCCCGATAGACTTGGCATATTCATATCCAGAGAAATGATGTCGAAGGGCTTGTTGTCGCTGGCCGCCTGCTGCATTTTTTCTAATGCTTCCTCACCATAATAAGCTATGTCTACATCCATCCCCCAGCTTGTAGCCTGTTCTCTCACCACTTGAATAAAGTCTGCTGAATCATCAACAAACAGAATACGTTTGCCTTTTAATTCTTTTGCGGAAAAATAATTCTCGTTGATGAAGTCTGACTCGGCATCGTCACAACTAATCGTGAACCAGAACGTGGAGCCTTCACCTTCTATGCTGCTAACGCCAATATCTCCACCCATCAATTCTGTTAAGCGTTTCGAAATACTAAGACCTAAGCCAGTACCACCATATTGGCGTGTGGTAGAGGTGTCTGCCTGAGAAAAGGCAGAGAACAATCTTCGCTGCTGTTCTTCACTGATACCAATGCCAGTGTCGCTCACTTCGAACATGATTTTGTGCTGATTACTTTGGCTTTCCACGGAGTGAACGCGCAACTTAATGGAACCTGCAGCGGTGAATTTAAATGCATTTCCTAAAAGGTTGAGCAGTATTTGACGTAATCGTGTTGGGTCTGACTTGATAAAGTTTGGAGTGCTTGGATCGAGTGAAGATAACAGCTCGATGTTTTTCTTTTCTGCGATGAGGGAGAAAACACTGGCGCAATCTAGAATTAACTTATCTAAATCTAGATCAACATTCTCAATCTCCATTTTACCCGCTTCAATTTTTGAGTAATCGAGAATGTCATTGATGATATTTAATAAAGCTTTACCTGAGCTTTCGATAACATCTAAATATTGACGTTGATCGGTTTTAAGATCGGTCTCTTGGAGAAGCTCCGCCATACCTAACACCCCATTCATGGGGGTTCTGATTTCATGGCTCATGGTGGCAAGAAAATCACTTTTTGCTTTGCTTTCTGCCTCAGCGCGAAAAATTTTCTGCTGCGTTACCATTTCTTCTTCTTGGGTTTTGAGTTTTAAATTGTGGTAGCGCTCTTGTTCTTCCCTAGCTTTCTTTTCATTTTCGAAGGCAAGGTTTTGTGCTTGCATACGCGCTTGGCGATCCATATTAATGCGATCAGCCAGCGCATAGGACAGGAGTAATACTTGTAGGGCACTGCCAAATTGGGCGGAATGTTCTGTGAATAGGTTAACCGGAATAAAACCACCTTTATTGAGTACCAATATGGCGATAAATAACAACATAAAGGTGTATGCCAGCACGTAGAATCTGGCGACTTTCTGGCCTTTAATCAGCGCATGATAACCAATCAGAAGCACCGTAGTGGAGCCCAGAAAGGCTAATGCTGTTGAGCTTCGGATCGCTAAGTTATAGTCGATTATGTCAGTGGCAGTGGCAACGATAATAGCAAACATTACCCAAACGTAGCCCATGCCGTAATAGTAATAGGGCTTATAGAATTCCTTTAGTCTTAAGAAGGAAACAGAGAACCAAGCACCGGAGAATCCATAGCTGGCCATGGCAATTGCAATGGCATATCTATTGATCTCTGGGTCGTTGGGCCATAAGAACTGAAATGCAAACCCGTAAAGGCAAGCTTGAAAAATAGCAAAGGAAGCTACTGACATGACATAAGACAGATAACTAACGTCTTTAATCACCGCATATAAAACCAAGTTGTATAGGACCATGATCAGCATGATGCCGAAGTAAGTTCCTTGGAAAATAAGAAATATCTGCTCGTGTTGGTTGTAATCAATTTGGGTGCGGTAAACGATGGGCAATTGAACGGCGCCTTCTGTGTGCACCTTGATGTAAATGGTTTTCTCTTCGCTTGGTTGGTAAGTGACAGGAAGGATAAAATTACGGTTATAAATTCGCCGCTGAGAGAATGGTATTGCATCGCCCGTGTGGTATTGATCCACTAGAGAGCCATTTTGAAAGACGAAAAAATACATGTCATCGATGCTGGTATAGCTCGATTCTAACAATAGGTTAATGGTGCTCTCGGTGGGGTTGGCAGTGGTGAAGCGAAACCAATAAGTATCTGTTGTGAACCCCATAGAGGGATATTCTTGATCGCTGGTGATCCACTGATCTTCATTCAGTGCTAACACGTCACCAAGGTTTTTCTCACCAGAGGGATCTACCCAAAACTCCATATACTGGCCAACCGGCAGACTGGTTATGGTTGAGCTCAGTTTAACCGGTTCCGGCGCTGCTCCAGCGGGGGATGCAACAGCAAAAATAATCACCAGCACCACTAAAGAGAGCCATCTTGGCATATCAGTGGGCAGCGATTTTGCTGAATGGGAGCATTTTGGGGTGATCAACCGTATTTCCTTGGGAGACTTTAAGCTTATCTCTTAACTATAGATCACTCTCATGGGCTTGCGTATAGGGCCCTACTAGTTGCATGTGAATGAAATATATGGTTTTTTGAGCAGGTAAATCGACAAAGATTCCATCTAGAGTGATAGGCGTTAGAATTATGAAACAGCTCATTTTTTTGTTTGTTTGTCTCTTGGCAAGCACTTCATTTGCAGAAGAAACCGTCGGTGAAAAAGTCGGAGGTGCTGCAAGAGACGTAAAAGATGGGGTGGTGGAAGGGCTCCATGATTTGGGTGATTTTATCTCGGACAAGGCCGATGCGGTCGGCAAAGGTGCACAAAAGGCAGCCAATAAAGCCTCGGAAACTGCTTCTGAGTTTGTTGAAGATGTAAAAGAAGGCTATGAAAAGGCTGGAGATTAGCTCATCTCAGTAAATTTGGTGCTAAACTGTTCGTAAATTATTTATTTTCGCTATAAGAAAAATAACCAATAGGAAACAGCCATGGAACTCTACTTTGCGTATCCATCAAGCTATTCACAAAAAGTACTGCTAGCTTTGTATGAAAAGGGAATTGAATTTACCCCTAAGCTTGTGAATTTTATGGACGATGCTGAGCGAGCAAAATACCGCGAGCTTTATCCCATCGGCAAGATTCCGCTGTTGATCAGAGATGATGGTCGTTTGATTCCCGAGTCCACCATTATCATTGAATATCTAGAAGAAGCCTTTCCTTCTGAAAATGGACTAATTCCAAAGGATCCTGAAGCTGCACGGCGTGTTAGATTCTTAGATCGTATGTGTGACCAATATTTGAATGATCAGGTCGTGAATATGATTTTCGAATCGATGAAGCCTGAAGATCAGCAAAACCAAGAGCTGCTCCTTAAGAGCTCAGAGTTGATCGGTGTTATCTACGGGCTTTTGAATGAGCAGCTGGCTTCGCGAACCTTCCTAGCTGGTGATCATTTCACCATGGCGGACTGCGCTGCTATTCCTCCTCTCTATTATGCCCGTAGCTTCGCTGAGTTTTCTATCTTTGAAAATATCGGTGCTTATTGGGAACGCATTCAATCGCATCCGGCCTGGAAACGAGTTCATGAAGAGGCCGCTCCTCATATTAAGAAAATATTGGGAGATGGCTAACGCCAATGTCAAATTCAATCAGGTTGCTCGATGACGCGGCTATCCGTGAGTTGTCGCGTGGGGCAATAGAATCTCCTCGCAAACGAAACCATCAGCTTTGGCATCAGAGCCATCAGGAATCAGTTCAGCGCATAGCCATGTGGCTGGAGCCTGAAACCTACGTAAGACCCCACTTGCACCCACAAGACTATAAGTGGGAAATGATGATCCTGCTTCAGGGAGCTGCGCGCTTAATCAGCTTCGATGATACAGCTGAGGTGACCCAAGTGGTCGAGCTATCACCCCAGGGCGTCATGATGGTAGAAATGCCTCCGCTAACCTGGCATACCTTCGTGGTCTTAGAGCCAACTCTATTGGTGGAAGTTAAGCCTGGTCCATTTGAGGCTGCTCAGCCAGAGGACTTTGCTCAATGGGCGCCTATGGAAGGAGAGCCGCAATGTGCTGATTATATTGAGCATTGGCGCGGGGTTTCTTGCGGAGATTCAGGGGCCCTGTAAGTGGAAAAAAATAATTGGAAAGCGAAAGCTGGTACACCAGATTATCTCGAGGCCAAGCAAAAAATCGTGGATGTAGCGATTGAGCTTATCGCAGAAAAAAGTGTCAGCAAATTACGTTTTGAAGAGCTTGCTAAGCGGGTAGGTTGCGTTCGTACCACTATCTACCGTTATTTCGATAGTAAGGAAGAATTGCTAACGGAAGTGATGACCGCGCTAATGTATCAAATGGCGGTTGACGTTGCCCTTTATACCGTAGATAACAAGCAAGCCCCCTCCAAAGATACTTTTACCGAAGGTATTTTTCACACCATTACGCGGTTACGCACTGACTCCCGTTATCGTGTCGTCATGGACAGTGACAATATCGATTTTTTTGCGCAGCTTGCAGTTGATCGTATGCCAGAAAAAATTGCACCAATCTTGTCGAGTTTTATCAATGATGATCAAGCAACTGATATGCAGCTTAACAACGGGCTAACTATCGAAGAAGCCTGTGCTTGGTTAGCCATTCAAATAATTTCTTATGCCCAGTTTGGTTTATTGGGAAAAACAGAAGAAGAGCAAAAAGCGTTTGTTAACAAAATGATCGTGTCAGTGATGATTACCGAATCATAAGGTTGCATTTTCGGGATTAGAAAGGGGCCATAGGCCCCTTTTGTGTTTTTAAGCTGTAGCGAGTTTCGTTACTTTCTGTTCTGGTTGCTCAGGCTTTTTGTCAGATTCGGGATAACCAAAGTTAGTTGAGCGAACTTCTTTAATGGTGACTGGTACACCGCCTTTGGGCTCTGTTTGTCCGCTGACTTGTTGTTGTCCAGGCCATTTGTTATTCATTGCATATTTGGAGTCGAACTCAACACGACGGGCAAATTCAGCGAATAAAATTCGCAACTGTTGTTTGGCTTGGTTAGACCCTATGCAAGCTCTTCGGCCTCCACCAAAAGGAAAGAAATCAAATGGGCCTGGTTTAAATCCGTCTTCCTCTAGCCAGCGTTCTGGGCGATATTCCATTACATCATCACCCCAAGTATCTTGATCACGATGTCTTAAATAGGCCCCGGCCAGTACATTGGTGTCAGCTGGCAAGTAGAGAGAGCCGATTTTAGTATCTGCAACTAAATGTCGCATGGTGCCTACTGCCGATGGCGTTAAGCGTTGCGATTCATTAAGACAAGCATTGAGGTATTTGTTTTCGGTAATTGCTATGGGGTCAAAGCGACCATTTTCTTCAATCGACTGAAGCACTTCTTGACGCATTTTTTTATAGATATGGGGTTTCTTCAAAAGCCACAACATATACCATGCACCTGTGGCTGCGCTGGTTTCGTGGCCCCCCACTAATGCAGACATGACTTCCCCGATTACCTTTTCTTCATCTAGTAATTCACCGCTGCTCCATGTCGCTAACGCGTAGCCCGCTAATACCCCTTCTTTCCCGTCGGGATTGGCGCGAATCGCTCTTATATCCTCGCGAATTTGATGGGCGATTTTGACCTTTATATCAATGGATTTATTCCATGGCATTAGCTTGTCCACAACCGAAGCTGTTTTCCCTTCTAATGCTCGTTCGCGATATTTGCGATGTAGCATATTGCGATACTTAGAAGGTCCATACAGGGTGCCAATCAAGAACATTGCATCGTTGGTGGATGACTGAATCCACTCCAGCATCAGGTCGTGATAACGATGAAATCGCTCACCATCCATTTCATTTAGTAAGGTATAAACAATGATGTTTAAGGTGATGCTGCCTATTAGGCGAGGCATGTCATATTCGTCACCGGGTTTCATCCGATCGATTTCACGACTGATAATTTGGTGCATCGCTTCGGCGCGGTCTTTCAGACGTTTGCCTACAAAAGGTGGCACCACAATCTTGCGAGTTTCCATATGCTCTCGGTTCGTGATAAAGCCAACTGAGTTGTCACCAATATCGATTGGGATCGGCAGTGTCGACTGGTTCAATTGTTCGGGCTTCAAATTAAAAAAGTCTTTCACCATTTCCTTATCTTTCACCCAAACCATTGGGTCCAATCCAGACAGATTCAAAGTAAAGGCATCGCCATATTTCTGATGGCATTCTTCCAAGTAATCGTAGATTCCGATGCCCATTTTGAGGGCTTGGATGAACTTGGCTTCAGTGGGGCCGGGTGGTAACTGAGCAACAGGCATGGTTCTCTCCTCTGCTGAATAAGATATGACTATGGATTTCAGTGTAGATCATTCGTGGCGACATAATTCGATTATTGTCTAGTCAGCATAGACTGTGTGGATTATTCGGGTCAAGACATAATTGAAAATATGTCGTCTGAAGCGCGGGCTTCGGGCTGGGTGCAGTCAGAGAGGACCCACAGCGCAGCACGTCATTACAGGAGCAATGACGTGCAAACATGAGGATTCTTGGCGGCTTCTAAGGAAGGGCTAGGGGCTTATTCTTAGCTCAGAGAAGAGCTTCGATCGCTTCAACAAGGGTTCGATTAGAAGGACTAATGTTACTGGGAAAATGGCGCGCTTGTTGGCCAGTGCGATCAATTAGGTACTTGTTGAAGTTCCATTGTGGTTGTTTGCCGGTTGTTTGGGCAAGCGCTTTGAAAAGGCCGTTCGCGTCACTGCCTTTAACTGATGATCGGCTAAACATGGGGAAAGTAACGCCGTAGTTAATTTCGCAGAAGGTATCGATCTCCTGATCTTGATCTAACTCTTGGCGGAAGTCGTTACTAGGGAATCCCATCACTACTAAGCCTCGATCTTTGTATTTTTGATAGAGCGCTTCGAGGCCTTTCAATTGCGGTGTGTAGCCGCATTTACTCGCGGTATTCACCACTAGCAACACCTTGTCTTGGTATAAATCACAGAGTTTGACTGTGCCTTCTTTTCTCAGCGGAGAATGCTCGTGATTAAGCAGTGCCGAACATTCTTTAGGCTCTGCTGCATGTATAGAAGTGTTGATTAGTGCTAGACAAATAACAAACAGGGCGTGCTTGAAGCTTAACAGTTTCATAGTGAAGACCTATAAGTGGGGTGTTAAGTGGTGAAATTAGATCTTTGCCGGGTTTAAAGATAGACGGTGTTCAGTGATGTCTAGATATCGTCTCGTATTCTAGATTCGTGAATGTGAATCTGAGGTTTTATGAAAGGCTTAATGATATTTAGAAACAATCTGCGATTACAGCACAACGCAGCCTTGCAAAGCATTAAAAGCAAGGTGGATTATCTCGATTGTGTTTTCGTAATCGAGCCAACATGGCTTGCCAATGCTAACGTCGGGCGCTCTTCATTCAGAGATTGTTATAGCGGTGGTATGGGGGAGCATCGCCGTCGCTTTTTAATTGAATGTTTACTGGATTTAGATCAACAGCTACGTCAACGCGGTTCATTGCTTGGGGTTCACTTCGGCGAGTTTTCAGAGGTGATTGAGCGATTAATACTGACCCATGATTATGATGTGATTGCTTTGGTCGATTTGCCGGGGGCGAATGAGCAGCAACAAACGCAACGACTTTTGCGCCGTTTTCCTCTTAAACAATGGCTGATTGCTGATGACTTCTATCTCATGGATAGAGCTGACCAGCGTTTAGGTTCGCTGGAGTATCCCCAATCATTTTCGAAATTTCGCAGGCTGCTGGATGGTATGAAAATTGAACCGCCCAAAGAGCTGCTTGGTCGCTTGCCTCCGCCTAGTATATGGGCAGAAATCTGCTTGAAAAAACTAGCAAGGGAGAATGTCGAAGAAGCGCATTCCCACAGTGGAGCATCACTGCAAAGGCTGCAAGGCGGAGAGAACGCTGCGCTAGAGCAACTTAACTATTATCTGCATGAGCGCGGTTTAATTCGTACCTACAAGAAAACGCGCAATGGGTTGGATGGTTGGGAATTTTCTTCCAAGATGTCTGGTTGGCTTGCTCAAGGATGCTTGTCGGTTAGAACCCTCTTTTATGAAATTCAGCGCCATGAAGATCGTTATGGCGACAATGAATCCACTTATTGGCTGCGGTTCGAATTATGGTGGCGTGAATATTTTCAATGGTTGGCTCGCAATGCGGGACCTCGATTGTTTTCGCTGCGAGGTATCAAGCGAGTTAATCCTTTGTTGACCTTCTATCCAGAAGCTTTTATGGCGTGGCGAGAAGGGCATACGCAATGTGACTTTGTTAATGCTTTTATGAAGCAGTTGCGAGCGACGGGTTGGATGTCCAACCGAGGCAGGCAAATTGTAGCTAGCTATTTGATCAACGAACTTGGTGTCGATTGGCGATATGGGGCTGCTTACTTTGAGCAACAGCTAATCGATTATGATTGTGCGAGTAACTGGGGAAATTGGCAATACCTAGCCGGCGTCGGAACTGATCCACGAGGTCGGAGGCGTTTCTCAATGGAGAAGCAAAAGGATGTTTATGATCCTAACGGAGAGTTTACTAAGGCTTGGTTAGAAGAGGATTCATCGTATGAACGTTCAAGTTTTTTATGACAGCCGTTGTGGAGTTTGTAGGAAAGAAATAGAGTTTTACAAGCGTTTGGATCGTGAAAATCGTATTGACTGGCTCGATATATTTGATGAACAACATCGCAAGAAGTTTCCAGACACGACAGAGTCTTTGCTCAAGGTCCTACACGTTAGAGGGAAAGATGGGCAAATTCACCTTGGCGTAGATGCCTTTGTTGTTATGTGGTCGTTTTTGCCTAGGCCTTTTACTTTGTTTGCTAAGGTGGCCAAGTTTCCGATTGTTTATTCAGTCTTGGGTTGGGGTTACCAAATATTTGCCGAGCGCCGCTACAAGCGGCTTTACTGCGAGATTCGGTGAACAGTTAGTTTATACACTACTTCGAGTTGATCCATTTCTCGCGATCGAATTTCGTCTTGCTTGGCAAGAGGGGGTCCGTCGGTTTCTTTTCTATCATGGCTTGCTTGGCTCTTTCTGCCTGTTTGATTAAAGGGTCGATTAATGAGGATTCAGGCAAGTTATGCCAGTATTTTTTTGGCATCTCTGCGCACATAGCTTTCACCTTTAATCTTGCGGGATTAAAAATATTCAAATAGTAAGTTCTCCATAAATCCTCTAAAGCATCCTCTTGAGGTGCTTGGCTTTTATCGCAGCCTTGAGTGAATGTAAGAGTACCTTTGACCCAGTGTACACAAAGATAAGGCGTCAAGATGGACCAATCCATTCCATAGAATCGATCCCGAAAGAAATCTGAGGTTAACTTAACAATGGCGTGTTCTGGCTCAAACCAAGCCACGTAGTGGGGATCTTCATTGGCGAATTTTATTTCTTTGAAGCGAACAAACGCTTTCATTTTATGGCGGTCGCGACCAACTGCTTTCGCCCATCGGTTGGCGAGATGGATATCGGGATCGGTAATGTCTGCTAATAGCAAGTTATCCTCATGTACTACGCGCCAAAGAATACGATACATCACAGCAAAGCGATCTGGATGTAAGAAGCAGCAACTATATCTGGCCAGGATTACAAAGTTCCGATTTACACGGATTTGGTTGCTGTTGCCTGGTTTAAAGTTTTGAGCTTGTTCAATGGTTAGCTGCTGACTATTGGAGTCATTACAAAAAAGATCATCAATGTTGTCATTTTGCCAGTGGACATCCGAAGGCACTATGTGATGGTGCAGGCAGTATCGGGCGTAAGGGTACCAATCTTCATAAGTGGCATATTCATCTAGTTGAATAAAGCATGCATTAGTCACTTAAGTGGCCTTTAAAATAAAGTAAGCTGATGTTGTTTAGGATCTACGAGTTTTGCTTTTAGATTCTCATGGTCGATTAATGAGCTTGCGGGATGATAATCGGCTGTGGAGATAAAAGGCTTTATTTTTTTTAAAGAGAGCCGCATGCGTTTTAAGTCTTCAAGGCTTAAACGATGAAACGCTCGCGATTGTAGAATTCTTTGCACGTTTCTTGGGCCTAAGCCTGGAACTCTAAGTAGTATTTCTCGATCAGCTCGGTTGATGTCTATTGGAAAAATATCACGATTTCTTAATGCCCAATTTAATTTGGGATCGATATCAAGATCCAGCATGGGTTGGGTTTGTGTATTCACCAATTCTGAAACCTGAAAACCATAGAAACGCATCAGCCAATCAGCTTGGTAGATGCGGTGCTCTCTGAGTAAAGGGGGTTCTGTTAGCGGGAGTTGTTTGCTGGCATCAGGTATTGGGCTAAAGGCTGAGTAGTAAACTCGACGCATACCAAAGCTCTTATAAAGCTGATGGCTTGTCGTTAAAATCTTAAAGTCATTCGATGAGTCTGCTCCCACAATCATTTGCGTGCTTTGTCCGGCGGGGGCGAATAGTTTTTCAGACCGCTTTGTCTTTCTAACAGCGTTTTTTGTTAGAGCTTTCTTGCTTTCTTTTTTTACATAGGTGATGCGAGAAACTTTTTTGGAAGATTGCTCTTCCTTTGATTCCTCAATATGGCTTTTCAGGGTTCCCATGGAGCTTCTAATAGATTTGACATTTTTCTCTGGCGCTAGCGATATCAAAGATTCAGTGCTGGGCAATTCAATATTAATGCTCAACCGGTCTGCGTAAATGCCTGCTTGATGAATCAGAGATTCGTCCGCATCCGGTATCGTTTTGAGGTGTATGTAGCCGCGAAATCCATGATCCTCTCTTAATGATTTGGCAACGGTTACCAGCTGCTCCATAGTGTAATTAGGGTTTTGGATAATGCCGGAGCTAAGAAAAAGCCCCTCAATATAATTCCTTTTGTAAAAGCTTATGGTGAGATCGACCACCTCTTTTGTCGTAAATCTTGCTCGATGAACATTGCTAGAGTGGCGATTAACGCAATAAACGCAGTCATAGATACAGAGATTGGTAAGCAAGATTTTCAGAAGAGATATGCAGCGTCCATCGGGCGCGTAGCTATGGCAAATACCCATACCTGTTGTCGAACCAATGCTAGAGCTACCTTTAGAGTCACGGAGTTGAGTGCCGCTTGAGGCGCACGATGCGTCGTATTTTGCAGCGTCGGCAAGGATAGATAATTTCTCGATCACTTCCATAACAGGGAAATAGCGCTTTTTTCGGGTACTGTTTTTATATACAGTGTAGTGTCGTTGCTATTTCGCAAGAAGTAAAGTTTTGCTGGGGCTTAGTTTCGTTGTCTATTTAAGTTCTGGGAAAAAAGATTGATCATGATTCGATGTCTAATTTTTGCCAATAAAAAAGCCCACTGATTCAGTCAGTGGGCTTTTCTTGGAACAAGTTAAATAGCGATTTATTTGTTGGCACGATTCTCGATGATATCGTCTACCACGCTCGGATCCGCTAGGGTTGAAGTATCACCTAGATTGTCCAATTCATTGGCAGCCACTTTTCTTAATATACGGCGCATAATTTTACCGGAGCGAGTTTTTGGCAAGCCGGGTGCCCATTGAATCACGTCTGGTTTGGCGATTGGACCAATTTCCTTATTGACGATATCAACCAGCTCTTTTCTTAGTTCTTCACTTGCCTCGATACCTTTCATCAGGGTCACATAGGTGTAAATGCCCTGTCCCTTAATATCGTGAGGGTAGCCTACCACTGCAGCTTCAGCGACTGCAGGATGGTGAACTAACGCGCTTTCAACTTCCGCCGTGCCCATGCGGTGTCCAGACACATTAAGAACGTCATCAACGCGACCGGTAATCCAGTAGTAGCCATCTTCATCGCGACGCGCACCGTCACCGGTAAAGTAAAGGCCTTTGTAAGTGGAGAAGTAAGTTTCTTTACAGCGTTGATGATCACCAAAAACGGTTCTTATTTGACTTGGCCAAGAAGACTTAATCACTAAGTTACCTTCGGCAGCACCTTCTAAGAAATTACCATCGGCGTCTACTAATCCGGGTTCTACACCAAACATGGGTAAGGTTGCTGAACCTGGTTTTAATTCAAACGCGCCAGGCAGAGGAGCAATCATGATGGCACCGGTTTCTGTTTGCCACCACGTGTCGACGATAGGGCAACGGGTTTCACCGACCACGTTGTAATACCATTCCCAAGCTTCTGGGTTGATGGGCTCACCGACAGTACCTAATAAACGAATAGAACTGCGATCGCATTTGGTAACCATCTCATCGCCAACACCCATTAAGGCTCTCAACGCAGTAGGCGCAGTGTAGAAGGTATTTACTTGGTGTTTGTCACAAACCTGCCAGCAGCGGGAAGCATCTGGATAGGTAGGCACGCCTTCAAACATCAAGGTGGTTGCGCCATTAGCCAAGGGGCCATAAACAATATAGCTGTGGCCAGTAATCCAACCCACGTCTGCGGTGCACCAATAAATATCGCCTTCGCGATAATCGAGCACATATTTGTGAGTGAGGGCAGCATTTAACAGGTAACCACCAGTGGTGTGCAAAACGCCTTTTGGTTTACCGGTAGAACCAGACGTATAAAGAATGAATAGAGGGTCTTCGCTATCCATTGGTTCTGCAGCACAGTCTGCACTCACGCTGCTGGTAATGTCGTGATACCAAACATCACGAGCATCGTTCCAAGCGACATCGCTACCGGTGCGTTCTACCACTAAGCAAGTGTGAACATTAGGACAGCCTGCCAATGCTTTGTCGGCGTTGGCTTTTAAAGGAATCTTCTTGCCGCCACGTACTCCTTCGTCCGCGGTGATTAATGTTTGGCAATCTGAATCCAGAATGCGAGATTGCAGAGAATCAGGAGAAAAGCCACCAAACACGACGGAGTGAATCGCACCGATTCGCGCGCAGGCTAACATGGCGTAAGCTGCTTCTGGGATCATTGGCATATAAATACAGACACGATCACCTTTCTTTACGCCGCGCTCCTTTAAAGCATTAGCAAAGCGACATACTTTTTCATGTAGTTCTTTGTAGGTGATTTTCGCGTCGTCGTTTGGATCGTCGCCCTCCCAAATAATGGCGACTTGATCGCTACGAGTTTCTAAATGGCGATCGATGCAGTTATGGGTAACGTTAAGCTTGCCATCGATAAACCATTTGGCTTGAGCTTCGTTGAAGTCCCATTCACTGACTTTGCTCCATGGCTGCGTCCAATCAAGCAGTTCCTCGGCGCGAGCGCCCCAAAAGGTGTCTGGTGATTCAATGGACTCTTTATACCAAGTATCGTATTGCTCACGAGTTATGTTTGCGCCCTCTGCATACTCCGGTTTTACCGGATGATTTTTAATTTCGTACATGAGTGTCTCCTATTAATCCTTGGACTCTTTATTATTGTTATGAGTAATGTTGACTAATTTATGAATTAAATTTCGAAATCAATATTATCGATCAATCTTGTTGTGCCGAGTTTGGCTGCCGCTAGTATCACCAGCTTTTTGGTATTGTCATCAGCAGGCTTCAATGTGTCTTGATCGGCGATGTTGAAATATTCCGGTTGCAAACCTTTTTCAGTTAACTGGGCTTCTGCTTGTTTAACTAGTTGCTCGAAGTCTTTATTGCCTTCCTTGATATCAGCCATAACTTGATTTAACTGCTTATAGATAACGGCGGCGTCCTGTTTGTCTTGCTCCGACAAATAGCCATTACGCGAACTCTTAGCTAGGCCGTTGTCTTCGCGAACAGTTTCAGCCCCAATGATTTCGATAGGGAAATTTAGCGCAATGGTTAAGCGTCGAATGACGGCTAATTGTTGAAAGTCTTTTTTGCCAAATACAGCAACATCTGGTTGCACCATATTAAAGAGTTTTGAGACAACCAACCCTACGCCATCAAAATGGCCTGCACGACTTGCACCACAATGATTTTCGCTGACATCGTTTACCGAAACCTTCACCCATGCCTGACTTTGTTCTGGGTAAACTTCATCAACATCAGGTGCAAAAACCAAGTCACAACCGGCGGCTGCAAGCTTTGCACTATCCTCTTCGAGTGTTCTTGGGTAGCGATCAAAGTCTTCACCAACACCGAATTGAGTAGGGTTAACAAAGATGCTGCACACGATAAAATCAGCGTGCTGTTTGGCTTGATCCACCAGTGATATATGGCCGCTATGCAAATTTCCCATAGTGGGTACGAAACCCACTTTGCGACCCGCTTTTTTTTCTGCCGAGATGAATTCGCGAAGTTCCTTTACGGTGTGTACTGTTTTCATCACTCGAATCCGTGCTCTGGTTTTGGAAAGCTGCCTTCTTTGACGGCTTTTACATAAGCTTCAATAGCGCCCTTAATAGTGCCATCACCATCGGGCATAAAGTTATGAACGAACTTGGCAACTTTGCCTGGTGTTGCACCGATCATGTCATGCAATACCAGAACTTGAGCATCACTGGCCGGCCCTGCGCCGATGCCAATCACTGGTATTTCTACTTTCGACATGATTTCTTCGGTGAGATCAGAAGGGATGCATTCATATAATAGAATTGCTGCACCAGCATCTTGAGCTTTTAAAGAGTCTTCAATCAGTGCTTCGCGGGCTTCTGGGTCGCGGCCTTGCACTTTATAACCGCCGAATTTATTAACCGATTGCGGTGTGAGTCCCAAATGGACACACACTGGTACGCCTCTGTCTGAAAGCTTTTCAACTGTTTCTCGCAGCCACTTTCCGCCCTCCAGTTTAACGAGGTGAGCACCTGCCTGCATAAGTTGCATGCTGTTTGCGTAGGCCTGCTCTTTGGTGGCGTAGGCCATAAACGGCAGGTCCGACATGACTAGCGCACCTTGATTACCGCGTGCAACGCAGGCGGTGTGGTATGCCATGTCGTCGTTCGACACAGGAATCGTACTATCGTGGCCTTGTAAAACCATTCCCAGTGAATCACCAACGAGCAGTACTTCAACACCTGCTGAGCTGGCCATATGGGAAAAGGTCGCATCATAAGCGGTTAAACAGGTAAATTTTTCACCGTTTTGTTTGAGCTTATTGAGGGTGCTAAGGGTTACCGGCATATTCAAAGTATCCTTGCAATTGACGGGTGGCAGCGTGTGTTTTGCTACCGGTACTGAACTATTGATTCGATACCTTAACTTAAGCCAAGGATTTACGGGTAATCAATAGGCGGGTATGCCATTAGAGGTGCGATACCCGTTCGAGGAGTCTGTTTTACCAAATCTATTAGGCAAACGCCATCGGGAAATACCAAGGAAGGTTGTAAGTCATGCAGTGGCAACAGCACAAAGTTTCTTTCATTTATGTGTGGATGAGGCACCTTGAGTCGAGAGCTGTTTATTTCATGATCGGCGTAAAGCAGTAAATCTAGATCCAGTGTGCGTGCTGTCCAGCGCACCGGGCCTCGTTCTCGCTGATGTTGGTTTTCCACGGCCTGCATAATATCCAGCAGATCTTCGGGTGGCAGGGAGGTGACTAGGTGTGCTGCGGCGTTCACGTAATCGGGTTGTTCGCCCGGTCCAATAGCCATGCTTTGATAGAACTGCGAAAGTCGCTTCACGCGAATCTGCTGGTGCTGATTTAGCGTGTCGATGGCTGAGAGCAAAGTATTTGCCGAGTCGCCAAGATTGCTGCCAAGGCCAATAAAGACATCAAACATATCTGGCTCGACCCGATTAAGACCGGTTTGCTTGATTGTTGTAGCGACGGGGTCGGCGGCGACGCCCCCGTCCTTTTCCGCCGCGCGGTGGCTTGCCTTGCTGCTCAACCATTTCGCGTCGTGTTTCCGCATCGGCCTCTTGATACTGAGTCCACCATTCGCCTAGCCCCGGCGTAGATTCGCCAGCAGATTCGCGTAACAGCAATAGATCATAAGCTGCTCTAAAGCGAGGGTGTTCCAGGGTTCGGTTGGCGCGTTTGCCGGCGCGTTGAGGTAGCTTAATTTGCAGCTCCCAAATCTCTCTTAAAGGGATAACGAACCTTTTGGGAATAGAGGTGAATTTGATTTGATCGCCAATGGTGTTCTGAATCGCCTGCTGCATGGCCGGAACCGGTGGCACCCCCTCTGACTTGAGCTGTTCCCAGCGTTGTGCCAAAGGCCCCCAAAGCATTACCGCAAATAAGAAAGCAGGGGTTACCGGTTTCTCCTGCGCGATACGAATATCGGTATTAATCATTACCTGATTGATCATCGCCTGATGCGCTTCATCAGGATTGCGATCTGGAGTGGAGTTAGGAAATAACCATGGTGCAATATCGTACTTTAGTAGCAGCTGCCAGACACTTTCTGCGGCGCCGCTTAAAAATAGCTTCTGAATTTCTTCAAAAAGGCGGGCAGGAGGAATATGTCCAAGAAGCTCAGCGTGTTCAATGATGGGAGCTTCGGTTTCTTTGGTCATCGAGAATTCGAGTTTGGCCGCAAAGCGAATGGCTCGTAGCATACGCACGGGATCTTCTTTATAGCGCTGCTCTGGGTTTCCGATTAAACGCAAGGTCTTGGTGGTAGCGTCTTCGTAGCCATTGACGTAGTCGAGTATGGCGCCATCGGAATGCCGATAGTAGAGAGCATTGGCGGTGAAATCTCGGCGTAGCGCATCTTCTTCAAGGGTACCGAATACGTTGTCCCGCAACAGTAGGCCTGCTTCGGACTGAGATGATTGATGCTTGTCGTTGCTACCAGCCTTGCTGTGACAGCCTCGGAAGGTGGCGACTTCAATAATTTCTCTACCAAAGCGCACATGTGCGAGTCGGAAGCGTTTTCCAATCAAACGACAGTTTCGAAATAGGGCTTTGATTTCTTCAGGGTGAGCGCTAGTAGCGACGTCAAAATCCTTTGGCGTTTTGCCTAACAAGCTATCTCGAATACAGCCACCAACCAAATAAGCCTCGTGACCAGCATCCGTCAGAGTTTCTATGACAGTGATCGCGCTCGGACTAAGATCCGCTGGACGAAAATCATGGTCTGAGGAGCTGATAATGCGGGCCTTTGGTGTTTGTTGGTCTGAGATGAGGCCTCTGATTTTTGAGATAAGCCGCTTCGGCATCGAAACTTACATGTCCTATGGCAAGTAACTGAGATTAACGAATTAGATTTGCCTATTTTAGCATTGTAGCTCGTGCTGGGCCCAGTGAATCATGGTTTTGAAAAGCCTTAAAAGCAAAAAGGGAGAGCCGTTAGACTCTCCCTTGCGCATAATCTCATTTTTATGATTATTCTATTCTTTTTAGCGGACCGGGCTGGGGGCCCGGTCCTTTGTGCCGACTCTTTTTATTGTTTTTCAGCGTTTTTATTATTTTTGTCGCTTTCTTATTGTTATTGTTAATCAGTTATAGAGTGTTTTTATTACCTTTTTATTATTGTTTCTACTTTGCTTTTTTTATTATTTTTATAATTTAGTAGCTCTGCTGTTGTTCTTATTATTATCGTTTTTATTATTTTTGGCGTTGCTACTTCAACGTGCTTTTTATTGTTGTTTTAGTTGTCCTGCTTCGGCGGTTTTTATTGTTTTTGTGCTTCTGCCGGACGCTAAATAAATAGCAGGATGCGTGCCAAAAAGTTATAAAAAAATAAATTCCTTATATTTCAATGATTTATAAATAGTGTGCATCAGGGTGACTGATTTAAGTCAATAATTTGTTACCTGTTTTTCGGAAATGTGTTCCCCCCACTGGGTAACACGGTAACAAGTATTCGTGGTGTTTATAGACTTACTAGGTATCTAAAAAAGCGAAGGAATTCACTGAGTTGCTAAAGAATCGCTCGTGATACGTTGTATACGTCAAAATTCGCCGCGCTATGATTTTTGCTGGTGACAGGAAAGTAGCGGTAATTTCGCCGATAACGGTCAAAAAAATGAGTGCCGGAAAAGTGTCGCCTTATTCTTTGACGCTCCAGGGAGAAGGGTTACATGGGGGGTAACGGTGCGTTACGAATCTGCGAAGGGTGATTTTACCGCTGGTTTTTTGCGCGGGATGCCAAGGCGTTGGCGGCGTTCCCATAAGCACTTGCGACTTATGCCTAGCTTCTGAGCTAGTTCCGTCTCTGTCATCTGATCTTGATGCTCAAGTACAAAGCGCTGGAAGTAATCTTCAAGGGATAAATCTTCTTCAGAGCTATCTCCGTCCATCGGGCTAATATCTGATGGGCTTGCACTCATGGGGGTAACATTGCTAAGGCCGCCGTTGTTGTTACCTGTATTGCTACCTCTCATGTTACTAGTAACAGGCTTGTTACCTTTAAGTGCCGCAATATCGATCTCTATGGCCAGTAGGTCTGGCGTGATCATGTTTTGATCGCAAAGTATCACCGCTCTTTCCACCGCATTCTCGAGTTCGCGCACGTTGCCGGGCCAACCGTAGTTGTTGATCGCTAAAAGTGCATCCTCACTAAAGAACATATCGCCACGGTTCAGTTTTTGGCTAGTGCGGTCCAATAGGGCTCGCGCTAGGGTTTCTATATCGCCATCGCGCTCACGCAGTGGAGGCAAGCGCAGTTCAACAACATGTAGACGATAATACAAATCCTCTCGGAAGTGGCCTGTTTGAGCCAGCGATTTGAGGTTTCTGTGGGTTGCGGCGACCAGGCGAACATCAACGGTCTTGGCTTGAACAGATCCTACTCGTCTAACTTCTTTCTCTTGAAGTAGGCGCAAAAGTCTTGCTTGGGCTTCCAGAGGCAGTTCGCCAATTTCGTCTAGGAACAGTGTTCCGCCATCAGCGGCTTCCACTAAACCCTTGCGGTTGGTATTAGCGCCAGTAAATGCGCCTTTTTCGTGACCAAAAAGCTCTGATTCAATCAGGGTTTCTGGAATGGCGGCGCAGTTAACCGAAATCATGGGGCCATGACTGCGCTGGCTCTGTTCGTGCAGGGCCCGCGCGACTAACTCTTTACCAGTACCGGATTCGCCTAGAACTAATACAGTGGTATCAGTGGGTGCCACCTTGCCAATCATTTTAAAGAGGTTCTTCATTGGTGGGCATTCGCCAATCATGCCTGTCATCGGCGGGTAGTGGCGTTGCAGCTCGCTCTTAAGAGCCTCGTTTTGTCTTTCCAAGGTGCGTTCTTTGAGGATTCTTTGCACGGACATTAGCATTTCATCGTGATCGAAAGGCTTGGCAATGTAATCCACTGCACCCATTTTCATGGAGTCCACTGCAGATTTGAGGCTAGCGTAGCTGGTCATCACCAATACGGGGGTGCCTTCTGCAAGAGCAATAATATCTGTGCCTGGGGAGCCCGGTAGGCGTAGGTCGGTAATAATGAGGTCGAAATCGTGGAATTTATATTGTTCGGTAGCTTCTTGGACTGAGCCAGCCTCGCTCACCTCGTAATTATTGCGCTCAAGCAGGCGGCGCAATGCAGAACGAATGACGGATTCATCTTCAACGATGAGTATATGGCTCATGATTTCGATTACTCCTCACCTAGTGGCAAGCTGTCAGGTGTTACCTCTGTTACGGTTTGATACCGTGGAACAGTAATGGTAACACGTGTTCCCCCGTTTGCGGAATTTATGGGGCTTTCTATTGTAATGCGACCTTGGTGTTCTTCAATAATGCTATAGACCAAGGCCATACCTAGTCCGGTTCCCTTACCAGGATCTTTGGTGGTAACAAAGGGTTCGTAGATTCGTTTCAATACATCTGGTGGAATACCTGAGCCTTGGTCTTCCACGCTGATCGCAAGAGTGTGCTCACTCTCTTGGGTGGCGATGGTGATTGTGCTGCCTATTGGGGATGCGTCGATAGCGTTACTTAGAAGGTTCACAAATACTTGAATGAGTTTTTGCGAGTCACCCTTTACTTGGGTATTTGCAGGTATCTGGTTGGAAATATCGTAGTCTTTGCCACTGCGACTTAGCTGGATCAAGCCAATGGCTTCATTAATAACATGTTGCACATCTACCGGCTCCAGCGCGATTTGGGTATCACCACTATGACTAAAGCTCACTAGCGAATGCACGATTCGGCTAACGCGTTGAGTTTGCTCAAGAATTTGGTCTGAGGTTTCAACCGTTTCATCATTTTCAGCATCGTATTTAAGGTTTTGCGCCAAGCAGGCAATCCCGGTAATCGGATTGCCAATTTCGTGGGCAACCCCCGCCGCTAGTCGGCCGATGGAAGCAAGCCGCTCATTGTGGCCTAGCTGTTGTTCTAGCATGCGCATTTCGGTTTGATCTTCAATGACTACTACCAAGCCATCATTCAGGTAGCCGTCGCTCTTGATGGTCGCTTTATGTAGACTGAGCCAGCGTTTGTTACCTTCTATTTCCACCGTTTCTTGGTGTGCAGAAGCATCCGTCTGTTTAACAAAGTGGCTGAGTATGTTTAGCCATGGGCGGGGTAGGTGGGAAATGTTTGAGCCGACGATCTCGTTCGTGGTGATACCTGTCAGGTGGCCGAGAGCGTCGTTCCAACCGAGCACTTCGCCATCATAACCAAGGGAACACACCCCAATTGGAAGGTCTTGTAGGGTTTGGCGATGGAATCGTCTTAAGCTATCCAGTTCTGCCGCTAATCCAGTGAGCTTGTGGTGGTACTCTTCCAGGCGGCTTTCAATATGATGAATATCCTGAATGGCTGATTCTTCCGAGTGAATCATATAAGGAATGGCTTGGTCGATAATGTCGTGGGCAACTGATGGACCAAGCAAACCTGATAGATTGGTTTCAAGTTGATCGCG
>JAKSAW010000011.1 GCA_022361455.1 Pseudomonadales bacterium | reverse complement strand
TGACCAAGAACTTCCATTTGATTCAATAAGGCTTGCAGCTGCATCAATGTCTGAAGAATATGACATGTTTATCGATTCCTTAAATGAGGGTGATTGAAACCGCCAAAGCCATTAGAAAGCCTTGGTGTTGTTTACGGTGGTGAATACTAGCCAAAACAACTTAATAAATTAAATTAATAAATCGTATCTTCGCTATTTATTATATGAATAGTAGTCAATCTCTTCATTATAGTGATTCTACGAATACTCTATAACCTCTTGAATACTAAGAAAATAAATAGAGTTCTTGAGGTGAAATCTAACTAGAATCCAAGTATACGAAGTGTAGAAGGTGATTTTAGATTGGCTAGCTCTTAAGCGAAAAATATTATAGACCGGGTGGTCGGTATGGTGCTAGTATCCTGATAATCCGTTAAAAGCACCGAGAAAAACCAGAATAATGTCTCATAGAAATAGAATACCTGCGGACCTCATCAATACCCCCTTGGACCGTTTATCGGCAAGTGTGATCCACAACCCTTTTGTTTATATTGTCCTTACCTTAATTTGTGTCGGCTTGATAGGTGCGGGCCTTAGTAGAGCTGTATACGACAATGATCCCCGTGCCATGTTTACTGATGAGCACGAAGGCTTGGCTGGTTTAGAGTTGTTGGAGCAACAATTCACTCGTGATGACAATTTGGTTTTTGTAATTCACCCCAGTAGTAACAACGTTTTTACCAATGACTCACTGGCTTTAATTAAGGAACTGACTGAGAAAGCATGGACTTTACCTAAAACCTTGCGTGTTGATTCTTTAGCAAACTTTCAACACACAGAGGCTTTAGGTGACGAACTCATTATTAAAGATTTGCTCCCAGAAGCGGATAGCTACTCAGCCGACACCATCAAGTGGATAAGAGAAACAGCGCTTCAAGAACCTGCGCTTGTTAAGAATGTCGTTAGCGAAAAAGGGCATGTGGCTTCTGTTAACGTGATGGTAATCGCAGACGAGAAGGGTTCTGAGGATGCGCCTATCATCATGGCAGAAGCAAGGAATATCCGTGATGCGCTGCTAGAAAAGTATCCTAATGTCGACATTCATATTTCCGGTATGGTGGCTTTCCATGCTGCCTCACAAGAGACTACCGAAAAGGAGATGTCTACTACATCAATCTATACGTCGCTCGCCATTTTTCTTTGCTTATGGCTTATGCTGCGCAAGCTATCGAGCGTCTTCATTACCTTTGTGATTATCACCTTATCAAATGTGACAGCGCTAGGCGCGATTGTATGGTTTGGTGTTGAATTAACGCCAGTAATGGCCGGAGCGCCGGCAATTATCCTAACGCTTGCGGTCGCAGATAGTATTCATTTGCTGGTGAGTTATCAGCAATTTGTAACGGAAGGGAAGAACAAGCATATTGCCATGTTTGAAAGCGTGCGAGTGAACTTTCAACCTGTATTTTTAACGAGTGCTACTACCGCAATAGGCTTCCTTTTCTTAAACAGCTCTAAGTCACCGCCGTTTGCGGATATGGCAAATATGGTGGTGATTGGTGTTATGGCAGCCTTCGTGCTTTCGATCGTGTTTTTACCTGCTATCGTGGTGGCTTTACCAGCACAAAAGTATCGCAAAAAGCAGGGTTCTCATGTAATGGAGCGATTTGCGAACCTCATTCTAAAGCGACGTTTAGTTATCTTTTTAATCACTACCAGCGTTTGTGGGGCCTTTGCTTCGCAAAGTTTCAACAATCAATTAAACGATGTATGGATTGATTATTTTGACGATTCCTTTGAAGTCCGACGTGCTACTGATTTCATGGTGAAAGAGCTTACGGGCCATCATCGATTAATGTTTGCGTTTCCATCTGGCGAGCCTGCTGGCGTCATGGAACCTGAATATATGAAAGGTCTTGCTGCCTTTGCTGATTGGGCTAGAAATCATGAAAACGTGGTGTATGTATCAAGCTTTTCAGACACTATCAAGCGGTTGAACCGTGATATGAACAGGGGAGACCCCGACTTTTATCAGATACCAGAACAGCGAGAGCTAATTTCCCAGTATGCATTGATGTATCAGATGTCTCTTCCCTTTGGGTTAGGCCTTGAAAACGAAATAGATATCGAGCGGTCCGCTACCCGGGTAAATGTGCTTTTGAGGCTCGTGTCAGCCAATGATATCAAGATTTTCGAAGAGGACGCGGCGCAGTGGATACAAGATAATTTGCCCGCCAATATGCAAACAAGAGGTGTGGGTTTCGACCTGCTTCTAGGTGAGTTGGGCTATGAAAACGGGCAGGGGATGCTGGTGGGTACCGCATTAGCGCTAGTGGTCGTTTCATTTATGCTGCTATTTGCAATGAAGTCAGTAAAGTATGGCCTTTTAAGCATGTTACCCAATCTTTTCCCCGCGCTAATATCGTTTGGCATTTGGTCTTACATTGATGGGTATATCGGAATATCTGTGAGTATCGTTGCTTGCATGACTCTGGGTATCATCATCGATGATACGGTGCATTTTCTTACTAAATATAAGCGAGCACGAGAGGAATTGGGTCTGGGTACTGAAGATGCAATTCGCTACACCTTCCGTACTGTTGGAGTAGCGCTGGTTGCGACGACTATTGTGATTGCCGCTAATTTCGGCGTCATGGCGACATCGCACTATTACCCAAATTCCAGTATGGGGCTGTTAACAGCAATTACAGTGATTGTGGCATTGATCGTAAATTTCTTTATCTTCGTTCCAGTGCTTGTCTATATCGAAGAGAAGCTAGCAAAGAAGCGGGTAGCCTTAAACGACAATCAATTAACAGAAGGTGTTCTGACCAGATAACTCATCAACGCAGCGAAGTCGGCTAAGAATTAATGGCCAACGAGGCTGACACACGCGCTTTGCATGGAGTGACTCCATTCGGAAACTGAGTCAGTTTAGCCTCAAGAGATCATTTTGGCCAAGAACACCCGTTTTCGGGGAAAGCCATCCTTTAGAGACCACGCCATCTGAGGCCCACAGCCGGGCCCATACCATTTTCGGCCATGCCATCAAAACATAACACTCTCTCCAGCCTTGTGCCGATTTCGCAGTAAATACATTTTGTACTAGCGAATTCTTGGTCCAGTTCTAATCTTATAAGGGAGCGTATTAAAAAATGGGCCCACATGCTGGCAAAGAACTATGAGTACCACGATAGACGTAGAGACAGTTAAACAAAAAGTGATTGAGATGGTTCGCCAAGCGGCCATCACGCGAGTCGGAGATCACTCCCGCCTGGATGGTTTTGAATTACTAGAATTGTCGGATACGCGCGCTGCTGGGGAAGTGCTCGGCAACTGGATGTCGATTATTCTTGTCACCGGCGACGCCATACGGATTACCCTTAAACTGCATTTTTCTAGTAGCGATGCAAAAGCAGTTTCTCATGTGGTCTACGGCGAAGACTCTCCCAATGGCGTAAGTGATGCCAAAGCCGAAGATTTCGTAAAAGAACTTTCCAACCTAATGGCAGGCTACATCGTGAAAACCTTTGAAGGAATGAATATTCCAATGGGGATAAGCTTACCTTTATGCACTCGCGGATTTTATGAAGTATTCGCCGATTATGTGCCCACCGAAAGCCCCTTAATCAGGTTCAGCGACTTATGGCGATTGGAATATAAAAATCGGGCCATTAGTGGAACCGTGATGATTGAAATTTCCAACCCAAATGCCCTGGATGCCCTTTGCGATTTCGATTTAGACCAGGATGATGACGACGACTCCGAGTTTGATTTCTTATGAGTAATATCAATCAGGATGTGCAGGCATCCCATAAAATCCTTACGCTGCTAGAAACAGCGAACGCGCAAACCGAGCAGATCATCGATTTGTTGCCGGGTATATTTTTAATATTTAACGATAAATTTGACATACTGCGAGGCAATAATGAAGCCACGCAGGTTCTAAGCGCTCATAAAGAGACCTTGCTACGTAAGTCAGTTTCCGACTTGTTTCGCACAGATATCTGGGAAGTTTTCCAGCAAAACTTAAAGTTATTGGATATCGCGGGCAACGAGTCGTCAAAGTTTGAATTGCCTATCAAATCGTTTGATAGAAAGGCAAAAGAAAAACCCTATTATTGGCGCCTTTCTCGCTTAAAGGACCACAATGAGGTGGAAGGTAATCTCTATACCTTATTAGGCGAGGATATATCCCAGCTAAGGGAATCTGAAAGCAAACTAATGAACGTGTTTTCGAGCATCCCCTTGGGCATTATGACCATTGATGAACACGGGGATATAGAAGATACCTATTCCAGCTACCTCCAATATCTTTTCAATGTTAATACGATTTCCGGCTGCTCTCTTCGTGAAATTGTATTTGATCCGATTCAGAAAGATCTAACCGGTGAAGATATTAAGGGAATAGACAACATCTACGTCAGTTTGAATCGCGAAGAACAGTTTTTCGAGTCATTGAAAGACTCCTTTCCTAATCAAATATTTCTCTATAAAGGCAATAATAAAGAAGAGGGCAAGCACCTCGGCTTTTCCTATAAACCAGTAACCTACGATGGCATCGTAAAACGGATTCTGATCATCGTAGAAGATAGAACGGCAATCGTTCAGGCCGAGGAAGATCAAGCACGCGCCAATATGATCGAAAAACAAAGCCGAGCGATTTACGAGAGTGCAATCCGCGACCCACTGACCGGACTGTACACCCGTTTCTACATGGAAGACCAAGCGGAAGCGTTAATCAATAATCACAATCGACATAGCATTAGTGAGCTGTCGCTTATTATATTTGATATTGATCACTTTAAACCCATCAATGACACTCACGGTCATGATGTCGGCGATATTGTATTGCGGCAAGTCGCAGGAGTGCTTTTAAGACAGGTTAGAAAAACCGATATCCCAGTGCGCTTTGGTGGTGAAGAGTTCTTAATATTTTTACCGGGTAATCACCAAGCTGCGCAAAGTCTCGCTGAGCGAGTGAGAAAGGAAGTTGAAGAAACCGATTTTGAAGCAGAAGATAAAGTCATACCTGTTACGATCAGCGGTGGCGTAGCTGAACATGTGGAAGGGGAATTGTTAGCGGATCTCATTAAGAAAGCGGACCGCTTACTATATCAGGCCAAAAAAGGTGGTCGTAACCAGATAGTATCGGCTGAATAAGAGCCTGGCTTTACAGTATTTTGAGGGAATATCAATGGCGAAAATTTTGGTTGTCGATGATTCAGAAATCATCAGGTTTCAATTAAATACAGATTTAGTTAAAGAAGGCCATGAAGTAGTGGAAGCCTATGATGGTTTGCATGGTTTGCAGATGCTTCAAGAAAACAACGACATTAAGCTGATTGTTTGCGATGTTAATATGCCTGAGATGGATGGCATCACAATGTGTGAAAATGTTAGTAAAGATGAAGCGTTGAACAAAATACCTATCGTTATGCTGACCACCCAAAATAGCCCGGAGCTAAAAGCGAAAGGTAAGTCCTTTGGGGTTATAGCCTGGGTAACAAAACCTTATAAGGCAGCCACCCTGATTGGTGGCATAAATAAAATTTTATCCAAGTTTGGCTCATGATGACTATATTCTAAAAACTAGAGAGCTTTTTTCCCAACAACGATTCTCTTCTTCAAGGATGGCTTCATCCCAATTTTCGGCACTAATACAATAACTTAGGTGGAAATCTAAACGACCAAATAGATTTTGTGCTCGCCAAAACCTCAGTAACCAAGGCCAACATTAATCACGAATTCAGATCTTGCTCCAGGGTTAAGGCTTTTAGCCTGTTAGGGCTGCCATTAGCTGCTGTTTCATTAACCTGTAATCCGCAGGTACTAAAGTACGATCTTGATTACACTTTTTAACTAATTACCAATAGTGTGATTTGTCTCGCAACTCTATAGTCATTATACGCCGTATATTTCTTTATTAATTTTTTGAGGCGCACATAAAATAATGGCTTTTACCAACTTTTTCAAAGACTTACGTTTATCACCAAAGGTGATAAACAGAGTGTTTTTTAAATCGTTTAGGGTAAACAGCTGTTTACTGCCGTGTTTAAGTTATGGTACGTTAGTGCCGCCGATAAACCCTTACTAAAAAAATAACAGAAGGAAACACTTCGATGCTCCAAAACATCCGCCGCTCCTTTACTAACACAGTTTATGTCGTACTGTGTTTGGGTCTGGCAGCTTGTGGTAGCGATTACACGATCGATAACCCAGTTAAAGACTCAATCAATACCGACGCACCATCATTTACGGTGTCGTACTCCAGCCAACCAGAAAGCCTACCGAAAATGACCTTAAATGGTTTACCCGTAGAGCAATTTTTCACTGCAGGTGCCACATCTGCGACTGGTAATGGCGCGGATTTCTCGAATTACTTCTTGGAAGGTTACAACGCCTTTCACGTGGATCCACCAGGTGGCCCTCAAGTTCGTTTCATCTACGACACTAAAGGTCCCAAGGTTGTTATTCTTGGAGCAGAGCTTAACGGCGGCACTGCAACCATCAGCGGTATGGCAGTGGATGAGCTGGGGGTTAGCTCAATGTCTGTTAACGGTGTGGATATCAACGTAGACGACGAGTTGAAATTCACTGTAGATGTTCCTGAAACTGACATTTACACCTATTCGGCAACCGATACGCTGAATCACACCAGCACGACTTTGTATGCTGCGCTTGGTTTAGATTACGATCCTTCCTTAACTGTAAAAGTAAACCAAGACGGTTTAAACGTAGCGACAGCAGAGATTGTTAATGCATTAAACGGCATGGACATTAACTCTCTAATCGCTGGTTCTGAGCTCTACAACGGCACTTGGAAAGGTCTATTCGGTGAAACTTACGGTCCTTCTGGTTTCATCCGTAACATGAGCCTTTCTGCGCAAGAATTTAACCTTGATCTTAACAATGGCAACAACGCCGACTTCGACGGTGTTATCAGCAACCTTCATGCTGCTATCACGCTTCGTAGCTATAACGGCTTCTTGCCACCTCTAGACATCAACATCGGTGCAACTGTTGGCCCACTTAACCTGTCCGGTAACCTAGGGCTTGGTGTTGTAGATCAAATGCCTGACGTCGAAATTTCTGATTTCGCATTCAGCATCGGCGCTATCGACTTTGACGGTATCGGTTCAGTTGGTGATGCCATCCTATCAGGAATCACTACCGGTCTTCTTAACCTGTTAAATGGCGTTGTGTCTAACGCGGTTGAGAACCTACTTAACGACGCAATTCCTGAAATGCTAGCGAATGTTTTACAAGACGCTTACACCATTCGCATCACCGATGCACTTGCTAGCCACGATATGGCAATGGCGGCAAACATCTCTGCTATTACAACTGCAGAAAACGAATTGTATGCTGCACTATCAGGTAGTGTAATTCCTGCCACTCCTGATTTAGATATTCCACAACCATTGGCTGGTACTTTGTTTACTGCAGATCCACTACCTGCTGCTGATCTTGGTACTGGTGATTTCGCAGTATCTATCAACACCAACGTGATTAACCAAACTTTGGCATCAGCTCACTCAGTTGGTTTAACGCACATGAACATGTCAGGCACTAGCCTACAGTTCGGTTTACCGCGTGATGATAGCCTCGGTGGCGAGACAATGACTCACCGCCTTCTTATCAACAACCTTACGCCTGCTACCGTTGAGATTAACGAAGTAGGTGGCAACGCAACTATCACTATGAACGTGTATGGCCTTGAGGTTGCTTCAGAGTCTAAGAAGACTGATGGTCTATACAGCAACGATGTTGCAGCTCGCGTAGATGCTTCTATTCCAATCTCTATCGGAGTAGATGACGACAACACGCTTGCTATTGGTTTCCCTGCGCCACCAGAAGTGATCATCACTGGCTTTAGATTAGGTGAAGGCAGCTGGTTGACTAGCGGCATCAATGAACTAGCTAACGACGTAATTGCTGATTCATTTGGCGCTATCGTTGAAGAGCTTGTTAAGCCAATCGCTAACATCAAGATCCCGGCATTCGAATGTTTAGCATTCACTGTTGACGGTGTTGATGCTGTTGGCGGCACCAATTCTCATCTTAACATTGCTGGTACGTTAACTAAGATTAGCGATGCATGTGATGTTGAAATCGTTGATCCACCGCGTGTCGCTTACGGTCGCGGTGTTGGTAGCCCATTAACTTGTGCTTCTGACGAAGAATACGATGCGGGTCTTTGTTATGAGCCTTGTCGTGACGGTTACAACGGTGTAGGCCCTGTGTGCTGGAAGCAAGATGCTTCTTATGGCCGCGGTGTAGGTACTATCGCAACTCGTTGTGGCGCAGGCAAAGAGAACGATGCGGGTCTTTGCTACCCAGTATGTCGTGATGGATACAATGGTGTCGGTCCTGTTTGTTGGTCAACTCAATCACTTTCTTATGGCCGTGGCGTTGGTACCATCCCAGAAAATATCTGGACTGGTCGCTGCCCAAGCGGTAAAGAAAACGATGCAGGTCTTTGCTACCCATACTGCCGTGAAGGCTACAATGGCGTTGGCCCGGTATGTTGGTTAGAGAACGCTTCTTACGGCCGTGGCGTGGGTACTATTCCTACCGATTGCGGACCTGGTAACGAGCGAGATGCTGGTCTTTGCTACCCTGAATGCCGCGATGGCTACCATGGTGTAGGCCCAGTATGCTGGACTAACGACTCTCTATCCTACGGTCGTGGTGTTGGTTCTCCAATCCACACTTGCCGAGATGGTATGGAGAAAGATGGCCTACTATGTTATGAGCAGTGTCAAGAAGGCTACAACGGTATCGGACCTGTATGTTGGCCTGAGTAAATGATTAATTAATTTAATCGAGAAGAGGGCGCCTGAAGGCGCCCTTTTTTTTGCCTTATATTACGCTTTTGAATCAAGTTAGATTTGCAGTCGCGGGGGTATTAATTTTTCTGCTAGGCTTAAACAAACTTGGAGACAATTCATTGAAAAGGAATAGGTATGTTATTTAACAAAGCGCTATTTTCGGTTTGGTCACTAATTCTTTTGTTTACCGTTACGCAACAGGCTACCGCAAAGGATGACTATGATCGATTACTTGATTTAAGTGCAGTAACTCAACAGATCCAACAAATACCGTCCGTATTTCAGGCTGCTATTCAAGAAAGCTATAGTCAAAATCCAGTGCTGCCTTATAGCTCAGTAGAAAAGCTAATTAAATCGACACAAGAAGCCTTTGTGGCAAAAGAAATACAAAGCATTGTTAAAACAGAAATAGGGCAAAAGGTATCAAAGCAAGATATTAAAGAACTTTTTAAATGGTATGAGTCAGATTTAGCGAAGAAAATAAGTCGGGAAGAAGCTGCTGGTTCAACTCCGCAGGCCTACGAAGAAATTTCCATAAATGGTCACACGCTGCTAAATGATAAAGAAAAGGTGGCCTTTGCCCAGCGAGTAGACCGTTTAATTGAAGCAACAGAATTTAATATGGCTTTACAAGAATACACGGCGCTTGCCACACTATCATCGCTAATGGCAGCTACGAGACCCAATCAACAAATGGATATGCCAGGCTTAAAGGCGATGATTAAGACGCAAATACAGCAGGCGCGGCCACAGGTTGAGCAACAATTGATTCTCAATAATGTCTATTCATATCGCAACCTGGATATGAAAGAGTTGGCAAAATATGAGGCTTTCCTATCTACTCCAAGTGCTAAGACATTTCACAAAGCCATGATGGAAGGTATGAAAAAAGCCATGGAATCAGCCATTACAAAGTGGGCAAGTATTTTACCCACTGCAATTCAAAGTGGTCAGCAATAAGCCTTACAGTAGAAAAACTACTCAGCGATTAGATCCGCCCGTTTTCTAGTAATCCGTACTACCTGGTTGGATGGCACTGACTGTTTGAACTCAAACGCTTCGCCATCTGACCATTCAACCTTAATCTTGGTAACCGTGTTAATGTTGTTCAGGCCAAAATATGCGGCAGGATAATCGAACGACATAAAGCCACCGCTGAGCTTAATCTCTCTGAGTTGTTGTGAAATGCCACCTTCACCAGCTAATGAAATAGTAACTTTGCATCCGATACAGTAGCGATTCTTTTGTAAATCCCTTAACTCAACTACCAAGCGGTTTTTCTTACTTTGGTTGATGTGAATCTGCGGATTTTCCATAATAGCACCAGCAACAATATCCAAATCGCCATCTAAGTCTAGATCAACATAGGTATAGCTAGGCGTATTTAACAATTGCTTTAAGCCAAACTCTTCCGTTTTACGGGCAAAAGAAACGCCACTTTGATTATGAAAGAAAACATTAGAATGAATTTCATTTTGCTGTTCACCGAAACCAAAACCATTGGCAATTAGTAGATCAATCCAGCCATCGTTATCTAAATCTGCAGCTTTAGAATTCCAACTCCAAAAGCTATTATTGATCTGCATTTGCTCAGAAACATCTTCGAACTTATCACCTTTATTAAGTAATAACTTGTTAGCTTGCTCCTGATGAATGAAGTCGGTGAGAACAGGTTGTTTAGCACCTAACTTGGATGAAACAATTGTACACAGCTGAATCAAACCTTTTTCATGGCGAGCTAGATTTCCACAAAGCTTAGGATCTTTGGTGGACTTAGCGAGGTGAATCAATGCTGCAGATAAGCAATCAGGCTTGTTACTGTATGTTTGACAAGCTGCTGTGCTTAACGCCTGAATGTCCTTCCATGCCTTGAGCAGTAATTCACATTGCTGTTGTCTGCCACTTTCGAGCAAACTGCAATAGTTATCTATTTCACCATCTCCGAAAGACATATCCGAAGTGAATATATCTAAGCGTAGATCATTGTTGAAATCTGCTGAATCGACACTCATTGTGGTTAACGATGTGACAGGAACTAGATTGGAGTCAACACTGATTGTCTCTAATTTATTCTTGGTACCTCGGTAGTAAATATCTGGCCCTAAGTTATCGTTTGCGATAACCGCATCTAATGATCGATCACCTAAAAAGTCTGAAAACAGAACAGATAGAGTTTCGCCGGCTTGATCCTGATCTTCGGTTAAATCAAAACCTTGATCGGTGGTGGTTACCCAAGTATTAGCGGAGTAGGTTGTATCGAAGTGATTTTCTGCCCCTGCGGTCCAATTGCCCAACAAGAAATCAAGATCACCATCCAAATCCATATCATAAAAACCAGCTGCCATGGTCAAGCTAGTTTTCGCCTCAATTTTTCTTGCTTGCTGCGTGACAAACATCCCTTGGCTATTAGGAATGACGTAGCTTGTACCGGAATAGGTAGAGAAAAACAAATCCTGCCAACCGTCGTTATTGATATCGGCAAAAGCGACCACAAAGGTATTCCGACTATCTAAAGCACCTAAATCAATACTCACATGCTGGAATTGTCCGTTACCGCTGTTTTTAAATACTCTTGGTCCATTGGCCGTCCCAAAGACAAGGTCTGGTAAACCATCATTATTAATATCGCCTGAAGCTGTACCTCGACCATATTTAAAAGGCTCATAAAAATCACTGAGACGAAATTCGAAGGGTAAGTTGATGCCGATATTATTTGCATCGACTTTATTAAACCTAAAACTGCTTGATTCAATTGTGTTGACGGGGCTTGATTCCACCCGGATCAGTTTATCATTGTAAATCTCTTGCCATTGCCAATTGAATTTGGTTGTTGCTTCCTTCGGCATGGATAGTGAAGCACCGTGCTTTTTAGCAGGTACTTCGGTTGTACTAGCTTGTGGCTGTTGAGTAAGCGCCTCCAACTGCAATAATGCATTAACTTTATTGGCAATTATTTTATGTTCACAGCGTTGCTTATTAGTAGGGATAGGGATAATGCTGCATTTAGTGATGTCGCCAGTTTTTACTACAAAACTTTCGCTCACTAGTGCCATACATTCATGTTGCGCCATACCTTGTAATTGGTTGCACTTGGTAGGATCCTGTGGTGCATCTGGTTGATCTTTTTTCAGTTGCTCGCTCACGCCTTTAAAGCAATCTTGGCTTGATTGTTGATAGGCTATTTTAAGGCACTCTTCACGTATTAAATCGCCCTGCCGATCCACTTTTTCCGTCAGCTTTAGCTCTTCTGTAATGATAGATTTTGCTGAGTCTATTTTTTGTTGATCGACTAATTCAGTTGTTGCGCCTACCGCGACCGACGTAAGTACAACCATGGTAAACAATGCGCCACTAAGCTTTAAGGATATTTGTCGCGCGATCACCATGGCAGGGTAGATGCTAAATATCCCCAGGGAAAACAACAAGCCAGACGCTAAACCAACAGACATACCTGCAGTAAGCAGAGTAACGACAATGATTACGTCAAAGGCAATCGGAACGGGTAAAAACGCTCCTACTATACTGATCAACACTAGGGCAAGTAGGCCTGTATTCATGTCAACGATGTTAGTAAAGGGTAGGGACTCAATAGCGAATGCACCGAGTACACCAGCTACTAGCATTAAAGGTAAGGTTTCTCTTATGACTAGGGCAAAGTTTGTTAAAAGCTTTGTCAGCACTCGCTTTATGGCTTCAGGCCAAGCGTTACTAGGAATCTCGCAGCCATCACTATTGAGCTGGATGCTGCTCAAATTGTTGTTCTTCGTAACTTCAGATAGCGCAGCGCCTTTTTGCTCCATGTCCTTGTTGGCTATTAACTTGATTAGAAGCGGGAGCACGATCAACACCATAAAAACCACTCCAAAGACCTTTGCTAATGCCACGTGAAATGGCAGCAAAGAAAAAGTCATGGTGAGCACAATAATATTTAGGGTGGGGGAGCTCATTAAGGTTGCAAGCGCTGTTTCAAGCTTAGTTCCGGCGCGAACCATGCCATGAGCTATGGGAGTTGAACAATTGGCGCAAACACCCAGAGGGATTCCAATCACCATGCCTTTGAGTGCATTAATAAATTTGAAACGCGAATCAGCAAAGCTAGGTAGCAAACGTAGGAAAGTAATAAACGCGGCGGCGAAGATTAAGCCGAAGGTCATTCCCTTCCAATTAGTATAGGCCCAATTGGCAGCTGATCGTGCCACCCGCTCGAGATAGGGTTGGTCGCTGGAAACAGGAAGTACAACGTCAAACGCAATTGAGCTTATCGTCGTTCGTTGTCCCATTTGGGCTTTTTGATCAAGAGCAGGAACTCGTGATTGTGTCCAAAAGAAGAGAGCAATCAATGTCATTAGTAACGCAGCTAATGACAGCTGTTTTTTATCGGTCACTTTAATACCTTATTCTTATTTTTTAGCGACCAATTATAAAGTTACCAGGCCTTTGATAAAACTAATTCCTCTGCAATTTCACTAAGGTTTGCCCAGCGTCAATTAGTGTGTGACTTGTTTATAAATGCCCCAGGTTTCCATGTGGCCAATATAGTAATTGAGTTCACGTTCCGCTTCTTCTCGACTATGAAATGGTCCCTCTTGGTATGCTCTCTAGTTAAGAAAAACCAACCAGATTCAGTTCTAAGAAATCGATCTGATCGAAACCACATTTTGTCTGACTCACCCTTTCTTACGTGCATAATCTGCTCCACTATTATTGTTGTATGTTTATTAAACATAGGTTTTGTGACGCAGTTCAAAAAATAATCGTTTTTCATATCCTAATAGCTAAAAGTTTATAGCTTAGAAATCAGCGTTCTATTTGATAGACACAAGAATTTGAATGAATTACTTGTGCCAAGGCGCAGTTATCGCAAAACGATGGGCTAAGCCCTATAATGCGCTTCAATTCGTATCGTACATTTCTATAAACCTTGATAGGAGAGAAGCGCGTGGCAGGACTTTTGCCTGATATTGATCCAGATGGATTGCTTGAGTATTCGGTAGTATTTACTGACCGTTCGTTGAATCACATGTCTCAACAATTTCAACAAGTTATGCGAGACATCTCAAGCACTCTCAAAGGAGTCTACAATGCAGAGGCCGTAGTGGTAGTCCCTGGCGGCGGCACCTATGCGATGGAAGCGGTAGCGCGTCAATTCGCAAAAGACCAATCTTGCCTCGTATTACGCAACGGCTGGTTTAGTTTTCGCTGGACTCAAATATTTGAAATGGCAGATTTGCCAAGTTCTTCCTCTGTACTGCAAGCTCGTCAGGTAGAGCAGGGAGACCAAGCGCCTTTCACTCCTGCGCCCATCGAAGAGGTGGTCGCGGCTATCGAGAGTGAAAAGCCTAATATGGTATTCGCCCCACACGTAGAAACTTCATCAGGCATCATGCTACCCAACGAATATATTCAGCAAGTGGCTGAAGCTACCCACAAAGCCGGTGGTTTATTTGTACTAGATTGCATCGCATCTGGAACCGTTTGGGTTGATATGAAAGATCTTGGCGTCGATGTTCTCATTTCAGCACCTCAAAAAGGTTGGAGTGCCTCTCCATGTAGTGGGCTTGTGATGCTAGGTGAAGCCGCCTTAGAAAAGCTTGGAGAAACTACTAGCAATAGCTTTGCGTGCGACCTTAAAAAATGGCACGACATTATGCAAGCATACGAGAATGGTGGCCATGCTTATCATGCAACTATGCCGACCGATGCATTAAAACGCTTCCGAGATACCATGAAAGAGTCTGAGAGCATTGGTTTTGAAACTTTGAAAGATGCTCAACTAGAACTCGGCACCAAGGTGCGTGGACTCTTCGCGGATAAAGGTTTTATTAGTGTGGCGGCCGATGGCTTCGGTGCTCCTGGTGTTGCGGTTTTTTATACAGAAAATCCCGACATGCAAACGGGTAAACCGTTTTTAAGCCAGGGTTTGCAGATAGCAGCTGGTGTTCCTTTGCAGTGCAATGAGCCAGAAGGTTTCCGAACTTTCCGAATTGGTTTATTTGGTTTAGATAAACTACAAAACGTGGATCGTACTGTTGCAACATTAGAAGAGGCTTTGAGCAAACTGTAGGTTGCTCTACAAGCACTCTCAATGGTATTTAAAAAGAGCCTTTTTAAGGCTCTTTTTTTGTTTGATCTGAAAGATATAGAAAATACTAAAGTGAAGATATGTCGCTAATTTCGGATGCAATATTGTCAGCATCTCTGCGCTTTTTCATTAGTTCTAATACGCTTTCTTTTTGCTGGTCGCTTGGCGTTAAGATGTCCGGAGCCTTTGTGAACCATTTAATCAAAATTGGCTTTAGTTCATCAATTGGCATTCTAAAAACATCAGCTCGACTAGGTACATAACAATCTACTTTAGTTTTGTCTTTGTAGTCTGGTGAGTAGGACAGCAGTGTATCTTTATGAAAACCAAAGCGGTTCATAGGGTTAAATAACCCGTTCGATGTTAGGCTCATAACGACCCTCCTAGGTATACAGTGTAAACAGTCTCGCTCATACCTAAAAAAGCAACCTTGATTAGGGTCAATACTACCGTAATCAATAGGATTAATGCGCTTTCAGTTATCGGCTAAGTCTTGAATGAACTGATGATATTAGGCGGTTTGATACTAAATCATATAAATCATAAGTCCTTCGTTTAGTTGATAAAAATGTACAAAATAGGTCATGCTTAGTAGCTAAACTATTCGTTAAATCCCTTTCTGAATCATCGATAAAAACTTCAGAATAATTAATAACAAATATAAAAGATCATTTAGGCATTAAGGGCATCAAATGAAAATCAAGTTACTCGGAATCCTCACCGCATTGACCATGTTTGGTTATGCTTCTGTTTCAGTCGCTGGTAGTAAATGGGTGCGTATTGGTTGGGAAGGCGATGCCGCAACGGAAGCAACGATCAGCTTCACCCCTAGTGGTTCTAATAACAATGCTTATATCAGTTATGGGTACAACACCAGCGAGTCTTCATGGTCCACAAGATCTGTTACCTTCACAACCAGTATGGCTTCGATCACCAGCAAACACACGCGATTAACTGGGTTGCTACCAGATTCTGCGGTTTACTTTCGAGTTTGTGACAATGGCGGTTGTGGTCAGCGTTACTGGTTTCGCACCGCTCCTGACGATAATTCGCCGTTTGTAGTTGTCGCCGGTGGTGATACGCGCTCGGGTTGGACTAATAGAAGAAATGGAAACCGATTGGTTGCTAAAGTAAGACCCTTATTTGTGATGCACGGTGGGGATTTTACTAACTCAAATAACAACTCAGAGTGGAGCCAATGGTTAGAAGATTGGGAGTTAAGTTACTCCAGCGATTCTATTAACGGCACTAGCTATAGAAGAATCTATCCTATGGTGAGCACTCACGGTAACCATGAAGACGGTGATATTAGTACGATTTGTAAAATGTTTGGTGTCGATCCCAATCGTAATAATAGCTGCTCACCCAATGACACCTATTACAGCGTTGCAGTGTCACCACTGCTTCGCGTTTATACCTTAAATTCGCAATTTCAAGAACAAAGCTCTTCACTTCAAAATGCACAAAACAGTTGGCTTAGAGGAGATCTTTCTGATGACGGCGCTAGTGCCGTATGGCGATTCGCTCAATATCACAAACCAATGTTTCCCCATTATACTGGTAAAAGCGATAACCGCACATTGTTCAACTGGTGGGCACAATTATTTTACGATCACGCAATGAATGTGGTTGTTGAGTCCGATACCCATATGACGAAATTAACTGATGTGGTGGTGCCAAACGGCAGTTCATTTTCTTCTTCTGGTAGTGGAACCGTGTATGTCGGGGAAGGAAGCTGGGGAGCACCAGCTCGATCTGCGAATGATCCTAAATCTTGGACGCTTGATCTCGCAAGTATTCAGCAATTTAAAGTCATCACCGTTTCCAGCGATGAATTGGCATTAAGAACAGCTCAATTTGATAGTAGCGCAAGCACTTTGAGTAAATCTCAGCGAGATTCAAGTTCTACCGTTTTACCCAGCAATGTTAATTGGTGGTTAGCTAATAATGTTGGTGAGGTGCTTAATCTTACTCAAGATGGCGCAATGCGCTCTGTGAGAGATGGTAACTCTGGTGGTGGTACCAGTAGTCGCTTCAACGCTACGGATGATACCTTTATTTCTAGTGATAATAGCAGCAGCAATTACGATGGGACCTCTGAACAATTATTAGTAGATGGCTCCGATGCTGCTTATGGGGAGATGCAAACACTCATAAAGTGGAATTTAGCGAGTCTTGATTCATGTGTAACGGTAGAAAGCGCGAGAATTGAGTTTAATGTATTTGATGCGTCTCCTGATGCTTTTTCAGTTTACGCAGGAGAAAATAGTTGGAACGAATCTTCAGCAACTTGGAATTCGGTAGGAGGCTATGCACAGCAGGGTGAATTGATCGGTTCATTTAATCCGAGTTCAGC
>JAKSAW010000012.1 GCA_022361455.1 Pseudomonadales bacterium | reverse complement strand
TTAACAGCAATAGAATAAACTGGAAAAAACAGCACTTTAGACTAAACTGCATATAAAACAACCAGTTATATGCCTCGGTTGCCGTTTTGATCTATACAGGAATTCATTTGCTTGAATAAGCATCTACTTTTGGTCGGCGCATTCATTGTATCTGCAATCGCCAGTTACCTTATTGATCATCCCGCTGTTAGCGCAGGTTTATTCATCGTTTGCGCCGCGATCTATTGGTTGACCATTTATCAATCGAATGAACCAACAAAAACCCAAGAGCCGCAAGAAGAGTGGCTCGAGGGGCATCAGATCACCCCAATTACTGACAGCATGCGCCTTTTTGCCGATAACCATGCCACCTTGCAGCGGGAAACTGAAAAGGTAAAAGCGGCTATCCATGAAGCTGTAGACAATCTTACCCAAAGCTTTTCAGGTATGAATGCCAATGCCCAGGAAACCAATCGTCAAATCAATGATGTAATGATCACCGTGACGGGGCAAAAAGAGGTGGCTGAAGGTGAAAAAGAAATCACTACCGTTGAGACGTTCGCCAATGAAGTCAGCGATATCCTTGGGGATTATGTTGGTATCTTGATTGACGTTAGCGACAAAAGCGTGCAGGCAGTTCACCACATTGGCGACATGGTTGAAGAGTTAGAGCAAATGTTCTCCTTGCTCACCGAAATCCGAAATATTGCTGAACAAACCAATCTACTGGCATTGAATGCCGCCATTGAAGCAGCTCGGGCTGGAGAAGCAGGCCGCGGCTTTGCCGTGGTTGCAGACGAAGTTCGCAAACTCTCACAGCACACCAATAATTTAAGTGACCAGATTCGAGTTCGCGCAGAAGGGGCTCAATCGACCATGAATGAAGTGAAAAAAATCGTGGGCGATATTGCATCAATGGACCTGAACAACGCCATTGATGCCAAAGGGCGCGTAGATCAAATGTTACAAAATCTAGAAGAGATGAACCGCTTAATTTCTTCTACCATGGATAGTCTTAATGGTTTAAACCAAGAAGTAAGTACAGACGTTAACAACGCAATTCAAGCATTACAGGTAGGTGATATTTCCGACCAGCTAATTAGCCAAATTATGTCTAGACTTGCACGTATGCAAGCAGTTGAAGCTACACTACAAGATATTCTGCGCGACTGCAGGGCATCTGCCAGTATGCAAGGCAAGTTGATTGATTTGAGTGGTTTAGTCAACGAAGCCAAAGCAGAACCTAGCACAGCAACCGAAGCAACAAACAAACAAGATATTGACCTTTTTTAAAACAGCATGAAGGAGATCCATTATGCCTGTTGAATGCGCACAAGATGGTGGAGCACTAACCATTAGCATCGTAGGCCGCTTTGATTTTGAGATGGTACAGGAGTTTCGCACCGCCTATGCCGACAAAGATGCCTCTAGCTACGTGATCGACATGCGAGGCACTGAGCACATGGATAGTTCAGCTCTGGGCATGTTGCTGAACATGCGCAAGAGCCTTGGTGAAGCCGCCAACATCTCCATTATCAATTGCCGGCCACAAATCAAGAAGATCTTAACCATTTCTCGGTTCGACAAGAAATTCAAAATTGAGTGATCACGTTCGTTAGGTATTACGCCCCATGAAGATTTTGGTCGTTGATGATACGGAAGCGAATAGAAAACTACTGTCGTGGATACTGGAAGACGATGGCCATGACGTAGTGGAAGCTGCCAATGGTCAGGAAGCGGTAGATCTATTTAAATCTAATCAGCCGGACATGGTACTCATGGATGTCATGATGCCGATCATGGACGGCTATGAAGCAACCGCTGCGATTAAGGATTATCTTGGCGAAACCCATATTCCAATTATCTTTCTAACAGCGCTTTCCGACGATGCTTCGTTAGCAAAATGTCTCGCCATTGGTGGCGATGATTTTCTTAGCAAGCCCATCAATGAACAAGTGCTGCAGGCGAAGATAAAAGCACACTCCCGTATTCGCGATCTTAATGAGCAAGTCGGTGCGAAAAACGAAGAGCTGAAACGCTTACATGCTTACAATATCCGTGAACAGGAAATCGCCAAAGCGGTGTTTGATCGAGCCATGGCAGCCAGCATGCAGGATAGTACTAACACCCGCCATTATGTGTCCGCGGCAGCAACTTTTAATGGTGATCTTTTGCTAACAGCACCCTCGCCTTCAGGGGGACTTTACACCTTATTAGCAGATTTCACCGGGCATGGTTTACCAGCTGCAATCGGCGCATTACCGGTATCGCAAATATTCTATGACAATACCAACGAAGGTAAGGCTGTTAGTGATATCGCCCGAGAAATAAACCGCGCGTTAGAAAAGTTCTTACCTGACGATATGTTCGCAGTGGCTGCGATTGCGGAATTAAATTCTGAAGGTAACCGCTTTTCTATTTGGAGTGGTGGTTTACCGGATATTTTAATTACAGACGCCAAAGGCAAGTTGAAAACCACATTGCAATCAACCCATATGCCTTTAGGTGTATTACCGGATGAAGAGTTCGAGCGTGACGTTAAAATCTATGACATGGAGCTCGATGACCACGTTTATATCTATTCAGACGGTATTCCAGAAGCGCTCAATCCCCAAGGGGAAATGTATGGTGAAGAGCGCCTATTGAAGATGTTTGATGGTTCCCAAAAAGATCCCTTTGTACGTTTAATCTATGACATTAAGCAATTTACCGGATCAGGTCAAAACGATGACATCACCATTATTGAACTGGTATGCAAACCCACCGAAATGGATGAGGCAGCGCTGCAACCGAACCACAGCAAACAGCTGCCATGGAAAGTTGAGTTAGACCTCAAGCCCGAGGATTTAAGAGGCACTTCACCTGTTTCGACACTAATTGATATGATGGGTGTATCGACGATCATTTCTGCTCACAAAGACTTTCTCCATACCATCATGTCAGAATTATTCTCTAATGCTTTGGAGCATGGAGTATTAGGTTTATCGTCTGAGTTAAAACTTTCGGAAGACGGCTACTTAGATTACTACCAACAACGCTCAGAACGATTGGATGCGCTAAACGATGGCTTCGTAAAAATTGCTGTCGAGTTCACCACCAATGGTGAGCAAGGTAATTTAGCTATCCAAATTAAAGACTCAGGAGAAGGTTTCGACATCAACAATATGCGCAAGTCATGTGACGATGAAGCCTTTGGGCGCGGCGTATCTTTGATCGAAACCCTGTGTGAGTCGGTCGAATACAGCGAGGGTGGAACTCGCGTCGACGTTAAATACACTATTCACTAAGCTGCATCCCAAATCCCAAGGATAGTGCCAAACTATCCTTGGCCCGCTTGGTCCAACAATTCCTGTCGATACACGGACGGGGTTTTCCCAGTCCATTTCTTAAATGCTCGATGAAAGGAACTAGCTTCCGAAAAGCCCATTAACATGGCTATTTCATCAATGGTCAACTCATGTTTGGATAAATAGAACACTGACGCATCTTTGCGAATACTGTCTTTGATTTCTTGGTAACTGGTGTTTTCATCCTTTAACCGCCTACGCAAGGTTTGCGGTGTCATATTTAGCTTCTCACAAATCACCGAAAAATCAGGGAAGTTGTTACCAAACTCTTTACTAATAATGGAACGAATTCTGGCATTAAGACTAGCGCTTTCAATATCCCCTTCCATTAGCTCTTTTAATGAAGCTTTTAGAAACTTAGAAAGCGACAGTGCGTTCTGCACCAAAGGCATATTTAAATAGCGTTGATCAAAAACGATTTGCGTATGGCTTTGATTATAAAAAACTGGGCAGGAAAATTGAGAGGCATATTCGCCATCATCAATACAAGGAAAATCAAAACAGATTTTCTTAGGAACTATTTGCTGGCCGATGAGCCAACTTAAAAAACGTAACGTTAAGAAAACCGTCGCTTCCAAAATATCGCTCTGGAACTCTATTTCATCGCGAACAAAGTAACGAATAATAGCTTCTTCTTCGTCTTCAACCCTCAGGCGCGAAAAGATACTAAAGTTGAACAACTCATAGAATTTGCTGCCACGAAGGATCGCTTTTTCCAATGTTGCGCAGTTGATAACAGCGTGAGCCATCATCGAGAAAGTACCAGGTTTAGAAACCCGCCCTTCTCCAAAGCCCATAAACTCGTCTTGGGTTCGGCGCATCACCTCGAGCATTAATCGAATAAACAAATGCTTATCAATTCGCGCATCTTCTTGGTGTAGTACCTCGACAGGCACACCGACTCTTTCCAATAACTCTTCTGCAGGAACCCCGCCCCGCTTGGCTCCCTCTAAGAGCAAAAGTACTAATCTTATTGGTATAGTTCGACCACTCACTCTACTACTACACCCTTATTTTTTTGTTAGACAGATCACTGTATTAGGCTGACAAGCAGGCCCCCACCTCGACAGCCACCCCCGATTTCCTCTACTATCAAAGAGCATGCAACTTTTTGGCACCCCTTTACCTTATAACAACCTAAGAACACCTTTGGTTGCAGGCCATTAGACCATCCGGAAATCTCATAAACGGTGGCTCAAGGCAACTACTCTACTGCCACTGCACATTAAGTTCCAGAGCTAATGAACGATAATGTCAGGAATTTTGGGAGATTGGGTCATTGGCCGAAAAGGGGCCTGCCACCAAAATGAACACCAACCAGTCATGGCTGCAGCTGTACGGAGCGAAAATAAAAATGACAATTGAAAATAGAGCCATCTTTGAAGAAGAGCATAATGTATTTCGGGATAACTTCCGTCGATTCTGCGAAGAAGAAGTGGCACCTTACACCGAAGAGTGGATCGACAACGGTATCGTTGATCGAGCCGTGTGGGAAAAAGCCGGCGAAAACGGCTTCCTAGCCCCTTTCGTTGAAGAAGAATATGGCGGACTTGGCCTGACTGATTTCCGTTATTCCGTCATCATGATCGAAGAGCTAGCCATGATCGGCGAAGCGGGCTTCGCACTGAGCTTACATAATGACGTAATTGCCCCATATCTTGCGTCATATTCAACCCCCGAACAAAAAGCGCGATGGCTACCTAAGATCTGCTCAGGCGAAGCAATCCTAGCCATCGGTATGACTGAACCGGGTACAGGTTCTGACTTACAAAACATTAAGTCAAAACTTGAAGACAAAGGTGACCACTACATTCTGAACGGCAGTAAAACCTTTATCTCCAACGGTATTATTTCAGACCTAGTCATTGTTGCCGCCAAGGCCGATGAAGGCGTAACCCTCGTGGTACTAGAACGCGGTATGGAAGGTTTCACTCGCGGTAGAAACCTCAAGAAAATGGGCATGAAGTCGCAAGACACCGCCGAGCTGTTCTTTGAAAATGTTATCGTGCCTAAAGACAACGTTTTAGGCCAACCAGGCCAAGGCTTTATCTACTTAATGCAAAAACTGGCGCAAGAACGCTTAGTTTGCGCAGCCGGTGCAATGGCAGCCTGTCACTTCTGTTTCGCAGAAACCATGGACTATGTCCAAGAGCGTACCGCCTTCGGTAAGCCAATCGGCAAGTTCCAAAACACGCGATTCAAAATGGCAGAAATGCATACCGAAATTACCATCGGTCAAAGCTTTGTTGATGCACTTTCAACTAAGCTTAACGAAGGAACTTTATCACCAGACGAAGCCTCTATGGCGAAATGGTGGTGTACTGATCTGCAAAACCGTGTGGTTGATCAATGTGTTCAATTCCACGGCGGCTACGGTTACATGATGGAATACCCCATCGCACGTGCCTATGTAGATTCTAGAATTACCCCGATCTTTGCTGGAACCAATGAAATCATGAAAGAGATCATTGGCCGCGGGCTGGGGCTATAGAGGGAAAGCTGCATAACTAATTATTAGGGCGTTAAGCCCAAGCAGCCAACGCAAAAAAGGCGGACCATGATTGTTGCAGAGTAGTGCTCTTCAGCGAAGTGAGCCGCCTTTTTTTTGCCTAAATTTTATAACAATACAAACACAAAGCGTTTAGCCATTAGCTATTTAACTATTCACAAGAGGAAAGAACCATGTCTGACATTCGTTTTGACGATCGGGTTGTCATAGTAACAGGGGCCGGCAACGGGCTAGGTAAAAGCCATGCATTGGAGTTTGCCAAGCGCGGCGCCAAAGTTATCGTTAACGACTTAGGCGGCAGCGCTACCGGCGAAGGCGAAAGCAAAGGTGCCGCTGACATGGTAGTCGATGAAATTCAAGCAGCGGGCGGTGAAGCCGTTGCCAACTATGAGTCTGTAACCGATGGTGACAAAATAGTACAAAGTGCCATGGACAATTTTGGTCGCATTGATGTGGTGATTAATAACGCCGGCATCCTTCGCGATAAAAGCTTTAATAAAATGACGGATCAAGACTGGGACTTGGTTTATGAAGTACATGTGAAAGGCGCTTACAAAGTCACCCATGCCGCATGGCCGCATCTGCGTGACAACGAATATGGTCGCGTGATTGTGACTGCTTCAGCAGCAGGTATCTATGGTAACTTTGGTCAAGCAAACTACTCCATGGCAAAACTTGGCCTACATGGTTTCTCGCAAACCTTAGCCTTGGAAGGTAAAAAATATAACATCTTGGTCAATGCCATTGCGCCAGTGGCAGGTTCTCGTATGACCGAAACCATTTTACCACCGCCACTCATTGAGCAACTTAAGCCTCAATACGTGACCCCCCTAGTGGTTAAATTATGCGACGAAAACAGCACAGAAACCGGCGGCTTGTTCGAAGTAGGCGCTGGATGGGTAGGCAAGCTTCGTTGGGAGCGTGCTAAAGGTGTTGGCTTTAATATCAGTGACGGCTTGTCTGCAGAAGCGATTGCTAAGAGCTGGGATCAAATTTGTGATTTTACTGACGCGGACCATCCTGGAAATACACAGGAAGCAATGACGCAAATGATGCAGAATCTACAAAACAAGTGATAACAACTGAAAAGGGGGTTGTAACTTCATCCACGCCCCCTTTTCATCTCCTCTATACAAGGGCTTATTGTTTTTCAGGTAACGAACCGGCATCACCCACGTTCTTTTTCATAAGCTCGTGAATTTTTCCTGCGTCCCATAGTTTCTTATATTCACGATTAAAACGTTCTATATATTCCTTGCCTTTAGCATCACCCGAAAAGCCAAAGAAAATATCCGCCCCCATCACTCGCTTTTTGATTTTAAAGTTTTTAGGCAGCTTAACCTTATCAATAATAGGCTGCATGTCTTCTTCATAATCCAACACGGCGTCAACACGTTTCGCCTCTAACATTTTAATCATGCCTTCCAAAGAAGATTTCTCTGAATAGTTCATTTTGATATCGGTAATATCATCAAAACCATAATCGATCTTCGCCACCACGGTTTTTCCGGCTAAAGATTGCGGATTTCTCCAAGCCTGATCTAATTCAGGTGTCACCAGTGCATCCACCAAATCCCTTTCCACCACATATTTTGAAGTTTGTGACTGCGGCACCTCTCCCTCATATAAGCCCAAGGCAATATGCGCGGACTCCCCTGTAATCATTTTTACGGAGCGAGCGTAAGGCACAATTTGGATGGAAAGTTTGTATTCAGGTTCAGGGAACACCTCTCTGAGCACATCGAAGTAATAGCCTGTTCCGTCCTTGTTGGTGTAATTAACCCATTCATCGCTAGCAACGACGACCGTCTCTGCAGCAAAGGTTAAAGGATAAAAAAACAAGCCGACTGCTAATATGAGTGCGCGTTGAACTTGAATCATGAGATGCTCCAAAACGATGCGTTTTACTTAACTATAGCGATCGATTCGAAGTCTACTTATTCAAATTAACGCAAAGCTTATTCTATTCAGAAATAGGTCTGCGATACTTTGCCAACTGTCGGCTAATGGCCACTAACTGATTATTAGAATCCCAGATCTCACCATCCTCTTCTAACAACCCGTTGGTTAAGTATCGAGTGGTAAACCGACACAACAAATCACCGGGTGCCGGTCGTGCCCGTACTTGCACGGTCAGTTCTAAAGTGGGAACCCAACCGGCAGTACCGTATAGAGCAAATACCGTTGGTGGCACGCAATCTGTAAAAAATAGCAATGATAATGGATCAGGGGCTGATCCATCTGTAAAACGGTTCACCAGGATATGTTCTGCTCTATCGCCTAATTCACCGCTAATCCACGCCCCTTCTTCTGGGGCAAAGCGCATATCAATTCTGTCATGAATGGTTAGCGTGTTGGGATGAGTGATACAAGTTTCAGGATTGGGCCATGCAGGTGGCTCGGTGCCAACCCAAGTCTCTCCCTTAGTTTTCTCCAAATCACCAAAGCTCGCGGTAAAACGAGCCCGTTCAACACCACCTTGTATCAACTTGGCACAACCAGTCGATACACTGCGACCTGAACGCATTAGCTCGAAATCAATATCCACTGGACCTTCTTCAGCACGGTCAAGATAATGCCCAGTAATCGTCAGTGGATCGGGTTTTGAAAGCCCTTCTTTCAAAACCTGAGCAGCGATTCCCATTAGGTAACCACCATTGGGGATTGAACCGACGCTCCAGCGAGGAGTTACTTCACCCTTCCAATGGGTTTCAGAAACCTGTTCTACTTTGGTGTCTTCAGTAAACTCTCCCACAATTCCCCCTAGCTAATCTGTTCGATACTACTCTTTTAAAACCCTAGTTTTCTTAAAGTCCTAGCCTAAGTTGGCCAGCGCGCCTAATGGATGATGATTAAACGCCACGCTCATCATGTAGAGATAGCAAAGCAACGCCGCCAAAAACGCGCCGGTGCGTATAGCCTTGGTTTTTCCGCGCTTTAACGCCACGACACCCAAACCAATATAAAGCAATAGCGCCACTACTTTGGCTGTTAACCATCCGTGCACAAAGGGATACTGTTCAATCTGAACCATGAGAGCAATGGCACAAATTAACAAAAGGGTGTCATTGACATGAGGAAGAATCTTAACCCAACGTTGCATTAAACGGGGTGAATCCACTAACATCCATACGCCCCGAATTAGAAAAAACAGTCCGCTGATCACAGCGAACATCATATGGGCATGCTTAAAAGCAATATACATAACCAGATACCTTTGTTTTATTTTTGAAATGAGAGACTTATGGTGCAGTACAATAAATTGATAAACGCCAACGGACAACCACAATTTGGGGTATTCGATCACCCCATCAGGGAAATCAATTACAAGGACTATGACTATCACAGCGTCATGGATCGTCGGGCCACCTCAATAGAAAAGTACTTCCACTTTAATCAATTTCAGTTCATTGGTATCACTAACGAAGACATCGTATTTGGCTGCGCGCTCGTCGATATCAAATATATTAGTAACGCATTTATCTATATTTTCGACCGTCATACTCACGAAATTGATGAGTACAGTTTTCTGCAACCTTTAGCTATGAATGCCGCCCTCTCCACCCAGCCCGATGGCGGTAAAAGCCGTTTTAAGAAAGGCAAAGCCAACTTTGAATTAGATGCATCAGAACTGCCAAGAGAGCGCACCTTAAAAGCCCAAATTGGCCAAGAGATCGATATCAACATCACTATCAGCGAACCTGAAAACTATGAGCCATTAGCAGTGTGCACACAAAATGGCTACAGCGGTTGGGCCTATACACAAAAGGCACCAGCCCTTTCTGCAAGCGGCAATATCCGTTGGAAAGATAAAACCATCGAAATCGATGCTAATGAAACGCTGGGCAGCTACGATTGGAGCTGTGGTTACATGCGCCGAGAAACCGCATGGAACTGGGCGAGCTTATCGGGCCTGCTGGAAGATGGGCGCAGAATCGGATTGAACTTTGCTTCCGGAGTAAACGAAACCGGCTATACCGAAAACGGCATTTGGATTGACAACAAGCTCCATAAAATCGGTCAAATACGCTTTATCTACGACCGCAAAGATCGCTACGGGCAATGGAAAATCCAGTCTTGCGACGGCAATGTAGATCTGACATTTGAGGCCGAAGGTGAGCGCTCCGAGAAACTAAACGTCATCTTTCTGGCATCTAATTTCACCCAGTTATTTGGCCGTTTCTATGGCACCATCAAAACCACTTCAGGGGAAACGATCACTCTCAATGGCCAACCAGGCTTCGCCGAAGACCATTATGCAAAATGGTGATAAGCCTGGACATTCTAATCGCAACAACCCCTCATTCTAAGAACGATTTAAGCCACTTTTAGAATGCTTTGTTATGTGAGGCCTCGAATAATGGCGATCACAAATTGATCAGGCTAGACTTTGTTAACCTCATCAATAAATCGACGAAGTATTCTGAGTATGATCGGTTTATGTCGCCTCACAAAGAGCATTACCCTGCAGCTGCTAGTGTGCCTAGTCTTACTAGCTCCGGGGATTGCTATTGCCGATAGTTTTGTTTCTCTTAGCGACACCCAAACCAAGATTTCGCTTACTAACACTCTTAGGCTTTTCGAAACCCAAGCCAATATCGAACCGGTAGAAAATACTGATCTACAGACCATCATTAGTAGCGCTACTTTGCGCGATCGACTTACCATTAACGATTCTAATACTGACTACTGGTTTTATGGTTCTTTCAAAACCTCAGAAAACTTAACCGCAACACATGCAGCCCTAGTTCTGGATCACCCCTACCCGCTTTACGATCAAGTTACTCTCGTGATAAATCCGTTAAGCGAAAATCCAATGATTCTCGATAACGGCACTCAAAAAGCTATCAAAGACCGTTCAATGGAAACCCGATTGATGGCCTTTGATTTTCCGGTAGAGCCTTCACAGCAGTACACCTTTCTTTTGAAAGTGCACAGTATGGCGAAACAACCTTTTTCCATGAGCGTGCAAACAGAAAAGCAATATCTTACTAGCAGCGTTCGCGTAGAGTTTATTTGGGGCACCTTCTTCGGCATGTTCTTTATTGCCGGCCTCTATAATCTGCTTATTTATATGGCCACTCAGCAAAGAGTATATCTGTACTATGTATTTTTTATCCTATCGACAGGGCTCGCCCAAGCCGGTGTGACTGGACATGGTCTTGCTTACCTTTGGCCCTTTGCACCTGAATGGAATGAAGGCACTAATCTATTCTTTATCGGTTTCTCGGCGAGTTTTGGTATTCTATTTACCCAAGCATTTTTAAACACGAAGCTATGCGCTCCCATCACCCATACCCTACTAACCGCCACCCATAGCTTGGCATTTATTATTATTCTATTTTCTCAAACGCTGCGATACGACATCGCTACTACTGTTACAGACCTGACTATCATGTGGCTACTAGTCCTAATGATGAGTGCTGGTATTATTAGTTATAAATCCGGTGAAAAGACGGCGCGATTCTTTTTAATTGGCTGGGGCAGCCTACTGACCTGCATGATGATCTACATCGCCATGATGCGTGGTTATATACCTGCAAATAGCTTTACCTTGTTCACACCCCAACTGGGTAGCATGCTAGAGATCACCATTATCACCATGGCTATTGCTGATCGAATCCGCCAAGATCGTCGCGATAAGCTGGACGCTATGGTGCTGCAGAAAACCACCATAGGCAAACTACAAAAAGCTGAACAAGCATTACTAGAACAGGCATTGCATGACCCTAATACAGGACTGGCCAATCAAAACATGCTGGATAGAGGTATTCAAAATGTACTCTCTAATAAGATCGATGAAGAAACTTATCTAGCACTTATCAAAATTAAGGACTTGCGTGATATCAATAATACCTTGGGCAGGTACGTTGGTGATGAAGTAGCCAAGTTTATAGCCCAGCATCTAAAAGAAATTCTTGACCGTGTACCCCAGCAATTCAAAGTCGAGCTTGCTGGCAGCGGAGATAATCTGGCGGTTATTCAAGGGGTGACTTTCGCATTTATTATCAAGGCCCCCAATAATGATAGCGCGATCAATTTGGTGAAGAACTCCCTGAGTCAATTACCAAAACAATTCACGCTAGATAGTATTAGCCTCGATATTGAAACCTATGGCGGCACCTGTTCCGCTAGTCAGGCAGGATATAATGCCGAAATATGGCTTAGAAACGCTTTTGTCGCTATTGAGCAGGCGTTACAGTTTTCTTCCTACTGTCAGCTCTATGAAGAAACCTTCAATCCCTATAGCGAACGCCGTTTATCACTAATTAATGACTTAAAAAGAGCCGTGGAAAGCGACGCATTACAGGTCTATCTACAACCACAACTCGACAGCAAAACCCGCTCTATTGTTAGTGCGGAAGCACTACTACGTTGGTTCCATCCTACTCATGGATTTGTACCACCCGATGAGTTCATCAAGCTTGCAGAAAACTCTGGTGTTATTAAACCCTTAACTCGCTGGGTAATTCTACACGCAGTAAAAGCCCTTCAAACGCTCCATAAACAAGGTTATCTGATTAGCTTATCGATTAACGTATCCCCCCAGAATTTGGAAGAACCAGACTTAACTACCTATATTGTTGAAACCTTAGCGAGCCACAATATCGATCCTACCTACCTGACATTTGAAATGACAGAAACCGCAATGCTAGCCAACCCTGACTTAGCATCGAACGTGCTAAATCAATGGAATAAAATGGGCTTGGCCACAGCGATTGATGATTTCGGTACCGGTTACTCCAGCCTGTCTCATTTAAAACGATTACCAATGAAAGAGCTGAAGATAGACCGTAGCTTTATCAAAGACATGCTAACCAATGAAGAAGATAGACATATCGTGCAAGCCACTCTCACCATTGGTCACAGTTTAGGAATGCGTGTTGTGGCAGAAGGTGTTGAAGATGAACCGCTACTTGAGCAACTAACGCAAATGCAATGCGATATTATCCAAGGCTATCACCTCACAGCACCGTTGTGTTTGGAGGATTTTATTGGCTGGTTGCAAACCACACCTTACAGTATTGGCCATCCTAAGTTACATCCAATTGGTAACAGCCCTAAGATCCACCCCATGAATAACGCCTAGTAAAGATAGCCTTCTCAAGTTTTACTAAATCTTTGGCGAGTATTATCTTATTAGAAAACAAAGAGCCCCCTGCAACTCTATAGTGATTTGCAGAGGGCTCAAAACACTTGATTTCTGTACTACTAGATTACAACACCCACACAGCTAAAAACTGAGCGACGTTATCCTTTTCCTCGCTGCCCAATTTGTTTTTAAAATATTGATACTCGATACCTAGATAAAATAAATTGTCTTCTTGGAATAAAGTTTTGCCAGCATTCCAACGAAACTGTGGTTGTGCGAGTATCCAAGCCTTAGCTTCACCATCTCTCTCTTCATAATCTCGCTTGGAAATATACTCAGCATGCCCCTGAATATCGAAACTCTGATTGCCTATATCAAAAGGATATTTCCAGGAAACATCAAACATGAAACCATCTTCTTCCTTAAAGAAATCGTTCTTGGTGGAATCAATATATGAGGTAATCATCGTATTTAAAAAAGCAAAGCCATCAATGTTCCAGGACAAATTAATACCTGGCAAGTACTTAAGAACATCAACATCAGGAGCAGCGTTAACTCCCATAACAAAACTCACATCTTTTAATAGACCACCGTACTCAATACCTAGTATCTTGTTAGAGCTGAAGCCTGGATACCATTCACCATAAAACTCAGTACCGCCATTCGCTGAGGAATGATCAACAAAGAAAAAGTTATCACCAAACTTCCAACCACTAGCATGTTGTAACGTAATGATAGTAGTTGAATACTCTTCACCATCAATAACACTCGTCAAATCGCCATATTGCAAATGAACTTCCGTATTGCTCCACTGAGCTGCATAGCTAGTAGTTGCAGATAAACATCCAACAGCCGCCATCGCTAATAAAGTCTTACGCATTGTATTACCCTCAAGTTCTTTGGTTATCCGTTATAGACCATATTTTTTATTAACTTCAGAAATCCAACCGGCTTCATCAATAAGAAACTGACTAAATTCTTCAATGATTTTGGGATGTTTATGAGAGGATAATTTGTAAGAACTACTGGTATGAGGTAGCCCATCATCAAATACTAATCCATCAGGCTTTTTAAGATTCTGCGCCAAATGGTATTTAGCAACTGACACGTTAAAGTAAGCACCATCTACACGGCCATGAAGTGTCTGCTGTATTAGCGCATCCAACGAACTGGTTTCCTTAGATTTCACACTGCCTGTTTTAATAAGTGAAAGATAATCCCACGGTGTAAAACCACGTACCAATCCCAATTTTTTCAAAGCGCCAATGCCTTTACCTGCAGAAGCTGGTAATACCATGACACCGTCAGTGTAATCGATCACTGGATTGCTATAGGCCACATTCAAACCCTTTTTAGCGTCTCCAGCCCATACCTCATTATCGGGAAACTTGAGATCCACCTGCCCTTCAACAAAATACTTGGTTAAGCGAATGACAGGAAAAGGTTTGTACTTGAATGTATATCCTTTGCTACTGGCAAACTTATCCATCACTTCCTTAGCCACACCTTGGTAGTTTCCTTCTTTGTAAGCATAGAGAGGGTAGTAATCGATATCTTCCACTCCCACTACAAAGGTCTGAGCATGAGTTATCGATGTCACAACAAGCAACATTAAGGCGACAAAATTAGCGACGAGTTTGTTCATGTATAAGTCTCCGCTCGCACCGATTGCTAGCTAGCAAATCAGTTATAAGTAAATAAGATAAAGCAATATTGAATTGAACCGGCAAGACAAGGGAAGAATCAAAGGCGGACTGCACTATAGAAAGAATGACTCGCAGAGAAAGCATAGGCCCTCGATGTCAGTTTCGCTGAAAGCCCTGTACCAAAATAGAGCTTTATTTGCTCAGTATAGACAGAAATTCGACAATGCAAGCACGACTGTGCCATGTACTAAGTCTTCGTTAATCGATGGTCTTGGAAAACTAGGTAATGGAAATTTTAAAGCTGACTACTTTTTTCAAGAACTAATGAATGAACTCGAGACTTTAGATGAGGCACTACTGACTCTTCGAACCAAGGGTTTTTCTTTAACCAAACGCCATTGCGTGGACTTGGATGTGGCAACGGTAGAAAACGCGGTAAGTACTGATGCCAGTGACGAACGTTTTCAGTTAAGGTTTTATAAGAAGAAGCTTCAGGCAAGTAATAATCTTGGGCGTATTTGCCTACCAATAGAATAAGCTCTAATTGGGGCATCAACTTCATTAAAGATCCATGCCATTGCTCAGCACATTCTGGGCGCGGTGGAAGATCACCACTCTTACCTTTTCCAGGATAACAAAATCCCATGGGCACGATGGCAAAATTGTCCGTGCTATAAAACTGATCGCGATCCACGTTAAGCCAAAGTCGCAAACGATCTCCACTGGGATCATTCCAGGGAATACCAGTAGCATGGACTTTTGTACCTGGAGCTTGTCCGACAATCAGAACCTTTGCAGAACTGCTAATTCGTAGCACCGGTCTTGGTCCCAGAGGCAAATGAGCCTCACATAAAGTGCATTGGGTAATTTCGTTATAGAGTGAGATAAGTTCTTGATCTGCCATTTTAACTCTGATGAAGCTGGCGAAGGTATTAGATAGATGAGCCTTTAAAGAATGCCATGAAATAAGCTCATTAAAAAAGCCCATGTCGTTCTTGTTAAGAATAACATGGGCTTCTTGAATACAACTAGCTATCAGTATTAACCAGTGCTAGCCAGCAAGCTTAGTTAGAAGCTTACTTTTCAAGGATAGCGGTAACACCTTGACCACCTGCTGCACAGATGGAAATCAAGCAACGACCGGAACCTTTTTCGTTCAATAGCTTGGCAGCGTTATGAAGGATACGACCACCCGTAGCAGCAAATGGGTGACCAGCCGCCAAAGAACTACCTTTCACATTCAGCTTGCTACGATCAATGCTACCTAGCGCAGCATCACGACCTAAACGCTCTTTACAGAACTCTTCAGTCTCCCAAGCTTTAAGAGTGTAAAGAACCTGAGCAGCGAAGGCTTCATGGATTTCGTAGAAATCGAAATCTTGAAGAGTAATACCAGCACGATCCAACATTTTTGGCACTGCATAAGCAGGTGCAATTAGAAGGCCTTCTTTCTTACCAACAAAATCAACGGCAGCAGTATCGCCATAAGTAAGGTAAGCAAGGATCGGTAAACCACGCTCTTTTGCCCACTCTTCAGTAGCCAATAGTACAGAAGATGCACCATCAGTAAGAGGCGTTGAGTTAGCAGCCGTCATGGTGCCTTGTTCGCTACGATCGAAGCATGGCTTCAAAGTAGAAAGCTTCTCAATTGTGGTGTCGCCACGTAGGTTGTTATCACGATCTAGTCCTTGGAAAGGCGTGATCATGTCGTCCATCCAACCATCTTCATAGGCTTTAGCCATATTAGTGTGGGAGTTGTAGGCCAACTGATCTTGCTCATCGCGAGGAATGCTCCATTCCTTAGCGGTGATTTCACAGTGTTCACCCATGGCAAGACCCGTGCGCGGCTCACCGTTAGCAGGTATCAAAGGCATTAAATGCTTAGGACGGAAACGACCAGCGATTTTCATACGTTCTTGGTTAGTCTTAGCGCGGTTAAGATCCAAGAGAATGTTACGTAGACCTTCGCTCACACCGATAGGCGCGTCGGAAGTGGTATCCACACCACAAGCAATTGCTGAATCTACTTGACCAAGTGCAATCTTGTTACCCACTAAAATAGCGGCTTCAAGGCCAGTACCACAGGCTTGTTGTACGTCATAACAAGGCGTTTCTGGGGCTAGACCTGTGCTCAATACAGCTTCACGAACCAAATTAAAGTCACGAGAGTGCTTCATAACAGCACCACCGGCTACTTCTCCAATAAGCTCACCTTGCAGGTTATAGCGCTCTACTAAGCCATCTAACGCAGCTGTAAGCATATCCTGGTTGCTCACGTGCGAGTAAGCGGAGTTGGAACGAGCAAAAGGAATGCGGTTTCCGCCAACAATAGCGACTTTTCTGACTTTATCTACTTTCATGAATTAGCTCCCGAATAAATACGAAGGGATGGTTAAATTGCCACTGCGAAATGCAGGGTGCAGACTAACTGACTGAGTGTCATTTACATTGACCCTGACGTCTCTATCCTGATTAACCTGGGTCAATTTAAAAATTTGTGCTAGTCCTATATGATACTCGCACTTTTTACTAAGTATTAAGTAATCAATCTTAGGACCCGCCTTTTTAGGCGCTGCAAACTATATAACATTCTGC
>JAKSAW010000720.1 GCA_022361455.1 Pseudomonadales bacterium | reverse complement strand
TCGATCAGCTCACCCGAGACCTGATTCAGTGCTCCCTGCAGCGAACGTTCGGAGCGCTTGAGCTCGGCGACGCGATAGTCCAAATCTTCACGTGGGGCATCCAGAGCTTCCAATTCATCCTCGAAACGTTCCTGGAGAACCAGATAGAGCGTGCCGTCTTTGTAGCCTTGCCAGCGGGACTTGATGTCCCTTCCTCTGATCAAATCGGCTTTGGCCAATACTTCCAAACGTTTATTGATTTCGTCCGCTTCCAACTCCAGATTCAAGGCGGTTTTCAGTTCCGCGGTTGAATAATCGCGATCGGAGTTCCGGGTTAGAAACAACAAGAGCTTTTTAGCTACCACCGCATTGATGCGTGGCAGAACCGAATCTAGGTAGAGAAACCATTCCGAGGCCATATCCGCGTTGCGGTCGGTGATCTCATAGCGCGCACAGGCCAAAACACCGGCTTCCGTGGACAGATCCCGCTCGGGATAGATACTGTGAAACATACAGGGAATGAAATAAGGGTCGGCATGGGTAGCTTGATTGATCAATAACGCGGATTCGTTTGTGATCTCCGTGCGGTAATTTTCGGCATAGCGATACACCGCCTCCAAACCTTCCTCCGGAGTCAAATAGGGAGAAACCCAGATCTTTTGCAAGCGCCCCATTTGTAGGTAGGTGTCGATCACATTCACCAACCATCCCACCGCGGATCCCGTGGTCAACATGGGGGCAACCTTGGATTCCACAAGTTCGTGATAGGAGCCTGGGATAGACGGATCTAATGCATTTTTACAATCTTGGTCTCGATAAATATAACCGCTCAGGTTTTGGAACTCATCGATCATCACCAAAATACGTTGATCGTAAAGAGAGGCAATACTATGTGGCGCCGACATTGCAGTATCCCACATTTCATCGTGCTTTCCCGCGGCGAAATCTGCTTCCAAAGCGTGTCTACATCGCGAACCAGAGGTTCAATGTTGTGACGTTCGCCATAAGCTTTAATCTGATCCAGACGGAGGAGCTTTC